>NZ_JBHIMX010000015.1:0-18042 GCF_042194435.1 Bartonella sp. LB28NMGDW
CTTGCACATCATAACCATAGGTCCCACGGCGAAAATCAGAGCGCAAACTTTTGGAAAGGTCGGTAATCGCTTCAATGACTTCAAGGCTTTTGCGTTCAGGCAACTGAACAAAATCAAGTTGAAAGGAATTCCACCATACCCGCCCCGTCCAGGCGGGTTGAAAGCGTGCCGAAATCCCTAGCCATTCAAGCCCCATCTCTATTGCCGCAAGGGAGCCGCGAATATTTTGCCATGCAAGACCCTGATCAATTAAATCATAAAGGTTAGAGAAATAAGGGTTTAATTCTTGTAAGCCATATTCGTCTATTAAAAAGGGCAACCAAGAAGGCGGACGCGTAATAAATTTCGCGCGGGGTATTTCTTCCAGTGCGGTTTTAACGTGAGGGTCAAGAGCCATTGCTTCTGCAAAACAACGTTCAAACAAGCTAGAATTCGGGGGCAAAAGTGAGGAAAGCATCAATAAGCACGCCCCCGTTCAGACAAAACAATATCCCCCAAAGCTACAGCTTCATCAGGTGCGACCAAAATATCCTCACAAGGTTGCGTTATGTTCACATGGTGAACGCCCTCAACTATCAAGCGGCTTAGTATCCAACTTAAAGACAGATCACGCCCAAGCCTTTGCGCACGCGCCCATTCTGCTCTTAAATTCTGCTCCGCTCTTTCCAAAACAAAGGAGCCTTCATCCGGTAACAACCAAAAATCAGCAGAAACATTGATCATCCGCTGTACCGCGCTTTTCACAAAGATGTGGTCATTGGTCATTTTAACATGGGGGGCATCAAGGGCTGTTTGTACCTTGGCAATTAAAGCCTCATCAGCCACCCCTGAAGGAGCGTCACTAAAAAGCGCAACATGAATAAGCGGACTTTTACCCTCACGATAAACAAAAGCATCTTTGACATGGATATCGCTTGAGAGGGCAAAATATTGGTAACGTGGCGCTGTGCCCCCTGTGGAATGCCCTTGTCTATTCAAACGAATGCGGCGGCGAAACCGCTCATCATCTTCATCCAAAAGGCGCGTGACCCCATGAAAATCCCCCAAATGATCTAAACTTGTTCCACGGGCAAATGTGAGTAAATTATCTCGCGCCACTTCATTAATTCGCTGGCGCAATAGCAACTCTTCATAAGCCGCCGCTTGCAATTGAATGACAACCGGATCATAAGCCGTCTTTTCCACATTATAAGGAATATGATGCGCTGCAAAAAGCTCAGTCAAACGCGTGATCTTTTGCTCTAAAATGGCTTCAACAGAAAGCTCTTCAATAATTTGTGGGAGAGGGAGTTGTGGAGGGGGAGCTTGTGGAATGGATAAAGGTTCAAACTCTGTCATCACCAACCTCTAAATTGATGCTCATTGGCTCTTTGTGTGACCAATCCCCCAAATGCCCATCGGGATAAAAAACACCCGTTAAAACAAAATGGCCCGTTAAAACAAATGAAATGTGCCTTCACGCGTTGCTTTTGTCAGATCAATCCTCTGCAACGAGAACCCAGGCTCTCCACACTCTGGATCATCGAGTGCTTCAACAATTGCTTGATAAAGCTGCATCATCGTCGCAGGATCAGCATTGGCGTCTTGGAATGCTCCAACATCACATCCATAATGACGACGCAAAACCCGTGTCCCAATTCTTGTCGTCAGACATTTACGAAGTGACTGTTGACAATGCGCAAAGCCATATAAAAGAGAGCCATCCTTTTCGCTCATCCCGCACCGCATGCTTTAAGCTCCTTTGCTTGTCTTTGTGGTAGAAACAGTTGGGGGCGCAGAAACAACAGGTGCTGGTTTTTCAGTGATCTGACCAAGCAGCAACGGATATTTAGCCTCTTCCTCACTTAAACAAATTTCCTCACCCTTGCCCGGTGAACGCTTGCCTGCAACAAAATCGGCATTGGTTAAAATAACATAAGTGTTCTCACGCATAATAAACTCCTTTAAAGAGGGGAAGAGGTTGTGGAGGGACCCATTTTGACCCCACCGTGTTTGTGGCTTGCGCCAACAGATTTTTGATTATGCTGTAAATCTTCTGCCTGAATGTGCACACTACCCGTTAATTCAACACGGGTTGCTTGATGAGAAAGCACCAAACCTTGGCTATTCAAATGGATTTGGTTTTCCCCATGGGAGAGAATGAGCTCATTTTTCGTGATACGCAAAGCGCCATAAGAGCCGTCACTTTTCTTTCCTTCTTTGTGCTGTAAGAGCTTTATCTCGTTGCTCAAACGTGTCTTCTAAATGAATAACTTTTCGTTTCTTATCGAAATATTTTCCTCAAACTTTGAAGCCTGTTATTTAAATTATCAACTTTGTGATCTATCCTTTTAATCTCTTGATTTAATTTATCAATATGTTCATGATGTTTAGAAATCACTTCTAAATAATGTAATGCTTGAGACTGATCCTTAAGCTTATTTGCTTCATTTAATTCTCGAAAAGCCTCTGTTCTTTTCTCAACATGCTCAAATAAAGTAAAAACCTTCTCGAGCCGTTCAAAAATTGCAGCATTCCGCTTTTGCGTTATTTCATATTTATAAGTTAGTTGCTTGTTATTTGGCATATTTTTCAGCAATGCAAAATAGAGTGCCTGCTGTTCAAAAGCTATTCTCTTCAAGTCCTCTACCGACACCCCCAATATTTGCATTGTATCGTTCCATCCTCTCTCCGCATTGTCTTTTTCAAACTTTGCTGAATCCAACTTCTGAACCGCATCATCACGTTCCTTAACAGCTTGGGAACAAAATAATTTATCTATACCCGTATAGCCATGCGAGGTAGATAAAAGATATGTTAGCAAAAATATGATAAGCAATAAGCCTTCTCTCAACAGAACTTTTTTTTGTAAACATTTTTTATTTTCTCGTATGCAATAAATTAAAATAAACAATTAAATTTGTATTGAAAAATTAATAATGAAATTTATTAAATCTATTTAAAATAATATATGATAAAAATAAAAAGGGATAAATTGTACAAAAATTAAATACTTAACAAACAGAATAAAGCTATAAAAAATAATTTATTCAATAAAATAGTCATAGATTTTTCTTTCTATCTTTATATCTCTATAGGAGAAATTTAATCAATTTATAGGTAAATTTAAAATATTTTAATAGTATATTACAATTACTTCAAAAATAATATTTTGATTAATAAATCTATTAACATTTATGAAATGATGCGTATACAAAACGGATAACCACAATCAATGTAGTTATCAACTACTTTATAATATAGATTTGTTTGTTTTATCAGCAGCAGTAAAAAAGTTTGTGTTTTTTACAAAGATTGAAATTTATTCATTTTTTATCGTATATTTTATGCTATTAAATTTAAGTTAATAGAGATTATAGAGTTTTAAACTGATAAGATGCGTTATTTTCTCAATGTACATTCATCAATATTTGATGTAGGAATATTTACTTTACATCATAAAAATGTATTTACATTTTTATATAGGGCCCTCCTCCCATGTAATGTGGTGAATAATGAAAGCATCAATAACGGGGAGGACATCATGAATCATACAGAATGTAATTAATGACTAAAGAAATTTACCTGAAGTTATTTTTCAGGGAAAAGTTGGTTTGCTCTACAAGTGGGGAGGAGAAATGAAACAACAATATATTTTAGGAAAATACACACGTGTTGTTGTTCGTGAAAAGGATGCTATTTTTGGTGCAGGTTCAAAGCAGTTTATTATCAATGATAAAAATTTTTGGGAGAACTTAGTGCTTATTGCAGCACAATGGATCAAAAAAAAGACAGTAGATGAAGTTTACAATTCACTATCATTAATCATGTTAAAAGAAAATTTTGACCGTGCGTTTGATTTTCTTGTTTCTAACCATTTTCTTGTCAAAGCTGAAACATCAGACAATATCCTCAATAATCGCTATTCCAGAAGTCATCTCCATTATCAAAGCTATGGTATGCATCCAACCTCCGTTCAGCATATTCTTTTGCAAAAAAGTGTTGTCATTTTAGGGGGTGGTGGGATTGGTAATCATGTATCAGCAATGCTTGCATCCTCTGGCGTTGGAAAATTGACTCTTGTTGACAATGATGTGATCGAGATAACCAACCTTACCAGACAAATTCTTTTTACTGAAGAAGATATCAGTCTTCCGAAAACAACAGTTCTTAAACGTGAGCTGATGCGGAGAAACAGCCAAATTAAAGTTCATGAATTACAAATGTTGATTACTGAAAAAGAGAATATCAACAAATTACCCAAAGCTGATTTATGGATCATTTCTGCTGATTCACCTGCTCAGCTAGGCCTATGGATCAATGAATGGTGTGTAAAAAACAAACAAGCCTATATAAATTCCGGTTATGTTAATGATATAGCTGTCTTTGGTCCATTTTACATACTTAAGAAAACTGGTTGTTACGCATGTAGCTCGTCTATAGGTAATCTTCCGGCAAAAAGTGATCATCTTATTTATGAAGCTTGTGTTATGATTAATAATAACTTCAAAGTTGCTACATTTCCCCCTGTTAATGCACTTTCAGCTGCCATGTGTGCTAATGATGCTCTTAATTTTTGGGTGGTTATGGAAGCCTTCTTTCCACTGATCACCGTGTGGGGATATGGAGCAGCCAACTTTTCACAGAAGAGCGTTCTCTAAAGAAAAATCCTCACTGTAAGGTTTGTGGAACAACACAATGAACAGACCACGCACCCTCGCTCTCAACTATGGATCCTATAATGCTGTCCGCATGCTCATTGGTGTTTACCATGCTATTTTTTTAATGTCCATGGGAGTTAGTCTGGCGCAATTAGCTCTGCTTCAGGTTGTCTTTTCCACCACCATTCTGCTGCTTGATTTTCCCTGCGCTGTTTTATCTGACAGATATCGGCGTAAATATTCCGTTATGGCTGGGGTCTTTATGACAGGAGTATTTTATCTTCTATGCCTTCAAGCTCCTAATATGACAGCACTTATTATTGCGCAAATTCTCTATGCAGCGGGCATTTGCATCATTGTCAGCGCCATTGACGGATGGATTTACCATTCTCTAGGCGATAAACAGGATCACTTTTCGCATTATGCTCATCTCTACCACCAAGTTAACTCTTTCGGAAGTATTCTCAGTGGGATTGTAGGAATTGGAACGATCTATTACTCTGGACAATATTTTATGGGATATATCATCTCATGCCTCATGATGGGATTTATTTTTTTGATATTCCTTATTGTTCCGGAAGAAAAGAAAACGACAATTGAAACATCCAAAACAAAAACAATCTTGCACAATGCCAAGGAAACGCTCTGGATATTTCAAAATACAGTAGGAGGAGCATGGTTTATTTTCCTCATGTGCCTTTTTAGCGCTGGTATTCAGATTATTTATCATTTCTGGCAACCGATAATACTTTCAGGAGGAAAAATTCATCACCTCAACGGTTCGCAAATGCTCGTCTTGATGTGCTGCCATATTGGAGCCTTTTCAGCACAATATTTTTCAAATTTACTGATGTCTAAGTATCATGTTCTTGATAAAAAATATAAGAATTCTATAAAATATTTTTCCTTCTTTTCTGCGCTGATGTGCATAGCGCTCTATTTTTTAGTTCATAGCCATCAAACTGCTGCATCAGTCATCGCCTTCTCTTTAATCCATGGATTTATTTGCACTGTACCGATCGGTGCAAAAAGCTTATTTTTCTCAGAACTTAACCAAAAACAAACGCAACATATTTCTGGTATTGTTGGTGCTGTCTCTTTCAGCGGAAGAATATTTTCAATTACAGTATTAAGTATTATTTCTTTTCTTCCTGCAAAAGTTTCTCCATCTTACTATCTAATATTACCGACCATTACTTTTTTCATGTGTGGTTTGGTTATCATGAAATGGATGAAACACTCTCAAAAGTCTCTATGAGAGGAAATTTTTAAAATTATCACCCACAACGTTTTCTTCTAAAAGAAATCGATATTTTTTTGAGAGCATTGCCACATCCAACGTTCAACATACAATGAAAATATAAAGCAATATGTTGATTTATAATGATAATATAGCAAACTAGAATATTGTAAGATTCTTTCTTTTCAAATCTGTTTTTATGGTTGAAACAAGCAAAATCATTTGCTTGCACATCATTAAGTGGAGAAAGCCGTATAAATAAAAACAATTTAGAAAAGAAAAAATGCCTTTTATGAACTCTCATAGTTAAAATCTATCACAACAGGAAGGCAGATATATAATATGCCTCTTTGCATCTTCATAAGTATACAAATGGTGTGGCACTATAAGACTTTATATGCCTCACAGAAACTTTTACGTTTTATACCATTTAAGAGGTGCCGTCGCAAAATGGGCTTATACACATTGAAAGATATCTCTTTAACACAAGTGCATAAATTGGCAACACAAGTATATTTGTGTTTAGAACATTCTTTTTATATGAGAGGCATAATCCCAACGGGATAAACAAAAGCGTAAGACACATAATCTTCATTATTTAAAAGACACGACCATAGAGATTTATGAAAGTTATAAAACTGAATTAATAAGATGATGATAAAAATAAGAGATAACTTCCACCTTTTCCGCTTTTATATTTTCTCAAAATTAAAAAGATCCTTCCGTTTTTAGAAATGACTCGCTAGCAAATATATACAATATTTTCTCCCCTATTTGGCATATAAACGCTGACATAACCGATAAAGCAGTAAACCATCTTAAATATTGATCTCAAATATGCTGTTGTATAAGGAGTAAGTGCTGATTGACACACAAAAGCAAAAGCTTAGCAAAACAACGTCATAAAATAAATGTGCCACCAAACGATTGGAACGATATAGGGAAGTCAAAAACACTTTGTAGAACAAAATCCGTAACATCTAGCTTTACGGCCGCTTATTCTTACAAACGTGCGTGCTGCTCCCTATATCCATAAAAATAAATAAGCAATCCTTAGCTAAAAAATATGCAACGTCAATGTGATGCTATAACAGAGCTTCGCTTTCCTTTATCAACAAAAGCATGAGAAATTTTGAACCAAACCTATTTTTCTCAGGATATTTTTTTCCACAACTGATCATATTTACTTTAATATAAATTGGCATAGCGATTTACATGAAACATATTGCGCTTAAAATATCCCCCATTGGTTTTGCTTTAGTTTACACCATTAGAAAAGAAATTTTTGTAACTTGTTTCATGAAACATAAAATTAAAAATCAACACAGGAATTAAGAAAATGAGCAACCACACGCGCTGCTAATACAGGTATTACAATTTCGCACATAATACAATTTCGCACATAAATTGAGATGGAAGGAAGATAAAATAGCACCACTCTATAGCAGAGTAGCTGATAGAAAACGTCTAGCAAGAAAAGCAATCAAAAAACTTCACAAAATTGAGATTAGCAGAAAAGCAAATGAGCACAAATCACTGAAAAAAATTCCTATACACAATCAACTGCTTTTATAACAATAGATGGCGGAGAGGAAGAGATTCGAACTCTCGAGAGCCTTTTGAGCCCTACTCCCTTAGCAGGGGAGCGCCTTCGACCACTCGGCCACCTCTCCAACAGAGAGGCATAAATGGTATCAACAGAAAGTTCAAGACATTTTCGATTTTTTTCCCAAATATCTGAAATTTTTCTCCTATTGAGCCCATAGGGATAAAAAGTTAACAAAACAAAAATTGTGTCTTTTTTACCACATTATCTCGAATAGTACATGTATACATTACAAAAAGGTAATTTCATATTTGAATATCTAAAAAGATTAGTATAGCTAAGATAACAAGTGCCGCGTATTTTACTTATGTCTTTGTCCTTAATGCGTTAGGTAAATGATACCCTTTAGAATTTAGAAGAAAATTAACGGACCTCGGAGATCCTATATGAATATTAAATCCCTCTTTTTAAGCTCTACAGCAGCTTTTTTAACAATTTCTGGAGCACATGCTGCTTCAACAGTTATCGCCGAACCCGAACCTGTAGAATATGTTCGCGTTTGTGATGCCTACGGAAAAGGATATTTTTATATCCCTGGAACAGAAACCTGCATGCGTTTATCAGGAAATGTTCGTACTGATTTTATAGGCGGTGATAATATCGATGCAACAAGCGAAACTGAACTAAGAAACAAAAGAAAAACCTATGGCGCAGCATCACGGCTCACCCTTGTTTTTCAAGCAGCTTCTGAAACAGAAATGGGAACACTTCGTTCATATGCAAGAATTTATTCAAACTGGGGTGATGGTAGAGACAACGCTGCTGCAAAGCTTGCAGCCGCTTACATTGAACTGGGTGGTTTTCGCGTAGGTCTTGATGACACAATTTTCAACAGCTGGACTGGTGATTATGGAAATGTTCTCAATGATGACAGCATAGCACCTGCAGGCACAACACGCACTAATTTTATTTCCTACACCTTTAATGGTGACTCCGGCTTTTCTGCTATTATCGGAGCTGAACTAGGCAATAATTCAGATGCTCTTCCTGGAATAAGCGGATACTATATTGATAAAGATGATAAGCTTGTTCCTATCACGAAGGATACTCTTCCAAGTAAAGCAATTAAAAATTACACACCCAATGTGGTTTTGGGTATAAAGTTTATGCAAAAATGGGGTGGTTTTTCAGCGGTTGCAGCATATGACACTTACTACAAAAAGTGGGCTGGAAAAGTACGTGCAGATTTCAATATCAACGATCGTTTCAATCTATGGGTAATGGCTGGTTATAAAAATGGCCTTGATTACTACACAGTAAATGAAAATGATGAGTTATCACGACAAAGCACAACGATCTATGCAAACTGGGGTGGTAAATGGGCTGCTTGGGCAGGTGCCACTTACAAGCTTACGCCAAAGGCAAATTTAAATGCACAAGTTTCTTATAGTGCTGTAAAAACCTTTGCAACTTCTGTAAATATTGCATATACGTTGGTTCCAGGATTTGTGATTACACCTGAATTAACCTATGTTCATTGGAATGATGATCGCATTGTGAAGGATCAGAATGATAATGAAAAACATTTGTTCAATAAAAAAAGTGCTTTTCAAGGTATGATCCGTTTACAGCGTTCATTCTAATACTATTTAAGCTAAAGATTTTAAAACCTAGCAACTTATGTTGCTAGGTTTTACTTTTGAAATTAAATATCATGAACATCTTTCTTGATCGTTATTTTCTTGTCTTTTTGAAAAAAAATACTCACTTTCACAAAAATATTCTCAGAAAATTAACCTGATGTACTTGATAAGAACACTGCATACGTGGGTTCTTACACATCCATTCAAACAATCTCTTGCGTACCCAGGTGAACAAATACCTTTTCTTTATTACCAAATTGATTTTTGTTGGTAATTTATACCTAACCTTTGTTAATTTAGGTCATGAACTTCTCAGGTAAGTTCTGTACTGAACAAATAAAATATTGAAAAAAACAAGACATCATTGTGTTTTTGATATGCATGAATGTGTCTTCTATTAACATCCTAAAACACAACATTTTACAACACTGCCGCGCATTAAAAAACTTAATCACCAAGAAACATGTTATCAAAACGATGAAAATATCCCCTAAAGCAATAAAAGAGAAAATAGATATATCTTCAAAAAATGAATTAACCTCTTCCCCATCTAAAGAATAGAGACTCCTATCAGTAGCAATCTGTAAACGACCCACCTTTTTTTGAATCTGCATCACATGAATTTATAATGACAATTTATTATTTTGCATGTTGAATAAAAGTCCAGAATATCGTAGGATTCTCCATTTCAGACCTGTCCCATGTTTCAATCAACCAAAACCATTCACTTGTACACGACGAATGGAGAGAGCCGTGTGAATAAAAACGAGTAAAGAAAACCCTTTATGAATCGTTTTAAGTTCCAAGGACTGTAGTAACATTGAGATCTGGCAAAGTATACAATGGTGTTCGGCACTTTTATTAAGCATAAAAATGAAGCTAACTTAATAGAGGACTTTAGATTATATTCTTTATGAACGTCACTGTAAAAAAAGAAGCCTCTCTTGATAAGAAAAAGGCTTACACGTCATCATAACCATATTTTCAATTAAAACACGTTGAATTCACGGAAAATATTTATCAACCAATGCATAAAGAATTGCTGCTGTTTCAACATCTAGAATCCCATCATAATTTTCTTGACGAAAATGAAGTTGGAATGCTCGGATCAAATCTTTGTATCCTGTTTGGGTACACGCAGCAGAAATGTCATATCCATAACATTTTAGCTTCGCCAAAATATCTTCTTTGGGCGGCAAGTTCTTAGAAAATTGCTCTTGATAATGACTTTTTAGTTCATCATCATACCATGCTCCTATACCTGCCCTATAAAGTTCTCTCCATGGGAAAGCTGCTCCTGGATCACTTTTTCTTCCAATAGCAATATCACTGTGTCCCACAACATCAGTTGGCATAATATCGGGATACCGTTGAAGAATATTCAAGGCAAGTTCCTTAACGGCATCAATTTGTATTGGATTATAAGGAGGAAATATACCACCCTCATCATGATAAGCCATAAAATCAACTGTCTCTTCTGGAGACTCAAAATGACCCGTCGCTAAATTAACGATTTCAATCCCGATAGATGCATCATTGAGATGACTATGCCCAGCCCATGAACTCACACCCGCATGCCATGCACGCTCATTTTCATCAACCAGATTAAAAATACGCATGTCCTTAAAGCCTGCTTCACGATATGTCTGCTCTGAAGGATCAGGAACAAGATAGTGTGCACTAACCTTTTCTCCTGTAAGCGCCATAATCGAGGATTTAAAATCAAGAGCCGTATAATGCATAACGAGAAAACGAACGCGACGATTAAAACTCTTGACAGAACGATAACTGTTGTAATCAATCTGATACATAAAAGCCCTTTCTTTTTTGCTAAAAAAGACCACTGCGCATCACAACAGATAGGACACGAACTGTTAAAAATGCAATGAACTTCCTATCTAGATACTAAGAATTACGCCTAAAATTTGTTCATCAAAAACATTGACACTCTTATCAACAATTAAGACACATTTTATTTCTCCCCCACACACGCGTAAAATGTTTTTAACCACATTCACAAACGCACCGCATTAAATATTTTCCTCAAACAAATTCCTAAAAATTACCAATCGAAAAGAAAACAAAAGCATAAAATAATCACTCCTTGAATTTTCACGTCTTACAGAAAAATAATTCTTCCTGTTATCACATTGAAAAATATCGCCCCTCGGAAGCGAACACCCAACGATCGTGCAATCACACAAAAACTTAAAGGAAAAATTTTTATAAGCTCTTTACAGCAATTTATTATCAGATAACTGAATGGCACATATTCGCAATAAACTGGACATATTTTTCAATAAAATTTGCAAAGCTTTCCTGTAAATGACACAACTTCTTGTCTTTTCACACCATCGCTTTTTGATTTACAAAGAATCTCAATTATTTACAACGCTTGAGGCACATGAAGTCTCTGGATTCCTTGTCATCAGCTCTATGAAAGATAACGAATTGATTTATAATAATAATTAATCATTATAAATATTGAATGTAGCAAGCCTAATATCGTAAAGTTTTTCTTAATCTTGAATTAATCAAAGTGATTTAATTACACATTAAAAGAAAGTTTAACCTATAGATAAAAACCACTTAAGAAAAGGATCAAAATACTTCTTATAATAGAACGTTCAATAATTTGAGCAATATTTTTACGTCCCCATAGAGGTTCATTTGCTTTTCTCAGTTTGCAAAACTCTTTTTAAAACCAACCAAGCTGCATATTCTTGTAAGACGGCACCTAAAAGTGGTCGCGTATAGGGAAAAGTTACACGATCATCACCATAACCTTTCATCCGTATAGTCATCGTGGCATGTCCAAGGCTTTCTTCTTGATTTTCTAATGTCTCGATAGAAGGTTCTAGGCTCACTTCAACCTCAAGCAGTGGAATATTTTTTGTACTTTTTTCTATGGGCTGAAAATATTTTAAAAGATATGGATCATTGGAAGACCAATGAACCTCTGTATGCTTTTTCAATTGTTTACAAGCAGTAGTAACTTCTGCACCAACCAAATAGGAGTGAAAATGATCTTCAAATTGTTCGATTAAATGCTGTGCCAAAGGTGCCGATGACTGACCAACAAGCTGCACAAGAACATAGGGGCTTTTCCATAAAAAATGCCGTTCAAATGGCTCATTTTCAAGATGACAATCAACCCACTGCGCAATGGTACTTTCATCAATTCCAATCAAAGTCCATGCATACCCCGCACGCGATACAAAAGAATATTTCTTCTCGTTGTGTTCTAAATAATTCTCTAAAAGCGCAAGAGCCTGTGATGGCGGACCAGGCAAAACAACAAGCGTACTTCCATCACAAGAAAGATAAAAGCCTGGTGCTGTACCTGTAGGATTATCAAGCACGGTTGCTGTCTCAGGAAACAATGCTTGACGCGCATTACTCTTATCCACCAAAATCCCTAATCGTTGTAATTGACCTTTTATTGTTTGCCAAACATCTTCATGATGTACCAAAGGCTGCTTTACAGCTTGAGAAACCGCATCACGTGTTATGTCATCTGATGTTGGTCCCAATCCCCCACTGATAATGATAAGATCTTCTTGTCCAAGGCAAGAAACAACAGTCTCACTGATTTGCTGTAATTGATCAGCACAAACAAAATGACGCGTGACTTGAATATTTCTTTTATTCAAGCTCTGACTCAAATCCTGCAAATTCGTATTCAAATATTGTCCTGAAAGGAGTTCATCACCAATCGTAATAATTGCCGCATGACAAATAGAGACAGGATTCACAAGAACATTGCGAACAGCTTCAGCCATTTGACGGGTAGAGGCTACACCTCCAAGATCATAGGTAACAGTTTTTCCAGCACGAATAACCTGATCAACACTCTCAGATAGTTGTTTTGCTGCATCTTTAAAACCTAAATGCTCTAAAAGTAAAGCCGTGGTATAAAGCATCGCAGAAGGATTTGCTTTATTCTGTCCAGCAATACGTGGTGCACTGCCATGAACAGGCTCAAAACAAGCAATCTCGCTCCCCACATTCACATGAGGAGCAAGCCCTAATCCCCCCATGACTCCAGCGGCAAGATCAGAGAGAATATCGCCAAACATGTTTTCAGCAACAATCACCCCAAATTGCTCTGGCTTGTTTGCTATCCACAAAGCAACCGCATCGACATTGTGAATGTCTGCTTCAATTTCCGGATAGTTTTGCGCAATCTTCTCAAAAATTTCCTGAGCAAATTGTCCACTTTCTCGCATAACATTGGGCTTATCAGCAAAAGTAACGCGCTTAAAGCCATATTTCCTCGCATAAGAAAAAGCATATTCAAATAACCGCTCTAAACCAAAGCGTGTCTGCAAACGGACTGTCCACGCAGCTTCCTCAAGCCCATATTTTGTTAAATTGGGATGTTTTAGCCAAACGGCTGTTTCAGGAGAAATACCCCGAAAATCCAATCCAGCATAAAGGCCTTCACTATTGTCTCTGATAACACAAAAATGAAAAGGTTTTCTCGGACCAAAGATGTATCTGACAGGGCGTATATTTGCAAACAACCCTAATTTTTGGCGAAGCTGAATAACCGGTGACACATAGGCAAGTTTTTGCTCTTTTAAATGCGGTTCCAGTTCTTTTAAAGCCGCTTCTTTTCCCTTACTGGTCACAGCTCCAAGTAAAATGGCATCACTCTGAATAATTTTTTGCCAAGTTGCTTGAGGGACAGGATCTCCTTCTTGTTTCCAACATTCAAAACCAATATCACCATAAGTAAACTCAATTGGCAATTGGAATTGCTCTAAGATCCTCAACGCAGCATCACAAACCTCTGGTCCTATCCCATCACCAGGTAATACAAGAACTTTCTTTTTCATAACTCATCAATCCACTCATCAATGACTGCATCTGTCATAGTAGGATTATCCTCCCACAAACGCGTACCAGCACCAGAAATAATCTTATATTCATGGTTCAGATTATGACTTTTCGTCTGATTATCTACCGTTGCAAGTTGTGACTTTTCTCCCACTAAAGCTAAAAACTTCCCCTTATACTTAACTATTTCATCTCTAGCATCTATTTCTAATAAGAGTTTAAACCCTCTTCTCATGCGTTCAATTGCCACGCTTTTTTGTTTATCGGGAATCTCCAATAAAACTCTTTTTTTCATAATGCCAGAAGGATGCATAAAACCATTGAGTATTTCCAAAGCCCCCGACAAATCATTATTTTCTAAGGAGGCAAGAATATCTCCAAGGCGCCGTTGCAAAACCTTATCTGGATAGCCAGGTGCATTCACAGCAAGCACAGCTTGAACATTGGGAAGCCGTGCTGCCAATATTTGTACCAACATTCCAGCCATAGAAAATCCCACAAGCACTGCGGGCTCTTTAAAATAGCTTTTAAGTTTTTCTGCCATAAAAGATAAAATGTCTACAGCAGCATGATTGAGCACATGAGAACTCTTAGGAAAAAGAGAAAGTGTATCCAGCAGAGTGACTGGGTATCCTTTTGATAAGCATAGCTTTGTCAATGGAGAACAAAAAACACCACCATCCCAAATTGGCATTACAGGAGAAAGAATAATAATAGGAAGGCTCATTGATCAATTCCTCCCCTTATTTAAAACATGCATTAGAGCCAAAACTTTTCCCATCCAATATAATGAAAATATGTTGAAACTCTAGGCTCATACTCTCCCCCCATCATAATCGATTTGTTAAACTCAAACTAAGCTTGTAACAAATTTTAAACCCACTCAATCCAACAACTTAATAAAAAAATTCATCTAATGTACAGGTACCCCATTCGTGAACAACATCAAAAACATTTCCGCATAATGTTTTCTTTTTATCATTTTACTCAGTTCATTTCTGAAGTCATAAAATGACGCGCTTTTTGAATATAAATGATAAAACCAATCATACAACACACAGCTAACAAAGTTGCCATAGCCCGTGGGCTATGACCAGATATCTTTCCGATAACCGCTGCACTGAGTGCCGCACTTCCTAATTGCAAAGATCCCATAACACCAGAAGCCGCTCCCGCAGCTTTCGGATGCGATGAAATAGCCAACGCTGTTCCTAACGGCAATAAAAAACCATTGCCAAAAGTAAGAACAGCAATAGCCATAAAACTTGTCACAAGGGGCCATGGACTTAGATACATTTGCACAGCAAACAGCACACCACCTATCACAAAAATAATGTACCCTCTCCCCACAGTCTTTTCCATAGACTCGCGCTCAAAAAACCATCGCGCCAAAAGATTTCCCAAAATATAGGGAAACGAAACACCAATATAGCTATAACTAATGTGTATCGGCGATAACCCCAAAGTCGTGAGTAAAAAAGGCGACTCCACAATATAAGCAAAATAGGCAGCGTAAGAAAAACACGGAATAAGTGCATAAAAAATAAATTGTTTATTTCTGAGAACACCTAAATATGCCTTCATAAATCCTACCGGAGAAAAATGCTGCCGCTTCTGAGGAGGTAGAGTTTCGGTTAGCACAAAACAACATAGAAAAATGGTCAAAAATATAAAAAAGCTTAAAAAGATAAAAGTTGCCTGCCAATGAAAAGCTTGTATCAAAAGTCCACCAATGAAAGGTGCAAGTGCTGGTGACATTCCAATAAAAGGGAAAACAATCAAATAAAGTTTTCCAGCCGCTTTTTTATCCAACAAATCATTGATAATTGCACGACTTAAGACAAGTCCCGCACAAGCACCAAGACCTTGCAAAAAACGTAACACAAGAAAAGCGTGAATATGAACCGTATAAATCACACCAAGTGTCGTAAATAACCACAAGAATAAGCCCAATAGAAGTGTTTTTTTACGCCCAAAATTATCACTCAGCGGCCCATAAATGAGCTGTCCAAGTGCCAATGCCAACAAAAAAACCGCCACTGCACTTTGAATTTGAGATTGTGTCACTTGATAATATTGACGCATATCGCCCAGTGCTGGTAAAAAAATATCGGTAGAAATCAAACCTCCTGTTGATAAACATACGATAAGTATAATGAATGGTAATGTATATTTATGTTTCATCAGGAAAGTCACATTTCTTAAATTTAAAAATATTTAAATTTTACGTTTATAGAAAAATAATAATTTATATTTATAAATATAAATCTATTTTAACTTTATCCACAGGGAATAAAATAATAAATTTTCTTTATTCTTTTACTTTATTCGAGAATAATTCATCTTGTTGATACATAAATCCAGTGTATGATCCGCACGCACACACTCAACACGTAAATAAACACTTAGTGCTTCACTTTATAATTAATTTTAAAGCATAGCAAATCGCAATTTTAAAACTATACGCAAAAGAAGCTAAAAGATCAAAACTCTCCTTCAGAGATATATTTCCCAATCCGAAATAGCGCATTTTGTTGTATTCATGTTGCCCTATCTTCATCAGCTTTTTTTCATTGATATCATCAACAAAAACGCTCCCAAACTCTATCCCTCTCCATGATAACAACATCACTTTTCCGACAACATCTTTTATCAGAGGTGGTTTACAACGCTCAAAGAAAAAAGAAGCCACAAACTCCCTCTCCTTAAAACTCCCCACACAAATATTATTGTAACAATACAGCATATAACAATGGCTCATGGAGAAGTTTTTATCAACACAAATAATTGAGCAAACAAACTTAATAGCCCACTAATATCATAAAGCAAATTGCGCTTCTATCTCGCTCTAAAATCTAAATTCATCTTGTCCATTTTGTTAGAATTTCATTCTACATAACCAGCACAAAGTTTATTACCTAAGCTATTGACAAACATGATATAATGGAAATTTGATAAATCATTCTGCATCTAATTTAGAAAGCAAGGAGAAGCTATTAATGAATATAACAGAACTAGCCATGTACCAATTACTTGTACCTATTAAAGTGGAAGGAAAGACATACACAGAAATCACCTTACGCCGCCCGAACTTTAAAGACTTAAAAGCAATACAGAGCAAAGAAGGCGACGAGCAATCAATTGAAATGATCGCATGTCTTTCAGGGTGGTCCTATAATGCCATCAGTAAACTTGGTGTTCGTGATTTTTTAAACATTAAAGACATTTACGGGCCTTTAATAAAAAAAGTATTAAAAAAACTTGATAAAATGAATACAATCATAAAAATCCCATCCCTAAAAATCCTATCCTTAGAAACTCAATTTTCTAAACATCTCAAAAACTTTATAAACAAAGTAAATGCACCCATAAAAAGCGTAATGGATGAATGTATTTTAATCGACAGTAAACCCGAAAAATGCACAAGTAACCTTTACACACATACATTTGAAACAGAATCCATGACAACTGCAAATGCAAAAGTGAAAACCTGTAGCACCTATGAACCGATTACAGTTCATAATCCCTACGTCATAAAGGTGGAACACATGACCTTTACAAAATGCACTTTCTTAGTACAAGATGGTCCATCAAACCAAATTTATCTCTCAAATCAAAGTGCTCTTACATCGTATAAAAAAACTGCGGGCGAAACTAAAAAACAAACTTTGGAGAGAATCTCGAAACTTTTGGACATTGTCTCAAAACTTTTCAACTTTCCTCTCTGGTTTTGGGAGTTTTTACTCAAAGAACTTAGAAAGTTTTTCTAGCATTGTTTTGATATAGAATAATAAGAGAAGGAAAAACAGCTTAGAACACTAATGTTTCTTCCTTCTCTTTTATCTCTCATAGCTTTTTGAATTGAATACTTTTGATATTTATTTTGAATAATTGAAGCATTCTTTTAATTATAAGTACAATATAAAAACTAAAATTTTAGAAGATGCGCTGTTTTTACAAAAAAATGAAATAATAAAATAAATACTCCAGAATTTTAAGTAATGATCACCGTCTTGTGTTCGGTCTTTCCTATCCCTTTTTGGCGCATATTTACCACTTTTGGAACATAATTGGCAAAAAGACATTGTATCTCCAGCATATTCAAGGAGATAAAACATGGAAACTCGCATT
>NZ_JBHIMX010000150.1:0-621 GCF_042194435.1 Bartonella sp. LB28NMGDW
ACGTCTTGGGATATGGAGCGTATAGCCCTTTATCTTGAAGACATCATTGCATCTTTTAGAGAGTATGTAGAGCGTTTCAAACATGAAATTACGTTGCAAGAACTCATTGAATCTATTGGCAGTGGTAAGAAACAGTTATGGCTTGTTTTGGATGATGAAGAGCGCTTTTTAGCGGTCGTCACGACCCAGATACAACAGACAGTTTTAGGAAAGAAACGCGCTCTGATTTGTGAATGTAGTGGCAAGGGTGTTCTTGATTTGGTTGACAATTTGCAAGTTGCCGAGGATTGGGCGCGTGAGAATGGGGCTTTTGAGATAGAGATTTTAGGGCGTTTAGGTTGGAAACGTGCATTGGACAAGCAAGGTTACAGCATAGATATGCTTTATTACAGGAAGGAATTGTAACATGGGGAGCAAGACACCGACAACAACAGAACAAAAGCAGGTGCAGACAAGCGCTCCTCCCTCTTGGATGCAGAATGTATTTAAGCGTGGGGGTGCAGATGCCTATCAAATGTATGACACAGGAATTGGGGGTAATGTGTATGGAGGACCTCGTATTGCCCCGTTAAGTGCTCAAACCACCCAAGCCATAGGTGGTCTTGGGAGTGTACCATTGCA
>NZ_JBHIMX010000151.1:0-619 GCF_042194435.1 Bartonella sp. LB28NMGDW
ACGTTTGGAATGCGCGGGATTCCAAAGGATTGGTTAATTTGCGATGGGAAGGCTTATTTGCGTCGTGATTATCGTGATTTATTTGAGACGATAGGAACGGTTTGGGGAGAGGGGGATGGCGTTGAGACGTTTAATGTTCCAGATTTTCGAGGGATGTTTTTACGGGGGCTTGATAATGAACGCAATCTAGACCCTTGGCGTTCTTTTGCAAGTGTGCAAACAGATTTAATCGAGTCTCACCAACATCAAGGACAGAGCCTTTCGATGTCTCATTTTACCAGCAACGAAAACTTTTGGGATGGGAATACGACAGATGTGTTGGGTTATCGTCTAGGCTTGTTTGGGGGGAGTTCTCTCGCGAATTTTATGGGTATAGAGCGTGAGAATTTAGGGGGCTACATTGTAAGTCCTTATACTCTTGATGAGAGCCAAGAGGTTGTTTTGGAGAGCACTGGTGAAGGCGAGACGCGTCCAGTAAATGTGAGTGTTCTGTTTGCGATTAAGACATGAGGTTTAAGATGTCGACGATTTATGATTGGTCTTTAAATGCCTCCTTGAATGCCTATTGTGATGATTTGATTGATTGGTCAAAAGGACAACGCCCTAGCAGCGTGAATAA
>NZ_JBHIMX010000152.1:0-614 GCF_042194435.1 Bartonella sp. LB28NMGDW
CGTGATTTGCATGCGTTTTTAGAAGTAGGTAAAGATTTCTCTACTTGGATTAAATATCGCATCAACAAATATAATTTATTAGAAAATCAGGATTATTTAGTTTTCACCAATTTTGGGGAAAACCTCCAAGGTGGTCGTCCCTCTAAAGATTATCATCTAACTTTAAGTGTAGCAAAAGAGCTTTCTATGCTTGAGAATAATAAGAAAGGTAGAGAGGCTCGTTTATACTTTATCAAATGCGAACGGCTTTTGAAACAAGTAGTGACACCACAAGTTGACTACTCCAAACCCGAAGCATTACTTGGTGTTTTGAATCACTTACAAAGTCAAATCGAGCAAAAGGATAACACCATTGCTAAATTGACTCCAAAAGCAGAAGCTTTGGAAGGTTTAAAACGCTCTGATGGTTTGTTTGGTTTGATAGAAGCAGCAAAGATGTTGGAAGTACGACCAAAGGATTTAACGGATTACTTGCGTAAACATGATTGGGTGTATCGCCGTGCTCCAGGGGCGCCTCTGTTACCTTATCAGGACAAGATCAAGAAAGGCTTTATGGATTGTCCCGCTATTACCATTCAAAGACCGGATGGTACAGAAAAGGTCCTGCCTTCAAC
>NZ_JBHIMX010000153.1:0-614 GCF_042194435.1 Bartonella sp. LB28NMGDW
GAAGGCGCAAAAGATGCTGCCAACAATTATGTTCTCTATAAATCAAGCAATAATAACTTCACTTTTGGCAGTGCTGTCTCTCTATTAGGCGCACACCAACATAAAACCGAAGATATTGTGGGGCTTGATGATTTTAGAGCTAAGATCAATGAAGATCTCACAAGCTATGGACACCTCACAAGCCCAAATGAATGGCAAAGTTATAATAAATTTACCAGCAAAGTCACTATGAGTGGTGGCTTAGAACTGTTGGGTAATTCGTCGTTTAACCTTATCCATAACAACAAAGTCGTTAGCAGTCTAAACACAACCGGAAGCTCGCTTAAAGGACCTTTGAGAGTTGATGACGAAGCTGTTTATACCAAATCACAAGTGGATGCAGCCATCTTGGCACAGATAAAGAGTCTTAAAAAAGATTTGACCGATAAAATCACAAATTGGCCGGCTCTTGCTGATGCTGAATTGCTGTATACGCAAGATGGGAAAATTCAATGGCCAGACTGGGTAACGGATAAAACTAAAGTTGAGATCCAAGCATGGGGTGGCGGCGGCAGTGGTGGGGGTGGTTATTCTTATTACTTAGGAGGCGGTGGCGGCGGTGGCGGTTGTACGGT
>NZ_JBHIMX010000154.1:0-614 GCF_042194435.1 Bartonella sp. LB28NMGDW
CAACAACCTCTCGCCCTTTTTTTCAGCCGCATCCAATAAGCGTCCAATTTCTCTAGAGCTTTTTTTATGCATGGAGGTCAACCACCATTCTTGTTTGCTTGCTACCCATTTGACCGCAAAGCGCCACCATGCCCCACCACTTTCACCAAAAAACATAACACCCTGCGTATCTTTGCGTCTGATAACGCCATGGGGGCGGATGAGTGTTTGAATGGCGCCTCGAAAATCCTCCAAGCGAAGAGACCGCGCTTGATGCTCTAACAAAATATGTTTCACACTGTCTGCGGATAAGCGAATAAGAGAATTTTCCGCTGCAAAAACATCACTCACCTTTTGGATCATTGGGGCAATGGGAATAAATCCACGCGGCATATGTCCTTCAAACATGGCTTCCAAAAGTGGTGAACCCCCAATATCTTCAATGGCAATGCGCTTTCGATTGTCCCCCATGGTGGAAATTTTATCACTCAAAAAATTGCTTAAATTTTGCGCCCGATGTTTCCCAGGGTTCAAATGCCAACCAGGATCAATCCCCTTTGGTATCTTTTCAACGCGCCCCGTCCGCTTATTGCGCCAAACCCGCGTCTCCACATGGGGTGGCGCTGCCCCCTCTT
>NZ_JBHIMX010000155.1:0-612 GCF_042194435.1 Bartonella sp. LB28NMGDW
CCCAGCTTTATGCAACGAATGAGAATGTAAAGGGTGTCAGTGATGATCTTCAGACAGTTGCTAAGAATGCGTCGAAATATTTAGGTGGCGGTGCTGATGTCTTAAAAGGGACTGAACCAACCTATAAATTAGATGATAAAGAGTATCATGATCTTTCTGGTGCGTTTGGTGGGGTTGATCAAGGCTTCAAGGATCTTAAGGATCAAGTTGCTCAGAACAAAGATGAGGTTTCTGAACGTCTTCAAGATGCGTTGTTGTGGGATGACGGGAAAGGTGCGTTTGTCGCACAGCATGGTGCAGATAAGAGCAACAGTAAGATCACGTCTCTAGCAGCAGGTAATATCTCTAAAGATTCAAGTGATGCAGTAACAGGTTCTCAGCTTTACGGCTTTGGTAGTGATGTTGCTCAGTCTTTGGGTGGCGGAGCCGGTTATGAGAATGGTCATTGGACAGGTCCTCATTTCAAGTTCAAAGGTGTCAATGCTGATGGTTCATCAGAAGATAAGAGCTATGATAACGTCTCTGTTGCGTTTGCAGGCATTGGTGATAGCTTTGAGAATGTTATGAAGAGTTTTGATGACAAACTCAAAGATATAACCACTTCGGCACAAG
>NZ_JBHIMX010000156.1:0-609 GCF_042194435.1 Bartonella sp. LB28NMGDW
CCTTCAAAACGGCGCGATTGAAAATTCACGGTACCACTGAATATGTCACCACTTGCACCACGTATCGCCCACCCCGTTTTGGTACCTAGATCAAAACAAAGGATTGCATGAAGCATCTAAATCACCTGTATTTAATGATTGTTTTTTCTTAGAATGGTGCTTTAAACGACTTCTCTGCACACAATTTTACTACAATTCACACAATAAGAAACGTTAGGAAAAGATAATTTTTCAATGAGCTTTGCTTGCTCTTTTATTATTTCGTCTCTTTCATTTATCGCTTGTCTAAGCATTTTTATGTTTTTAAAATTGGTATAAACCGCATAACATGAACACAAATTAGCAATACAAGATATAATAAGTGCAATTAAGCCCATCCCTCTCTCCTCACTTACCCTTCTTCTTACTCTTCTTATTCTTATGAGCCGGCGCTTTTACTGCTTCATCACGCGGCTTAAGCTTTTGTGTTAGTCTTTGAATTTCCGCATCACGTGATTGCACATCTGCTTTTAGTGCCTGTATCTTTTCACTTTTCCGTTTAAACTCTTCTCGGTACGCATCTATCTTTTGTTTAAGTTTTTCAATTTCCTCGTCACGTTCTTTAATCTC
>NZ_JBHIMX010000157.1:0-606 GCF_042194435.1 Bartonella sp. LB28NMGDW
AAGCGCTTCTTGACACTGCGCTGTGGTATGACAGCACCTGGACGACAAATCGGCAAGTTTTTCTCTTTAAAAGTATAACACCACCCCCCTCCTCTTTGATCTTTATAGCGGAATCCTGCTTGAACCATGCAAGCATCAACTGTTGCTTTAGCATTAATACTCTGCTGTTGGTTTTCTGGAAAAACATCATAAGGGGTTGGCATACCACATTCTAACAATGCTTTTCCTATCTCCGTAAAATCTGCACCAGGTTTCTCCCACATACTCAGAGCCCCTGGAGAAGGCTTATCAATGTTACATCCAGCTACACTAACCAAAACTATTCCGCTTAATAATTTCAAGATTTGTTTCATTTTTTCCTCCCTGAATATTTTGAATAAATTGGCGTACGATTAGGTAAACCATAGAACTTTGTACAAGCATCACTTGGATGTCCATAACAAGCATGAACACTTGGATAACCCTTAAATATTTGCCATGCTTCTTTCCAAGGACCACTTCCAGGAGGTATTTGCTCAAAAGTGTAAGGATTTTTGCCAATCTTTGTACCCACAAAGTCATTTTTATGATTTTCCAAGTTTACGTAATCCTGCTTTCCATCACTTA
>NZ_JBHIMX010000158.1:0-255 GCF_042194435.1 Bartonella sp. LB28NMGDW
ACGCATTAACTGATCATTGCATCTTCTTCAAAAACTGTAAACCGTACACCTGTAAAATTTTGAACGCAATCGTGTTTTTCCAAATAAAGAATTTAAAGTATATAACTTTCTTTGCCACATTTCTTGAAAAAATTGAGAAACCCATAACTTAAAAAACTCTTCCTGTGAAAAGGCGTTATTTTGATCTACTTAAAATGTGTAATATCTCAGAAATCTTTGAGCTTTTTGTGCTTAAAAACAAACTTTTGGTTTCAT
>NZ_JBHIMX010000158.1:347-595 GCF_042194435.1 Bartonella sp. LB28NMGDW
TTCAAACTCATCAGAGCCAAAAATAAACTGCATACCAAATATGCTTTTTCCTTCAAAAGAGAGCTCACTCTATTGAAAACTTGATAAATACTGCCAACAGAACCCCTTTCTTAATTTTATATAAAGGAAATTGTTATGATTATGACGGTTAAAATGGTTTTAATATTTTGCGATCATAAATACTTATCGTTACTTTAAAATTCGCCAAAATTTTAAATAACAAATAACCTGTTATACCAATCTCTTTT
>NZ_JBHIMX010000159.1:0-593 GCF_042194435.1 Bartonella sp. LB28NMGDW
CTCACACCAGAAATTTTCCGTTCCTTACCGTCTTTGTTGAGAATACTTACTTCAGTACCGCCTGATGCCTTACCAATGGTGATGGCACCCGATCCCCCCGCACGGAGACTACGCGCTAAAGTAACCTCTTCTTCTTGCTTAACAAGGATACTATCTCTTACATCGACAATCTCTTCATTCAAAGTGTTGAAAGTACTGTTAACACCTTCAAAAGCATCAGCAACATTATGATAAGTCTTCTCGTCACCTTCTACGCCATCAGCACCAAATTGCGCAACTTTGAAATCAGGCTTTGTCCATTTGCTGTCCTCATACTTGGCATTACCACCAAAATATTCCGCAAGGGCTGTGTTCGTAGAATGGAGCTGTGAGCCATTAACCGCATCGGTTGAGCTTTCTGAGAGTTCACCATCCTTAAGAGAGGTGATTTTGCTATTTTTTCTGTCCTCTTTTTCTCCATGCTGCGCACTAAAGGCATTTGCATCTTTGCTCCATGACAACGAATCCTGTGCAACACCTTGTGTCACATCTTTGATCCGCTGATTTACATTCTTGATACTCGTATCAATGCCTTCAAAAGCTGTACCAACATC
>NZ_JBHIMX010000016.1:0-16854 GCF_042194435.1 Bartonella sp. LB28NMGDW
CTATTCCCCCATATTAGACATAACTATTTTATTTTACTTGCTTTTTATATACCATTCACGGACACCACCGTGAAATGAGTTTGGGAGCGTTGAGAGATATTTTTTTAAAACAAACTCATGAATGAGTAACACGATAATGTTCTATCGCATGCATTCTATTCTCATGAGAATTTTGATAAATATTTTTAATGTATACGTTATTATTTATTTTAGTTTTTTTGACGGTACAGAATTTATAAATAAAAAATATATTCCCAATATATCTCTTAATTACTGTAAATTAGCATTTCTTTTTAAGGTATTTTTTACCATACTAGGTACCCAAAAATCTTTACTTCCAAAAAATTAAAATCTTTAAAATTCTCTCTCCTCATCATAATTATTCAGATTTAAAACAAATTTTCCTTGGATACTCAGGCATAATCTTCCATTACTTAAAAGATATGGCTATGGAAACTTTAAAAAGCCATAAAACCCAGCTAAAAAATAATGGCAGATTGATCACTAATTTTACTTTACGCTTTTTTACTTTTTCTAAATTAGGCTTTTTCCCATTTTAGATACAAATCAGATAGATACTAACAATACTCTCCCTCCAAGCCTTCATGCCGAAGCTATTATTCGTTAAGAAAACACTGAATCATCTCGAATTTATTTCAAGCTGCTGCTGCATTAAAGTGGAATTTTGATTTATAAGTAACAAAAAGCACAAGCTTTATCAGGAAATACGATCCCCCTCCAAAAAGTCCAGTTATGGATTGAAAGATGCTCCAGCTCCTAACAAGATATTGTATTAACTGCAAGACCACCTTTACTTGTCTCTTTATAGCGTTCACTCATATCATGACCAGTCTGGCGCATTGTTTCTATACAAGCATCAAGAGAAACAAAATGATCTCCATTACCATATAACGCAAGAGAAGAAGCCGTTACCGCCTTAACAGCTCCCATTGCATTACGCTCAATACAAGGAACTTGTACAAGACCTGCAACAGGATCACATGTCATTCCCAAATGATGTTCAAGCGCAATTTCTGCCGCATTTTCAATTTGAGCTGGCGTTCCACCTAACGCTGCGGTCAACCCTGCTGCGGCCATTGAAGATGCCGTTCCAACTTCACCTTGACACCCAACTTCTGCACCAGAAATAGAGGCATTATGTTTGATAACACCGCCTATAGCTGCTGCCGTTAATAGAAAATTATGTATTCCCTCTCGATCTGAATCATCATTAAATTGAAGATAATAACGCAAAACTGCTGGGACAACACCAGCTGCCCCATTTGTTGGAGCTGTAACAACACGACCACCTGCTGCATTTTCCTCATTGACTGCTATGGCATATACCGAAAGCCAATCATTTGCCCAAAGTGGATAATTGCGATTTTTCTTTTGATTTTCCAGAAGCGCTTCATGCAGCTTTTTAGCACGCCTTAGAACACGCAATCCACCAGGCAACTCACCTTCTTGTGAAAGACCTCTATCAATGCAATTTGTCATCGCTGAAAAAATTTCATCAAGCCCTGTATCAAGAGAAGAACGCTCTATCTTTGTTTCTTCATTTAAGCGCTTCATTTCAGCAATTGAAAGTCCTGATTTTTCTGCCATTGATAACATTGTACAAGCAGAATCAAATGGATATGGCACCTCAAATGCTTCTGGTTGTATATTATCATTCATATGGCTTAATTCATCCTCAGTCACAACAAAGCCACCACCGATAGAATAATAAATCTGCCGCAACAGAACATTCCCATCAGTATTAAGTCCTTCAAAGGCCAGTCCATTTGTATGTCCAGGGAGGATTTGCTTTCGTTCAAAAATAAGATCACGCTGCACATCAAACTGATAAGCGGGATGGCCTTCTGGTTGCACTTTTTTTTCACGTATAACTTTTGCTAACACCCCCCCCATGCTATCAGGATCAACAGTAGAAGCTTTTTCTCCTAAAAGTCCTAATATGATAGCCCTATCTGTTGCATGACCAATACCCGTGAAAGCTAAAGAACCATAAAGATAAACACGTATACGAGAAACTTGAATATCAGACGACTGAGAAAAATCTCCTATCTTTTGCAAAAACATATTAGCAGCTGTCATCGGCCCCATCGTATGTGAGCTGGAAGGACCAATCCCAATTTTAAAAAGTTCAAAAACAGATAGAAA
This sequence comes from Bartonella sp. LB28NMGDW, assembly GCF_042194435.1. Lineage (NCBI taxonomy): Bacteria > Pseudomonadati > Pseudomonadota > Alphaproteobacteria > Hyphomicrobiales > Bartonellaceae > Bartonella > Bartonella sp. LB28NMGDW. Next base: position 2,167 of record NZ_JBHIMX010000016.1, read on the forward strand.
CACGTATCACCTCAAAACTATAGTACAGCTTGAGCATATATGCTTTTTCATAACGTTTGTCCCGTTTAAAATCAAATTGCGAGATAAACTAAAAAAATGACAGCAATAAACACGAATGTCGCTCGTCTTGCTACCACCCAGCACTTTCTCTCTATAGTGTTTTCCATTAAGCCAACCTTCAAAAAACGGACAATGCCCCTAGAGTCACCGCTCTTAATGTTTCAAACTTAGTAAAATAAGTGTTAATACGCAATATTAAAATTCAATAAGGATGCGAAATTCTTATCGAAAATATTTTTCATAATGCACCAAGTTCTTCAAAACGTATGCTTAATTATATAAAATATTTTATGGGTATGTTTCAATGAAACGTACAAAGTTTTCTAACGATTCTCGTTCTGTCTCAAAATTGTTTTCTGGAGCACTCATATCGCGATAACCAAGTGCCATACCACAGATAATATGGCGATCAGAAGGAATAGATAAAAGCGTACGAATCTGTTTATGATAATCAGCAAAAGCAGCTTGAGGGCAGGTATCTAATCCAAATCCACGTGCAGCTAACATAATGGTCTGCATAAACATACCCAAATCAAGCCAACTCCCCATTTCCATGTCGTGATCCATTGTAAATAAGAGTCCTACAGGTGCATCAAAAAATAAAAAATTTCGCGCCTTTTGATGAAGTATTTTTTCTTCATCACCTTTTTGAATTCCAAGACTCTGATAAAGATCCAAACCAACTTTTCGACGTCTTGAAATATAAGGCTCACGCCACTGATGTGGATAATAACTATATTCACGCTCTCCTTTTACACCTGAAAGAACAAGTTGTGAAAGCTCTTGCCCTACTTTCTGTAATACACTTCCTGTAAGCACAATCACTTGCCATGGCTGAATATTTGTTCCAGATGGTGCACGTGCTGCAAGTTTTAAGATTTCTTTGATTGTTTCCAAACTAACTGGCTGATCAGTAAAAGCGCGAATTGACTTTCGTGACAAAATAGATTGAAAAACACTCATAGGAGAAACTGCCATTGTTTTTACTTTCTTTATGAAAAATAATTTTTTTGCTTATCAAGGACAATATACTGCGAAAATACCTTCGCAGCTTTTTTCGAACACTCTATTTCTTTAAATAACTCACACATTTCACGTAGTGTTAAAGATTCCCCTTAGAGATAGTATAACCTATCTCTTTTAATAGAAAGAAAATTGTCTAAAAGCAGATGAAATAAATTTTATAATCAATGATTAACCCCCAACTCCGCTAAGCTCTCAAAAAAACTCTCCTCAATTCGTTCCAAATCCTGTAGAAGATCATCAATATCATGCTGCATCTGCTTTAAATCAGCTCGTTTTTTATGAATTCCTGCAATTAACTTCTTAAGCTTTTTCTCATCATCAGGTGGTTTTTCAACCATTGTCAACATATCAGATATTTCAGACAACGAAAATTTAACTCTTTTAGCACGCAGTATTTGTTTTAACTTATGACGATCCGTTTGTGTATAAAGCCGTGTATTTCCACGCCGAAAAGGAATAAGAAGCCCCTCTTCTTCATAATAACGCAAAGTCCGAGCTGTTATTGAAAACTCACGTGTTAATTTTCCAATTGAATAATATTCGTACATTTTTTCATTCTGTCTTCATAGATCACATTGTGATAAGAAATATGTCTATTTTTTATAATACTTAGTGAGTAACGTAATCTCTACTCTCCTACATTCTAATTTAGAAGAAGATACATTCTTGTCATACAAGTATTGTATAGTAGAGGATCAATTATTTTTTAGATTACAGAAAAGACTATCGATCTTTCATTATAAGTCCTTTAAAATCTTTATAGAAGATATCAATCAACAATTTTCCTAAAATTCAAAATCAATCATTATTTTATTTGTAGATAATCAACTATTTTCCTTGAACATGGCTTTTGAGTTTCAAATAATTACAAAACAATAAGCTAGTAAAGATGTTAAAAATAACTATCGCCTTATAATTTTTGATATTTTTTAGGAAAAGATGCAACTTCTGCATTTCGAGATAAAAAAACGTCTGAATATAAAGTTCAGACGTTTTTTTATTATGTGATGTTATATTTAAATTATTCAGCAACGGCGCCGGTTGTCATATTTGTCAACATAGCCTTAGCCACTTCGTTATTACTAGACTTACGCTGCTCATCTACAATCAAATCATCACGAACGGCAGCAATACGACGGATTTGAGAAATCGTACCACCCGTACCTGCTGGAATAAGACGACCGACAATAACGTTCTCTTTAAGTCCTTGCAAAGTATCAATTTTACCAGAAACTGCTGCTTCAGTAAGAACACGTGTTGTTTCCTGAAACGATGCCGCCGAAATGAAAGAAGGCGTTTGAAGAGAAGCTTTTGTAATTCCAAGAAGAATGGGATTACCAGATGCAGGTTTCTTCCCTTCTGCAATCAAATTATCATTGATTTCATCAAGTTCAATACGATCAACATTATCACCTGAAATATAACCAGAATCTCCAGATTCAGTAATTTCAACTTTTTGCAACATTTGACGAACAATCACTTCAATGTGCTTGTCATTAATAAGAACTCCCTGCAAACGATAAACCTCCTGAATCTCATTAACAAGATAAGATGCCAAAGCTTCAACCCCCTTAATCGCCAATATATCATGAGGTGCTGGATTACCATCAAGGATATAATCTCCCTTTTCAATTTGATCACCTTCTTGGAAGTGAAACAACTTACCTTTTGGAATCAAATATTCTACTGCCTCAAGAGTTTCATCATTTGGTTCAATAATGATACGACGTTTATTCTTATAACCACGGCCGAATCGAATCGTGCCACTTACTTCAGCAATAATCGCATGATCCTTTGGACGACGCGCTTCAAAAAGCTCAGCCACACGTGGTAAACCACCCGTAATATCTTTCGTCTTGGCACTTTCCATCGGCAAACGAGCAATAACATCACCAGCCTTAACATGAGCACCAAGCTCAACAGAAAGAATAGTTTCCACTGACATCATATAACGGGCTTCACCTCCCTTATACAATTTAGCAATGGATTCACCTTCTTTATCTGCGTGGATAATAATGGCTGGTTTAAGATCCGCACCACGTGGATTAGCGCGCCAATCAATCACCAAACGCTTCGTAATACCCGTAGATTCATCAGCTGTTTCAGTGACAGATAAACCATCAATCATATCTTCAAAACCCACATAGCCTTCAACTTCCGTTAAAATTGGACGTGTGTAAGGATCCCATTCTGCTATACGTTGGCCACGTTTAACCACATCACCATCATCAACAAAAATATGGGCACCATAGCTAACACGGTGTACAACGCGCTCTTTTCCTAACTCATCCTTGATAAGGATAGCCATATTACGCCCCATAACAACCAAATGGCCTTCAGAGTTACGAACCACATTACGATTACGAATCTCCACCTTACCTTCATAAGATGCCTCTAAATACGATGAATCAACAACCTGCGCAGTCCCTCCTAAGTGGAAAGTACGCATAGTAAGCTGTGTTCCCGGCTCACCAATGGATTGAGCAGCAATAACACCAACGGCTTCTCCCTGATTAACAGGTGTTCCACGCGCCAAATCACGACCATAGCATTTTGCACAAACACCAAGACGTGTTTCACATGTTAAAGCAGAACGAATTTGAACAGATTGAATTCCAGCTTCTTCAATCTTCGCGACATCAGCTTCCTCAATCATCGCTCCACCTTCAAGGATAACCTCTCCAGAGACAGGATGTAGAATATCAACAAGCGCTGTACGACCAAGAATCCTTTGCCCAAGTGAGGCAACAATTTGTCCTGCATCAACAATTGGCTGCATGGTAAGCCCTTTTGCGGTACCACAATCAACTGCCGAAATAATAGCATCCTGTGCAACATCAACAAGACGCCGTGTTAAATAACCAGAGTTCGCCGTCTTTAACGCAGTATCAGCAAGTCCTTTACGTGCACCATGCGTGGAATTGAAGTATTCATTAACAGTTAGACCTTCTTTAAAATTTGAAATAATGGGGGTTTCAATAATTTCACCCGATGGTTTTGCCATTAATCCACGCATACCAGCCAATTGTCTCATCTGGTTAGCAGAACCACGTGCTCCAGAATGCGACATCATATAGATCGAATTCATCGGCCGTTGACGACCTGTTTTAGGATCAAAATCGACGGCTTGAATACGTTTCATCATTTCATCTGCAACGCGATCTGTACATTTACCCCAAGCATCTACAACCTTATTGTATTTTTCACCTTGTGTAATCAAACCATCATTATATTGCTGTTCGTACTCCTTAGCCAAAGCTTCTGTCTCTGCAACTAAACGCGACTTACTATCAGGAATAACCATATCATCCTTACCGAATGAAATTCCTGCACGACAAGCATAAGAAAAGCCAAGCTGCATAATACGGTCACAAAAAATAACCGTCTCTTTTTGTCCACAGTGCCGATAAACATGATCAATCATTTTAGAAATGTTCTTTTTCGTCATTTCTTGATTGACAATATCAAATGAGATATCCGAATTCCTTGGCAAAAGCTCACCGATAATCAAACGACCAGGTGTTGTATCATAAAGTTTAGAAACTTCTTTTCCATCCTTCCCCATATTCTTAACACGGCCTTTAATCTTCGTATGAAGCGTTACAACCTTATTTTCCAAGGCATAATGAAGCTCACCTATGTCAGAAAAAGCCATTCCTTCACCTGGTTCTTTTTCAGAAACAATTGAAAGATAATAAAGACCAAGAACCATATCCTGTGAGGGAACAATAATTGGGGCACCATTGGCCGGATGAAGAATATTATTGGTAGACATCATCAAAACACGGGCTTCAAGCTGTGCTTCAAGAGAAAGCGGAACGTGAACCGCCATCTGATCTCCATCAAAATCCGCATTAAAAGCAGTACACACCAGTGGATGAAGTTGAATAGCTTTGCCTTCAATTAAAATAGGTTCAAAAGCCTGAATCCCCAAACGGTGCAATGTTGGCGCACGGTTGAGTAAAACAGGGTGTTCACGAATAACCTCATCCAAGATATCCCAAACTTCCGGATGTTCTTTTTCAACAAGCTTCTTTGCCTGCTTTACCGTTGATGAATAGCCTTTTGCATCAAGCCGCGCATAAATAAAAGGCTTAAACAATTCAAGAGCCATTTTTTTCGGAAGACCGCATTGATGCAATTTTAATTCAGGTCCCGTCACGATAACAGAACGCCCTGAGTAATCAACACGCTTCCCAAGTAAGTTCTGACGAAAACGTCCTTGCTTGCCCTTCAACATATCTGATAGAGACTTGAGAGGACGTTTATTGGCTCCAGTAATCACACGCCCACGCCGTCCATTATCAAACAATGCATCAACAGCTTCTTGTACCATACGCTTTTCATTGCGCACGATAATTCCAGGAGCACGCAATTCAATCAGCCGTTTCAAGCGGTTATTACGATTAATAACACGCCGATAAAGATCATTCAGATCTGATGTCGCAAAACGCCCACCATCAAGCGGAACCAATGGACGCAAATCCGGTGGAATAACCGGAATTGTTTTCATAATCATCCACTCTGGCTTATTTCCAGATTCAAGAAAATTTTCAACGATTTTAAGCCGTTTAATCAGTTTTTTCTGCTTTAACTCTGAAGTTGTTTCAGCTAATTCGAGACGCAAATCATTGGCGATTTTATTTAACTCCATACCAGCTAAAAGCTCGTAAATAGCTTCAGCGCCAATCATAGCTGTAAACTGATCTTCTCCAAACTCATCAATAGCAAGCATATATTCTTCTTCAGAAAGAAGCTGATGGAGCTTAAGAGATGTCAACCCTGGTTCGGTTACAATATAATTCTCAAAATAAAGAACCCGCTCAATATCTTTTAAAGTTAAATCTAAAAGTGTAGAAATACGACCTGGTAATGATTTAAGAAACCATATATGCGCAACAGGTGCCGCAAGTTCAATATGCCCCATACGCTCACGACGCACGCGCGAAAGAGTAACCTCTACACCGCATTTTTCACAAATAATGCCCTTATACTTCATGCGTTTATATTTGCCACATAGACATTCATAGTCTTTAATAGGGCCAAATATACGTGCACAAAAAAGACCATCACGCTCTGGTTTAAAAGTCCTATAATTAATAGTCTCAGGCTTCTTAATCTCACCATAAGACCAGGACAAAATTTTCTCAGGACTCGCAATAGAAATACGAATAGAGTCAAATGTCTGCGCTGGCGCTTGAGGATTGAAAAGATTCATGACCTCGTGGTTCATGCTGTTCTCCTTCAAAGATTCTTAGAACCTGTTGTAATATCTCATTTATTTTATAACAGATCTTCTTTAAAATACATTTACTTTTAAAAATGACCTGTATAACCTTAATAAGGTTATTGAGCCTCTTAAAGTAATCAGAGCGCAGCCTTTTTCTACTGCGCTCTTTGAATTATTATTCTGCTGTATCAGACAATGCCCGCTGTGCAATAAATTCACGCGCATCATCAAGCTCCACATTAAGAGCAAGTGAGCGCATTTCTTTTACCAACACATTAAAGCTTTCGGGTATACCCGCCTCAAATGTATCATCACCACGCACAATTGCCTCATAGACTTTCGTTCGACCGGCCACGTCATCAGATTTTACTGTTAGCATCTCCTGCAAAGTGTATGCAGCACCATAAGCTTCAAGTGCCCAAACCTCCATTTCACCAAAACGCTGACCACCAAACTGTGCCTTACCTCCTAATGGCTGCTGCGTAACAAGTGAATAGGGACCAATAGAACGTGCATGAATCTTATCATCAACAAGGTGATGCAATTTCAACATGTAAATATATCCTACCGTTACTCGACGATCAAAAGGTTCTCCAGTACGACCATCATAAAGCGTAACTTGCCCTGAACTATCTAAGCCTGCGTCCTCCAGCATCATGTTAATATCAGACTCATGTGCTCCATCAAAAACAGGCGTTGCAATTGAAACCCCTTTCTTCATCTGTAATGCCAATTTGTAAAGGCTTTCATTATCATACTGACGGACTGGTTCATTTTGATTATCATCAGGCATAAGATTTTCAATACGCTGACGCAACGGCAATATATCCCCAGTCTCTTGATACAATTCTAACAAATCACCAATCTTCTTGCCCATCCCCGCACATGCCCAACCAAGATGCGTCTCAAGAATTTGTCCAACATTCATACGACTAGGCACACCAAGTGGATTCAAAACGATATCAGCATGGGTCCCATCTTCAAGAAATGGCATATCTTCTACGGGAAGAATACGTGAAACAACACCCTTATTCCCGTGACGTCCCGCCATCTTATCACCTGGTTGGATTTTCCGCTTCACAGCCACAAAAACCTTCACCATTTTCATGACACCAGGAGGCATTTCATCACCTCTTTGGACCTTTTCAACTTTATCCATAAAGCGACGTTGTAATGCTTCTTTTGATTCATCATATTGCTTGCGCAAAGTTTCAATTTCATTTTGAAGCTTCTCATCCTCAACAGCAAATTGCCACCACTGGGATCGTGGATAATGCCCCATTACTGTACTATCAAGCTTTTTACTGCCCGAAAAGCCTTTCGGACCTTCTACAGCAACTTTACCTGTCAACATATCGGTAAGGCGCGCATAAACATTGCGATCAAGAATAGACTGTTCATCATCACGGTCTTTTGCTAAACGCTCAATTTCTTCACGCTCAATTGCCATCGCACGTTCATCTTTTTCCACGCCATGGCGATTAAAAACGCGAACTTCAACAACAGTACCAAAAGTTCCAGGAGGCATACGCATAGAAGTATCACGAACATCGGATGCCTTTTCCCCAAAAATTGCACGCAGAAGCTTTTCTTCTGGCGTCATGGGACTTTCACCTTTTGGGGTAATCTTTCCAACTAAAATATCACCTGGTTGAACTTCAGCACCAATATAAATTATGCCAGCTTCATCAAGATTTCTTAACGCTTCTTCCGCAACATTAGGAATGTCGCGCGTAATTTCCTCAGGCCCAAGTTTTGTATCGCGTGCTGCAACTTCAAATTCCTCAATATGAATTGAAGTAAAAACATCATCAGCAACAATGCGCTCGGATAACAAAATAGAATCTTCATAATTGTATCCATTCCAAGGCATAAAGGCTACGAGAACATTCCGACCAAGAGCTAAATCACCAAGATCCGTGGATGGACCATCTGCAATGATATCACCTTTCTCTATCCTATCACCGACATGTACAAGAGGACGCTGATTAATACAAGTGGACTGATTAGAACGCTGAAATTTCTGTAGGCGGTAAATATCAACCCCTGATTTTGAAGGATCTAAATCTTCTGTTGCACGGATAACAATACGGGTAGCATCGACTTGATCAACAACACCACTACGTTTTGCACTCACAGCAGCTCCTGAATCGCGTGCAACAATGGCCTCCATTCCTGTCCCAACAAATGGCGCTTCGGCGCGGACAAGAGGAACTGCCTGACGCTGCATGTTCGATCCCATAAGCGCACGATTCGCATCATCATTTTCCAAAAAAGGAATAAGCGCTGCTGCAACTGAAACCAATTGTTTTGGTGAAACATCCATCAAATCAACATGATCACGCGGCGCCATTAAAACTTCACCAGCATGACGGCAAACAACAAACTCTTCTGTAAAACGACCTTCACTATCTAATGAAGAATTAGCTTGAGCAACATAATGCTTTGCTTCTTCCATCGCTGAAAGATAAATAACTTCTTTTGTGACTTTTCCATCAACAATTTTTCGATATGGGCTTTCAATAAAGCCATATTTGTTAACTCGCGCAAATGTTGCTAAGGAGTTAATGAGACCAATATTGGGGCCTTCTGGTGTTTCAATCGGACAAATACGACCATAATGCGTAGGATGTACGTCACGAACTTCAAAACCCGCCCGTTCACGAGTCAAACCACCTGGACCAAGAGCAGAAAGACGGCGCTTATGGGTAATCTCCGACAATGGATTAGTTTGATCCATAAACTGCGACAATTGTGAAGACCCAAAAAACTCACGAACTGCAGCAGCAGCAGGCTTTGCATTGATCAAATCCTGTGGCATAACTGTATCAATTTCAACCGATGACATGCGCTCTTTTATCGCACGCTCCATACGAAGAAGGCCAATGCGATATTGATTTTCCATCAATTCTCCAACGGAACGAACGCGACGGTTGCCAAGATTATCAATATCATCAATTTCGCCACGACCATCACGCAATTCAACCAACATCTTAACAACAGCAAGAATATCCTCTTGGCGTAAAATGCGAACTGTGTCTGGACAATCAAGATCCATACGCAAATTCATCTTAACACGCCCAACGGCTGAAAGATCATAACGCTCTGGATCAAAAAACAATGAATGGAACATTGCTTCTGCTGTATCGATTGTTGGGGGCTCACCTGGACGCATCACTCGGTAAATATCAAATAACGCATCCTGTCGACTTTCATTTTTATCCACCTTTAAAGTATTGCGGATATAAGCGCCAATATTCATATGATCAATATCAAGGATATTGATTTGATCAGCACTAACATCAAGCAAAATTTTTAATACTTTTTCGTCAATTTCATCACCAGCTTCAAGGTAAATTTCACCTGTTTCGTAATTGACGATATCTTCGGCTAGATAACAACCTAATAAATCATCTTCACTAACTTTAACCGCTTTAAGTCCTTTTTCTGCCAAAGACTTCGCAGTACGAACTGTTAATTTTTTACCAGCCTCCGCGACGACTTCACCACTATCTGCATCTATAAGGTCAGAAATGAGCTTCATTCCTTTAAAGCGATCAACAGAATAAGGAACTCGCCATCCTTCTCCATCACGCTCATAAGTCACTTTATCATAAAACGTCGATAAAATATCCGACGCATCCATACCTAGTGCCATCAAAAGACTAGTAACAGGAATCTTGCGCCGCCGATCAATACGCGCATAAATAATGTCCTTAGCATCAAACTCAATATCAAGCCAAGAACCACGATACGGAATAACACGAGCAGCAAAAAGAAGCTTTCCTGATGAATGGGACTTTCCTTTATCATGGTCAAAAAAGACACCAGGAGAACGATGCATCTGCGAAACAATAACACGTTCCGTACCATTAACAATAAAGGTACCATTCGTCGTCATTAAAGGCATATCGCCCATATAAACGCCTTGCTCTTTAATGTCTTTGATATCTTTGGAGCCGGTATCCTCATCAACATCAAAAACAATCAAACGTAATATGACCTTTAATGGGGCAGCATAAGTTAAATCACGTTGACGGCACTCTTCAACATCAAATTTCGGTAAATCAAATTCATAACCAACAAACTCAAGCATAGCTGTACCGGAAAAATCTGAAATAGGAAAAACCGATTTAAAAACAGCTTGCAAACCTTCATCTGGTCGTCCACCTTTCGGTTCCTCAACCATGAGAAACTGATCGTATGACGCTTTTTGAACCTCAATAAGATTCGGCATTTCTGCTACTTCAGGAATCTTACCAAAAAATTTACGTACGCGCTTACGACCATTGAATTGAGACATCATTGCGTGAGTCTGAGCCATCGTCGCTCCTTGATCTTTACTCTTCAAGGTAGACCAACCTTGAAAGCCTTATATCATTAACCTGCATATGCAGACCAGTTCACTTGACACTCAACAATGAGCATCATTAACTTTCCCCACCAACATAAGCCATTTTTATCTCTTGACTCTATGATGAAGGGATGGGTAGTGCAAACCTATCCCATTACTGTTACAAAACCGTTGGGAAAAGGTTTTTTACTCATTATTTTCCCTCTTTGTATTGAGAGAAAGAAAATCGGCGAACATAAATGCCCGCCGATAAAATTAAATTTACTTAAGTTCCACTTTAGCACCAGCAGCTTCAAGTTGAGATTTAATTTTTTCTGCTTCTTCTTTAGAAGCACCCTCTTTAATAGGCTTAGGTGCCCCTTCAACCAGATCTTTAGCTTCTTTAAGACCAAGTCCAGTAAGAGCACGAACTTCCTTAATAACATTAATTTTTTGCGCACCACCTTCAACAAGAATAACATCAAATTCTGTTTTTTCTTCAGCAGCTGGAGCAGCAGCACCAGCAACAGCAGCGACAGCTACAGGAGCAGCAGCCGAAACTCCCCACTTTTCTTCAAGTAACTTAGAAAGCTCAGCGGCTTCCAAAAGGGTTAGATTAGAAAGGTCTTCTACGATCTTCTCTAGATCAGCCATTTTTAAATTCCTTCAATTAAAAGATTTGAACCATTATTAAATTTTATCCAAAAAAACAGAACAGCCTTAAGCCGCCTTATCCTCCTGAGCATATGCGCCAATGACACGTGCAACCTGACTAGCTGGGGCATTAACAACCTGTGCAATACGGGTCGCAGGGGTAGAAATCATACCCACAAGTTTTGCACGCAACTCGTTTAATGAAGGCAATGAAGCCAATGACTTCACAGCATCTACAGTTAAACTTGTTGCCCCCATTGAACCGCCAAGGATGACAAATTTGTCATTGCTTTTCGCAAAATCAACAGCAACTTTCGGTGCTGTGATCGGATCTTCTGAATAAGCAATAAGTGTCTGTCCAGTAAACAAACCCACTATCGATTCAGATTCCGTGCCCTGAAGAGCGATTTTAGCAAGACGGTTTTTGGCGACTTTAACGGCACCGCCAGCTTCACCCATTTTCGAACGTAGATCATTCATCTGTGAAACTGTCAGACCGGAATAATGTGCAACAACAACAGAACCAGACTTCCGAAAAGCCTCGTTAAGCCATGTAACAAATTCGCGTTTTTCCGCTCTATTCACTGTCTCTCTCCATTTAACAGATTTGCTTAAAACAAACCTATTGGTTACCTTTGATAACATAAAATACTTCATGTCACCGATGAGGATCCTGTCCCCTTTTTCACGCACAGCGTTCAAAGGCAACCTTGGCTCAAACCCTTTAAGTCTTTTAACTCTCAGTTTTTACCCCAGTCTCATGCAGGTTTTTTTGATTAAGATACTTAAAAGCATCACCTACAATCTCGGACAGGATATTCCGGAATTTCTCCCGGCATAACCTAAGCTCTATAAAGCTTAGATAGCTAAATGCTGATCAAAACCAGCATTTTAAATACAATTTTGATATTCACATACCCAAAAACAAAATTATAAATCAGCTTATACTAACTCTGAACGAACTGTTGCTGGATCAACTTTAATACCAATTCCCATAGTCGAAGAAACAGCAACGCGCTTAATATACTCACCTTTTGCACCTTGCGGTTTGGCTTTAATAACTGCACTTGCAAAGGCCTTTATATTTTCTACAATTTTTTCAACACCAAAAGAAGCCTTACCAATACCAGCATGCACAATACCAGCTTTTTCCACACGAAACTCAACAGCACCACCTTTAGAAGCTTTGACAGCACCGACAACATCAAGTGTTACAGTACCAACTTTCGGATTCGGCATCAAACTCCGCGGACCAAGAATCTTACCAAGACGACCAACAAGAGGCATCATGTCTGGTGTTGCAATACAACGATCGAAGTCTATAGTCCCTCCATTAATGCTTTCAAACAAATCTTCAGCCCCTACAATATCAGCTCCTGCCGCCTTAGCTTCCTCAGCCTTATCCCCACGAGCAAAAACGGCAACACGAATATTTCTCCCTGTTCCATTAGGCAAATGAGCAACTCCTCGAACCATTTGATCAGCATGACGAGGATCAACACCCAAGTTCATTGAAATTTCGATTGTTTCATCAAACTTAGCAACTGCACGCTCCTTAACCATTGAAACGGCATCTTTCAAAGCGTAAAGTTCATTAAAATCAATATCTTTTCGGATATTTTTTATTCTTTTTGCTACTTTTGCCATAATATTACCCCACCACTTCCAAGCCCATCGAGCGAGCAGAACCTTCAACCATACGCATTGCTGCCTCAATGTCATTCGCATTAAGATCTTGCATCTTTGATTCCGCAATCGAACGAATTTTATCACGAGAAATGCTTCCTACAGACACTTTACCAGGCTCTTTTGAACCAGATTTCAGGTTTGCCTCCTTCTTTAAAAAGAATGATACAGGAGGCGTCTTGAGAGAAAATGTGAAAGACTTATCTTGGTAATACGTAATAACCACTGGAATCGGTGCTCCCTTTTCCATTTCTTGTGTAGCTGCATTAAACGCCTTACAAAATTCCATGATATTAATACCGCGCTGCCCAAGAGCTGGACCAATCGGTGGAGATGGAGTAGCAGCTCCTGCAGGAACCTGCAACTTAAGCTGACCTATACTTTTTTTTGCCATAACAATCTGCCTTTAATTTCACTGGTATACTGACAATTTATCTTGCCCGCTACCCGCTGCAGTCACGTGGTTCGGATCATTAAGCCGACAAAAGCCATAAATCACCTCCCACTCCTTCCTTAAAGTAATTAAAACTACTCTAAGTTTAATCAGAGTTTTTCAACCTGACCAAATTCCAAATCAACAGGCGTAGGACGCCCAAAAATAAGCACTTCAACCTTAAGACGAGAGCGCTCTTCTTCAACCTCTTGAACAATTCCATTAAACGAAACAAAAGGACCATCAGCAACGCGAACTTGCTCTCCAACCTCAAACAATACAGAAGACTTTGGAGACTCAACCCTTTCTTGAACTTGTTTGAGAATTTGCTCAACCTCTCGATCAGAAATGGGAACAGGACGCGCATCCGACCCTAAAAAACCTGTCACTTTAGGCGTATTCTTAATAAGATGATAAACTTCATCTGTTAACTCAGCACGAACAAGAACATAACCAGGAAAAAATTTTCGCTCAGCATCAACTTTTCGCCCACGACGAACCTCTACAACACGCTCTGTTGGAACAAAAATCTTTTCAAAAAGATGATCAAGTCCTTTTTGCTTTGCTTCCTTATCAATAGCTTCCGCTACTTTCTTTTCAAAATTTGAATATGCCTGAACAATATACCAACGAGCTGCCACAGTCACACTTCCTTACATTCTCAACTAAAAAGATATTTCAGAAGATCAATAACCCGCCAAACACCAAAATGCATAACCTGATCCACAATAAAAAAGAAAGCTGAAGCCAACGCAGTTACCAACAAAACCATAACAGTAGAAATAACCGTCTCACGACGTGTAGGCCATTTCACTTTAATTGTTTCTGCATAAACCTGCTTAAAAAAGGTAATCGGATTGGTTTTAGATGCCATCGTCACACTATACTCTCTCTAGCCCTATTGTGTTTTATAAAACAAAAATAAACAGAAAAAAATGCAAAAGCCAACTTTCGACTTATGCAATTTCCTTACTTCCTATTCAATACCGTTTCATACACAAAAAAACAAGCCCTATATCAAAAAAAGCGAAAAAGGCAGCAAAATCCACTCCCTTATATGAAAAACTCTATTCCCCTTTGGCAGGGGCAGCAGGACTTGAACCCGCGACCTGCGGTTTTGGAGACCGCCGCTCTACCAACTGAGCTATACCCCTAACTCTCAAAACTAAAACACTTTTAACATCCCTTTAACAAGCATTATTTATTCAATGATCTTAGAGACGATACCGGCACCAACAGTACGACCACCTTCACGAATAGCAAAAC
>NZ_JBHIMX010000160.1:0-581 GCF_042194435.1 Bartonella sp. LB28NMGDW
GAACGGCGTAAAGAAACACCAGCAATGGCTAGAAACTTTCTGAAAGCCCTTAATGGACTTTTTAATTGGGCAATTGACCAAGGTCTTTTAGAAAATAATCCAGCCTTAGGTGTTAAAAGACCAGCCCTTCACAACAAAGATGGGTTTGCTGTTTGGACAGAAGAAGATGTTGAGAAATATTATCAAAGATGGTCCCGTGGTACCCATGAACGCGTTTGGATTGATGTTCTTTTATATACGGGTTTGCGTCGTGGTGATGCGGTCCGCATTGGCTGGAAAGATGTAAAGAATAATATCATTCATCTTAAAACAGAGAAAAGTAAATTCCAAACAGATGTTTTTCTTCCTATTTTACCGGAACTAGCAAAAACACTTGAAACTGGTCCTATTGGAGAAGAAACATTCATTTGTGGTAAAGAAGGTAAAAAACTCGTTAAAGAAAGTTTTGGCAACCTTTTTCGTGAGGCTTGTAACGTAGCGGGAATCAAAAAATCAGCACATGGCTTAAGAAAATTAGCAGCAACACGCGCAGCTAACTCTGGTGCAACAGTATCACAACTCAAAGCAATTTTTGGCTGGAC
>NZ_JBHIMX010000161.1:0-234 GCF_042194435.1 Bartonella sp. LB28NMGDW
GATTTATACCTTTAAGCTTACAATATTCATTATCTTGAGTTGCTATTTTACTGGCTTTCCATATTTGAGAAGCTAACATTGCTGTGTTATTTTGTTTTTCAACAATCTCTTTTTGTAAAATTTCTTGCCGCTCTTTAACTTCTGCGGCCAATCTTTTTTTTTCTTCTAAAGATAAAGAAGAAATAACTTTTTCTGGTTTCCAGTAAATTTTTTCCCCACGACGAAAATTTTGAA
>NZ_JBHIMX010000161.1:318-581 GCF_042194435.1 Bartonella sp. LB28NMGDW
TTGTCATTTTCAACAGAAACACGATGCAATTTTCCATCCATAAGTGGATTTTCAACAATTAAACCAGCAGAATGAAGCGCCTCCTTAAATTGTTGTTCCACGGATAAAACTGTATTTAATTTTGAATTATCATGAGAAAAACGATCCAAACCTTTTTCAACTAAATTTGTACCAGCAGGAACATACCAAGATTTTGCATCTTTATCCCACTTAGCCCCTAATTTTTTTGCTTCTTCTTTTTGAGAATAAGGAACATCTAAAAA
>NZ_JBHIMX010000162.1:0-575 GCF_042194435.1 Bartonella sp. LB28NMGDW
TGAGCTTGAGAAAGCCTTGTCCGTCCTTACGTGACAAGGTTTTCTTTTTATGCTGCGTCGCTTTGACGTTGCTGTTTTGCTTGCTCGATGACATTCAAAAGATCCGATTGTAACCAACGGGACAAAAAACCAAATTTTAAAGGTTTTGGGAGAGAGCCATTGGTTACATGACGGCGGAATGTTGAAACACTCATATGAAGCAATTTTGCACTTTCACGGTCTGTTAAAAGAATATCATTTTCTGTCATATTAAAATCCTTTCACTATAAAAATGGTAACAAATCATAACTATTTATTAACCACATTTTGGTTCATTTAGAAAGATGTTTTATTCATAGAAAACAATATTTTATTATACAATTTCTGATGTGATACGTGATGAATCTTATTGAGAAAGAATGAGAGACAAGAGAGCTAAAGTTATCCACAGATAATGGGGTTATTCACCCCATATTTTAGGTTTGACCCGTGACATAAGCCGCCCATTTATCCATATAGACACGGCGCTGTTCTAGATAATCAGTACGACGATAGGCACGCTCTACTTTGCCGCCAACTGTATGACTTAGAATAGT
>NZ_JBHIMX010000163.1:0-570 GCF_042194435.1 Bartonella sp. LB28NMGDW
CTTAATGTGGCATTGCTGCCCTTTTGAGCGATCAAAATAAGAAGCTTCAATGGTGCCATATTGCGTGCGTGGCTCTAACGTGAACTCCCAGTTGGAACAGTCGTGCTTATGAAGTTCGAGTGCTGGTAAATTATCTCCGCTTAAAAATAAAAACTTATTGTCCTTGATCAAAAAACGTGCCCGCATGCGATCGGCAAGGCGGGTTAAAAAATCAACAGCCGATTGATCTGTACGAATCACATAAGGTAAAGTTTGTTGGGTGAACTGAGGACTGACCTTTGCTTGATAGCCATGGCGTTTAGCGAGTGTCTCAACAATCTCACCAACAGTTTTGTGATCAAAATGCTCACTCACCTGTTCTTTGAGCTCTTTACGCATCGAGGCACTTTTGCCACAAAGGCGTAAGATCTCTCCATCACTGCCACCACAACTTACAACCGATTCGACAACAAAACACCCCATAAAAGCACTGATGCTGTTCTCATAGCCAAAAATCACCTGCAGAGCGTTGCCCGTTTGTGGAACCTCTAAATCATTGCCACTATCATCAAACTCTGCTTCAAATGTATC
>NZ_JBHIMX010000164.1:0-569 GCF_042194435.1 Bartonella sp. LB28NMGDW
AAAGTGAATTTTTCATTGGTAAATTCGTATTTTTTTGCAGGCTCTTGTTGATTAACAGGCGCGGTTTCATTTGCAATGTTAGAAATAATGGGGATGTTTTTTACTGTAGTATTCATACTAATATGTCCTAATCAAGAGTTTTGAAATTGACACCCTATAAGGGGCGTCGGGCGTTCAAAACACGGTGATTAGTCCGTTGTTACGCTTTTCTCATAAGAGTATTTTATGGCGTAACTACACCCGACAAAATTATCATATATGCTAATCATAGCATAAAAGATAGCCAGTTTTTAAAAGCTTTGGAAAGATTGTTTCGTAATCTATCCGCTAATCACAAAGTGTTTTGATCACTTGATTATTTATATAACAAAATACGTATTTATTGTCAAATAATATTTTGTCTCTTTTGATATTTTTTCTTATTTTTTAAATACGTTGTGTATTGATAATATCTTATGCTTATTAATTGCTTCTTTTATATTTATGTGCTTTTAAAGATATATTATAGGCTTTATGAAACGATTGCGTTATTTTCTGAATCTATACATTTATAATATTTAAAAACGCTC
>NZ_JBHIMX010000165.1:0-568 GCF_042194435.1 Bartonella sp. LB28NMGDW
AAGGACGTTATCAATAATATGTGCTATGTTTTCCCTTATCAAAGCTGAAAAGTTTTTATCCTTCAAACTTTCCTTATAAAATTTGAGTTTTTCAACATCCCCAATAAGAATAAGTGCAATAAGGTGCAACTTCGCAAAATCATATTCACTGTCTGGGGACAAAGCCGCATAATCATAGATGATTTGATTCACATTTTGTCGATCAGCCCAGCACAAAATATCCGCACAGATCTGCTTCAGTTTACCTTCATCCAATTCAGTACTAGAAACTGCATAAACTTCTTCTGATTCTTTAAGAACGGTATATTGGGGAGTATCGATAAAAATAGATCGATAAGCTGTAGAAAAACCAAGTGTTGAAAGAGAAACCTTGAAGGTAACAAATGGTGTCTCTCCGTTTTTATCAAGGTCGTACACTATATTAATGGTACGATCTTTCGTTATAAAATAAGCATTGCAATTGTAATTTTTATCACGATAAACTGTCCAGTCCATCCTTTTTAAGTCTTCAGAAACTGTATTAAGAAAAGACAAATCTTGCAAACTAAGACGATCATCTATGGCTTTT
>NZ_JBHIMX010000166.1:0-565 GCF_042194435.1 Bartonella sp. LB28NMGDW
AAATGGAGTGCACCGGAATTCAAGGTTGCACAATTTAAGAGCGACGGTAGTTCAGATGAGAAGACGAGCTATGATAATGTTGCGGCTGCGTTTGATGGTGTGAATACAGGTATGACCAATATCAACAATCGTATTCATGATGTTGAGAAGAATGTGGCGTCCAATGGTTTAAATTGGAATGAAACTGAAGGAGCGTACGACGCGAAGCATGATGACAAGTCGAGCAAGATTAAGAATGTCTTAGCTGGTAAAGTTGAAGAGAATTCACAAGAAGTTGTGAATGGAGGTCAGCTATGGGAGACGAATGAGAAAGTGAAAGAGGTTGAAAAGAAAGTAGATACGATTGATCAACATGTAAAAGATATTACAACAACGGTTATGGATGGAGCGGTTAAATATGACAAAGATGGTGATGGTAAAAAGACGAATAAGGTTACGTTGGTAGGTGGGAATGAGAGTGATCCAGTTTTGATAGACAATGTAGCGGATGGAAAGATTGAAACGGGCTCGCATGAAGCTGTTAATGGGGGTCAGTTACATGATTACACCGAACAGCAGATGAAGA
>NZ_JBHIMX010000167.1:0-557 GCF_042194435.1 Bartonella sp. LB28NMGDW
AGTTGAGATTCTTTTATCGCCATCAATCCAGTCGTCCCAACATACACATGCTTCACCGTAAATTTTTGCATGACCGTAAACATGCGCATCACCGGAAACTTCTGCATTGCCGTAAACACGCGCCCTATCATAAATGTATGCCTTTTCGTAAACTTGTGCATTGCCATAAACTTCTGCATTATCAAAAACGTGCGGTTCACCGCAAATATATGCATCACCGTAAACTTCTGCATCACCGTAAATGCATGGTTCATCGCAAACTTCTGCTTTGCCATAAATACGAGAATTGTTGTAAACATGTGCATAACCGTAAACTTGTGCATTTTCGTAAACCAAGGCATCACCAAAAACCTTGGCATAACCATAGACTTTTGCATCATCACCTACCCAACAATCACCTTCATGACTTAGGTTGTCTTCTTTCTCGATATAGCCTCCTAAATCACCTTTCTCGACGTTTCCAAAGTCTCGTAATGCGCGAATGCGGTGGAGAGTTTTGCCCCCAACTTCGATTGTTTCATCAGTAAATTCGTATTTTTTTTCCATGGTTTATTGCC
>NZ_JBHIMX010000168.1:0-553 GCF_042194435.1 Bartonella sp. LB28NMGDW
AAATGCAAATCATCGGTTGCAATAAACGTCCCTTGATTGGTAAATGCACCAATATGAGCATCGACACTCTCACCGCGCATTGTGCCGCTATTTGCGACCCCATCACGCACTTGAAGGGTTAATGCTCCTTCTTGAGCTTCCACAGTCCCTGCTTGGGTTAAAGCATCAGCACTTAAAACCACATCATAACTTAAAATCGTGCTCTCTTGAGAGGTTGTGAGCATGCCCCCCGCTGTCAAGGCAACCTGCTGCATACTGACAATATCACCCGTGTGATTGAGGGCACCATAGGCATCCAGCGTTATCTTCCCATTAGACCAGACAGTGCCTTCTTGGATCAGGGCACCGTGATGCGCATAAAGGTCAATTTTTTGCTCTGCCACTAAGCGCGCACGTGATGTAAGCTCTGCCGCTTGCACCAAAAGAGAGCCGCCGGCGCTATAATGTCCAGCGCCTACAGTGAGCGCATCATCGGCGCTCAAGACAATATTCCCCTTGGCACCAATATGGTTGTTTAAAGCGGTGATTTGATTGGTTTCAATGGTTAGATCGC
>NZ_JBHIMX010000169.1:0-549 GCF_042194435.1 Bartonella sp. LB28NMGDW
TTTAGTTAAAGAAAGGGAATTGGGGTATGTCCAGTAAATTACCATGGACGAGGCTTTTTGCAGACAAGTGGCTTCTTGATCTTGCTTGTTTACCCGCAATTGAAGGCAATGTTTATATGCGATTGCGATTGCAAATGTTGCGCACTAGAGAGCCTCTTGTAAATGATGCGCAAATATTATCTCATTTTACGTGTTGTTCAGTAAAAAGATTTCAGAAGGCATTAGATTACTTATTTAGATCTGGACACATTATTCTTTCAGAAGATGGTCATTTGTGGTGTTCAGATGTTGAAGAAGAATTAAAAAATTCAGACGAAACTTTAAATAAGTTTGCAGAAAGAGCAGCAAAAGCCGCCAATACTAGAAAACATAAAAACCACGAAGAATCTTCAAGAGAGCTTCAAGATTCTTTAAGAAGTCTTCAAGATTCTTCAAGATGTCTTGAAGATTCTTCAAGAGGGTACAATAACAATAACATTAACAATAACAAAAAAAATAAAAATATTATTTTATCAAAAAGAGAAATTGATTTTGAAAATTTAGAAACAA
>NZ_JBHIMX010000017.1:0-12414 GCF_042194435.1 Bartonella sp. LB28NMGDW
TAGTCTTCATATTTGCTTGTAGGCAAACCTTTTGCTGTCTTACTGAGTACGTTGTAAACGTTTGAAGCAGTGACTTTACCCAAGCGCGCTTGAAACCATTCTGCTGTTCTTTGTTTCATCTCACACCGCAGTTCTCTGTTCGTGTGGCGTTGCTATATCGGCATCTTGTATAGTAGAATCTGTTTCTACCTTTTGCCTATTTTGTTTCTTTTTCAAAAGATGCAATACCGTTTGTGCTTGTCCTTCAGACATATCGTCAAGCTTTTTGACGTCGAAATGAGCAAGTATTTTTTCTTCTTCTGCTTGGGTTTGTACTATGAGTCTTCTGATTTCATTGATCTGTTGTGGAAAAGCCTTTTTAATAGGCGGGTTTCCATCCGTATCATCATCTTCACTCACGACATTAAGAAGCATACCTAACAGATATCTGCGTGCGTATGTGATTGCAGAACCAACCGATTGTATATTTGACTTGCATCCTTTCGTGTCATAAGGAAACTTTCCTTCTGTTGAGATTTTATTTCCAGACGGATGCGTCAAAGTCATTTCTATAATTATATTGTCTGAACTCTGTTCTTTGATACGAGAAAACAAAGCAAATCGGTGTTTTGCAAGAGTATTTTTTACAGCATCAATGTACTGGTCAAGGGTTGCATATTGGCTGTTTGTATGGGTGTTTGTAGAGTTTTTTTGTATTTTTTGATATTCTATTTGCATATTCGAAAGATCACTGGCAAATCTTTCGTAGTTTTGTCGTTCTATTTCTTTTTCTCGTAAGGCAATGAGACGCTCGAGACGGTCCATATCGACGTCATTTCCTAAGGCTTTATTTAAAATGCGTTCCATAGCAGTTTGTTCGACGGCTAAATGCTGTGTTTCTTCAATTTCTGTTAGGTTAGTGTTTTGTTCCCTCATCTTGATTTCCTACATTGCGCGCAATTCATCCGTGGCGTGAATCACGCATGTTTTAAAAAGTTGTTTGTGGGGTTAGAAAGGGACGTCGTCCCCTGTTAAGTTTTCTGTCTTTTCCTTGTAAACAATTTTGTAATCGGCATAAATTTGTGCGTCGCCATAAATTCTTGGATTACCATCAATAATTGCATATTTGTAAATTTGTGCGTCCCCAAAAATATCCCCCCCATATACTTTTGCGTTATCATAAACTTGTGCATTGCCATAAACGCGTGCAAAATAAGCAACTTTCGCGTTACCAAACACTTTAGCGCTGTCGTAAACTTCGGCACCACAATAAACCATAGCTTCATTATTAACCCAACAGTCGGCTTCATGACTTAGGTTGTCCTCATCCTCTATAAAGCCCCCAAGGTTACCTTTCTTGACGCCACCAAAATCTCTTAATGCTCTAATTCGGTGAAGCGTAAATCCATCAACATTAATTGTTTCATCTGTCAGTTCATATTTTTTCATCTGGTCTTTTCTCCAGTTGATATGGCGTTATAGTCATCAACGTGTGCGCTCTCGTAAACATGTGCATTATCGTAAACTTTTGCTTCTCCATAAATTTCTGCACGACCGTAAACGCGCGCTTCATCGAAAACGTGTGCGCTCTCGTAAACATGTGCATTATCGGAAACTTTTGCTTCATCGAAAACAAGTGCATTGCCATAAACACGTGCATCTCAAAAAACACAAGCCTTATACCAAATCCAACAATTGCCCTCATGGGATAAGTTGCCTTCATGCTCTATAAGACCGCCTAGGTCGTCTGCTTTAATACCACCAAAGTCTCTCAGTGCACGAATACGGTGAAGAGTTTTGCCATCAACCTCCGTTGTTTCATCAGTAAATTCGTATTTTTTTTGCATGGTTACATCCCTTAATTAATGCATGGTTTGTCTTTTAAGCTCTTGAGACAGCACACCAATTCCTTTTGCTGTGATTTTTGCGCAAGGAATGACTTTTTCTATTCCACTTGCGGTTTGAAGTGTGATGGTTGGACAATCCATAAGTTTCTTTTGGATTTTGTCTTGATAAGGAAGCAAATTTCCACCTGCTGCTCGTCTGTAAACCCAACCTTTTTGCTGTAAGAATTGAATGAATTGTTTTGGTTGCATCTCGAGTATTTTAGCGGTTTCTGTAAGACCAAAGAGTCCATTATGACGCTGTAAGCTTTCAAGAGCCATGGCTTTTGGTGTTAAATCTTCAATGATGGTGTCTTTTTGATCTATTTGACCTTGTAGGTAATTCAAAAAGCCAATCATAGCCTTTGGACTTGAATAGTCGATTTGTGGTATTACTGCTTGCTTTTCCAATTCTTGCCAACGGTCTATAATCCTAGCGCGTAATGTCATGCTGTAACCAGAAACTAAAATGAGGCATTCACGTTTAGGAAGGTTGTAACAGTTTTGGGGCTTACCCTGTTTATCTAAATAGGTGGATCCAAATTTGGATTGACCCCCTTCAGGATATAATTCTCCTAACATTTGTCGAATATCACGCATAATATGCGCATGTTGCTTACCGCATAACTCTGCAATTTCACGACTAGACATGGTTGGAACAGTTGTGTTTTGAAAATTGTTTTCAGGTATTGTAATAAAGTTTCGCATCATCACCCCCTTAATTAAGAAAAACATAAGTTTTGGTATAATATTCTGCCTAAGTTTCTATGGCGTTCTGCTTTAGCGATTTTCCTTGCTG
This sequence comes from Bartonella sp. LB28NMGDW, assembly GCF_042194435.1. Classification (NCBI taxonomy): domain Bacteria; kingdom Pseudomonadati; phylum Pseudomonadota; class Alphaproteobacteria; order Hyphomicrobiales; family Bartonellaceae; genus Bartonella; species Bartonella sp. LB28NMGDW. The sequence continues at coordinate 2,662 of NZ_JBHIMX010000017.1, forward strand.
CGTGAATTTTGAAGTAATGATTATCGGTTTTATCTGTTTCTATTTCAGATTTTGGACAAATCTTCTGTCTGTTCCATTCTTGTTTTGTAAAAACAAAATCCACGCCTTCTTTTAGATCAAACTTTTCAACACAATCGTTAAACCAAGTGGAAAAATCTTGTTTCAAATGTAAGTGCCTATGCATCACATGGGCTTTGACCATTTTGGCATAACCAATTTTGTTGTCTACCTCGTTTTCAGGTATGAGATATCCTTCACTATGAATATGAGTATCATGTGTGGTCATAAGTTTACTCTAATCAATTATTGATGAATGAAAGAGGGCGCTTTTAAATGCGCCCTTCAGAATTTAAAGCACATCACACGGACGTAAACGGTGTTGTTGTTCGTAAGTACCGTAAATCTCATCATTATATTTTTCGTCTGCGATCTCGTCTAAAAGTCTATTGTAAACATCACTTTCGCATATAAAGTAATGAACCTCACTATCTTCATCGAGACGTTCGATATTTTCTTTTACATATGCTTCTGCAATTTCTTCAGAGATATCTTCACAATTATTCTCAGAAGGATTGATGCGAAAGATTTGGATTGCATCATCTACCTCATCAACAATGCTTAGAATTTGGCTTGCATCAAGTGGTCCAGACTCTGCAATGTGTTGATCTTTATCGTAGGCAACTAATAAAATTTCATCAGAATTTATAAGAATTGGATTTTCCATAATTTCTCCTCCCTAACGCCTCTTGGCAATTGTTTGTGCGTGGTTTATGGATATATTAGTACATTATGCACTAAAGATAGTCAAGTACATAATGTACTATTTTTTTAAAAAAATAAAAAAAAGACGAATCACGGCACAATTTAGAGAATCAAAATTTTGCTGTTTACTGATAAAAATCAAGCAAACTTGCTTCAATCTGTTGATAGCAATCTAATCGATAACGTGAACAGAGAATCGTATTGTGTTTACATATCAAGAATAGTGCGCCGTACACGACCTATTATAGAGATAGCGCCTTCAAGTTTTGGAGCCTTTATTGTTTTGTCGTATGAAGCGGGCTGAAAAGGAGGATCATCATTAGGTCTGTATCGTTTATATGTCGCTTGTCCAGATTCATCTGCAATTACATAGCAGGCATTAGGCACAAGTTTTTTGTCTCGCATATTTACAAATATTATAGAATCTGGAGGGCTAATTTTATTCATAGATGCGCCATCTACACGTAAAGCAATCCATTCACCGGCAGGAAGATTAACAGCCTCTGTCATAGGATAATCTGAAAAATCCATTATCCCATCTTGCTCGCTTAGTTCTCCAGCGCTAATCCATGAAACGAGAGGAATACTTATATTGAGGTTAGGACTTTCTTGAGGAGACTCGCCATACAAAATCCACCCCGGATCTACATTAAATACTTGTCCATAGAGCTCGGCTATTTGGCGCGAAATACCACGATTTCCATTTTCGTGACTAATTAGGGTATTTTGATTAAGAGCTGGTACAGCGCGCGCAGCTTCGCTTGGTGTTGCATATCCAGCATTCTTACGCGCTATTTTAAGTCTATCTTTTGGCAAATAAGTCATTTGTACATTATCCACTATTTTTTTAATTCATTGTGTACGATTTTATCTTGATTAAAAGTTGTACGTAATGTACTATTTGTGTCATGGTTAATGATTTTTATGTCAAAAGTTTGATTGAATCTTGGGGATCTATACGCCAATTTGCAAAAGAAATTGGTTGTAGCTATGAGGCTGCGCGTAAAATGCGTGATCGCAATAGTATTTCTCCAAAATACTGGAATATAATTATTCAGTTGTCTAAAGCTAAGGGTCTATCTTGGGTTACACTAGATTGGTTCCTACATAATTATGGGAGTAAATCCCATAGAGTTATTCGTCCAATGACAAAACGAAGAAAAGATACGCTTCATCTGGTGAAGAAAATTAGTACAGCAAATGCATCACAAACAGTAATATCTTCTCATAGTGCTGCTCATACAGAAAATAACAAACATCAACAGCAGCATTCACACTCTTAAAGAAGAAAGATCAGAGATGATAGATGTCCCACAGATCACTATAAGCAAAGTCCAGTTGATTGATCTTGTTAATAATATTGGAGAGGCAACCATATATTATGGTGTCCGTTCGACTCAAGATGCATCTTTTGAAACAAGAATAGATCCCTCATCAACAGGTTATTTTGTCTATATGCTGTATAGTATCTTTGCGCGTGATGATAGAAATTATTTTCCATTATTGCCGTACGATGATTTTAATCAATGGTTTTCATCTGCGTTTACGCAAGCTTTTACAACTTGGTTTGATAATTATTTTTCTCAAGAGTTGTTATCTTTTTATCGCTTAAATGAGCTGATCTTGTTTATGATCTTAGTCAAAGATAAGCTTGATCTCTTAAGGCTTGATCTCTTAAGGGATGAAGTTATCAAAAAAAGAAATCAAATTAATAAATCATAGCATAAAAACGTTTTCCTAAGTAAATTAATCCAATTTTTTAAAGTCTATGAGGTCGGTTTGTGTCGTTACAGTCATTGTTGTTTCTGGTTTCAATGGGGATGTATGAGTAATGATTAAAGTAACTTGGGCTTTTATATCTTCTTCACGCGCTGCTACAAAAATAAGGATTCCTGTGTACTTATCTTCTAAGGGAGCTATAGAAATATTAACATCAATTTCTTGTCCCGTTCGAAAATCCTTTGCTTTCTCACAGTATCCGGATGATATTGTGTGTAACGTTGGTCTGGCATCAGGATTAACATATGATGCTTGCATTTGCCACAATCTTGTTTCCGGTTTGTATCTAATGCCATATCCAAGAATAAAGCGAGAACCATCTTTTAGCTTTATATTTAAAACGTGGATGACAGTTTGTGCATTGTTTTTTATTTTTAAACAAAGAAGCGTCCACTTGCCTTTTGTTGGAAAATGTGGGCCAGTTGTATATATGGAAGGTGGCGTTCCTAAATCCTCTACTCTTTTGTTATCTAACAAAAATTTAATATGTTCTTCTGACCATTTGGCAATATCTTTTGTCGATATCGCTTGCTCTTTAAGGGCTATCGTCTGTTCTTGGCTTTCTGCAAATTGCTTGCTTACCCATTCTCTATCTTCTTCTCGTTTTTTTGCAACTTTTTCTAAATCATCTTTCCGGATTTTGGCTGCTTCTTTACGGTCTTTATTTCTTAAAATAAGCGCTACTGAAAGCGACACAGCAAATGACACAAAACCTGTAAGAAATATCTTTATCCATTCTTGCATCTTTCCCCTCCCCACTTTTTTAGAATCATTGGGAGGTTACTTTTTCACAAACATTTTTGCAAGACAGGCAATCACAACGCGCTCTGTCATAACGCACGCATAAACACACAGCAACCTTAAGGGGGGATTATGATCACTAACGCACAAACCATTTTATGTCTTGATCTAGGGACCAAGACAGGCTGGGCGATATGCGGTGCGGATGGTCACATCATCAGTGGTGTCATGAATTTCCACCCCCGATATTTTGAAGTCGGTGGAATGCATTATTTACGCTTTAAGAGATGTCTATCAGAAATAAAACAGACAGTAGACAGCATTGACGCGGTGTATTTTGAAGAAGTGAGGCGTCATAATAGTACTGATGCAGTGCATATTTACGGTGACTTGTTATCAACCTTAACGACGTGGTGTGAACATCATCAGATACCGTATGAAGGCATTCCTGTTGGCACAATTAAGAAAGCAACAACAGGAAAAGGAAACGCATCAAAAGTAAAAATGATTAAGGCAATATGTTCCAAAGGACATACGCCTAAAGACGACAACGAAGCAGATGCTTTAGCAATTTTATATTTAATAAAAGCAGGAGGCGCGCATGTCTAATGGTATGCCATGGATAAGATTCCATTTGTATGACTGGATAAGTGGTACAGATGGAATGACGTTAGAGCAAAGGGGCGCTTATATGACGCTTCTCGTTCGCATGTACGATAAAAAAGCACCCATTAAAGAAGATTTTGAAACGCTTGCACGTGCTTGCAATTGCTCGCAGAAAAAATTTGCAACTATTGTCGAATACTTAATGAGGAATGATAAACTTGTTGAGACAGATAATGGATTGTGGAATACGCGTGTTGAAGAAGAGTTGAACGATTTTGCTGATAAAAAAGAGCACATATCGCAAGTTCGTAGTGAAGCTGGTAAAAAAGGTGCGCAAGCAAAAAATAATACAAAACAACATGTTAATAATTTTGCTGAAGCAAATGACAAGCAAAACGTTTTTTTTGCTGAAGCAAACGCTAAGCAAAATCAAGCTATAAAGAACCAGAATAAGAATATATATAAAAAAACTAAAACTATCGTTTTAGCAAAAAAAGAAATTGGTTCTGAAAGTTTAGCAACAATCGATTTGGTTGACGAACCAACAGAGGTTGCTGCTGTTGAAGCCACATCAGAGCAAATCACAACCTCATCAGACAACCAACCTCCCATTCACGAGCAAGAGAACGTTCCCAAAAAAGCAAAACGAGCGCAAGCTAATCGCGGTTGTCGATTGCCTGCGGATTTTGAACCCGATTACGATTTTGCCATTGCAGAGGGCTTGCCTCCAGAGCGCGTCAAAGTCGAAATTGCAAAGTTTCGAGATTTTTGGAAAGCCTGTGCAGGAAAGAATGCTATCAAACGTGATTGGCAAGCAACATGGCGTAACTGGGTGCGAAAGGCTATCGAGGGTTTAGAAAAAACGAAAAACACGAACAACAATGGTGGAAACAATGGAAATTACACTCAAAAGCAAAAAAGCATTGGGGAGCGTATCGCAGACAGTCTCCTTGATATCGGAAATCGAGGGTATTTTGAAACACATTCATGCGATGATACCTCCGAGCGGTCCGTTTGTTTTGAAGGATGGCAGCCAATTAACAAAACAACAGGAATCGATTGCTTTAGAAGCTGGTGATCAATTGCAAGAGCTCTTCGCAGTGAAAGCAGGTAAAGAGGATATAGCAAAAGCTATTCGCATGCTGTCGTGTGGTTTGAAAATAGCACAACAATCAGACCATGAGGGAATGGCGTTGACCTATGGAATGGTTTTGGAAAATGTCTCTGCATGGTCACTGATGACAGTGGTCAAACGGATTTTATGTGATGAAATAAATTGTTTATCCGATACGTTTTTTCCGAGCACGCGTGAATTTGTGAGGTTGTGTCGTGATTTGGAAAACGATCTTTTGAGAAAAGCCAATTTTGTACGCAATGCTGTTTTGAGATTCCGTGAAAAGGAGTTGAAAGAACAAGCAGAGAAAGAGCATTCAAGCCCCCTTACGGTTATTCACAAGCAAAAACTTGAAGAGACTCTAAATGGCATTGGTGGGATAATGAAACGCTTTAGTCCACAGCAAAATAGTGAAAAGTGCTGATCATTTTACGATTAGATATGCATTTAAATCGACAAAAAGGTACCTTAAAAAGCGATTTAAAGATTTTACGATGAAAAACATATCCGTAATATAAAACGCTCTGTACGGTCAAATTTTAGGTAAATAGACCAATTGGTAAAATTAGGATTAAAGCATGTTCATTTTTAAACATTTATTCTTAAAAAACCGTAAACAACCAATGCAAAAAGAGTTTGTTGCAACAGCTGTTGGTTATGTTCCTTGGGGGGACGGAGCAGAGGAGTATTTTTACAACCTCTACGAATATGAAGACGGCACAAGAGAATGTGAAAAGTTTGATGGCGGACAGTATTACAAAACACCTAAGAATGCCGATTTTAGTACCAAAGCGCAAGTAAAAGCATGGGTTTACGGTGGGAATATTCCGAAAAGCATTCTCAATTACGAACCTCTTATAGATGAGATCAATAAAGAGATCAAAAAATTATCGGAAGCTTCTGAAAAAACAATGATTAGATGCTAACTCATATCAGGAACAACTTGACAAATTTTTAAAAGCTATTAGGTTACGAGGCAGGCTTAAAACACCTGTAACCAATCGGTTCAACAGTATCCCGAAAGATCTGTTGCCCTTCATTTTATTATTCCAGGGTCTTCACATGTATGTCCAAGGGTAACCTAAAGATGTGAAGGACTGAATTGGTTCGGTTGTTTTAGCCCTGGATACTTAAACTTTTAAAACAAAGGAACCAATATTATGAACACACTCATTAAAATATCAGAAAAAATTATTGAACAAGAAATTGTGCAAACGGTCAATGCGCGTGAGTTACACGCATTCATGGAAATAGGAAAACGTTTCGCTACTTGGATTACAGATCGTATTAATCAATATACATTTGAAGAAGGTAAAGATTTCATAAAAACACAAGATTTGCGGTTCCCAAAATTGGGAAGCGCAAAATCTAGAGCTGTTACAGCAATAGAATATCATCTCACTCTAGACATGGCGAAAGAGCTCTCAATGGTTGAACGCAATGAGAAAGGACGTCAAGCACGCCGTTACTTTATTGAGTGTGAAAAGAAACTGAGAAACCAATCTGTTGATTATGATCGTGATACGCGCTTTGATTTGCCAAGCTATTGGGAAGGTATGAACGCTGGTGAAAAAGTTTTATATCTTTTAGGTCCAATTCATGTGCGTCTTCTTGATGCCTTCAGAGTAGATGAAGAAAACAGAAAATATAAAGCTCTCATTAAAGAAGCAAAACAGGTTCTAGCAAGGTCTGCCGTAAAAGCAGCTTAGATTTAAAAACATAACTCCCCATTTTAAAAGTGGGGAGGAAGTTAAGCCGCATTTTTGATTGTGATAACAACTTGCTTGCCAAGAACACTCAGTGCTTGCTCTAATGTTTGAAGCTTAGTTGGATAATTTGGATCAAGAATGCGTCTTGCTTCTGTTTCTTTTTTACCCAAACGATTAGCCAATTCTGTTTTTGTGATATTCGCTTCATTAAAGGCTTCTACCACTGCAAGTTTAAGAGCATTCCACGCATCTACCGTGACCTCTACAAGGTCTTTATATTGCTGTGGTACTGGTAAAGGTAAACCGCGCATAGGATAGCTCCGTAATGCTAACCCTAAAGCTTCAACAGCATTCTCTAATGCCTCAGTTCTATTTTCTCCAGCTGTTATTGCTTCTGGTACATCTGGAAAGGTTACAATAAAACCACCATCTGGATCAGATTCCAGTTTTGCTTGATACGTGTATTCCATGTTTAGGTCTCCTCGCCATGATCAAAATGCTTTTGAAACGAAAAATTAAAGCCGTTGAGAGAGTAACTCATACCCCCAACTGCTTTTTTATTATTTTCACGTAAAGTGGGGTCAATTCACCAGATTTTATAACGGTTGTCTTGTCTCCAAAAGTTACCAAATAATGTGACCCTTTACCTGCATCAGGAGCTTCACTGTAATGAATGCCTCTTTTTCTGGCTTCTTTACGTAACTCTCTAAGCAGTGCTTCTCGTTTCATTTAGCCTCCCCTTTCTGCATAAAATGAATATCGCACAAAAAGGTTCGATAGTCAACAATAAATCGAACAAAAAAGTTTGATACAGACTCTTAATGAAAGAATATTTATTGAAAAGTTAAAAGCAGAAATAAGAAAGCCGTGCCATTTGTGTGACATGGTTTTTTGATGAATAATTTGTCAAATAATATTATAATGTAATACTTAAAAAACTGTTATTAATAAACTGAAATAATTGAATAAATACGCAAATTATGCTAAGATTTTTTATGTATAAATTGCTAATCTAATGGGGCTACAAATATGCTAAATAAAGTGACGTTAATCGGACGCCTTGGTGCTAATCCCGAAAGCAAAACAATGAATTCTGGAGCAGAAATAGTCAATTTTAGTATAGCGACTTCTGAGAGCTATACAGATAAAAAAACCAATCAAAAAGTAGAGAAAACAGAATGGCATTCAGTTGTGATTTTTAATCCACATTTGGCAAAAATTGCACTTCAATATCTAAACAAAGGTTCAAAGGTTTACATAGAAGGAAAATTACAGACACGCAAATGGCAAGATAAAAATGGGCATGACCGCTACTCAACAGAGATTATCTTACCACAATTCAAAGGTGAATTGTATTTGCTTGATGCAAAGAAAGATCAATCGGCATCCCCTACCCCTTCACCTATTACTTCTCAAAATTATGCTATCGCTTCAGGTGCTCAAGATTATAGAACAGCTCTTAACGATAGCGTCCCATTCTGATTGAAAAAATATGGCTAAAAGAAAAAAACATGCAAAACGTGGTCGTCCTCGAATTAAAGGGTGTATCAGAGAACCAAATGGACGCATCTCACGAGCAAAAACACCGCATGAACCCATGGATAAATTGGCAATTGAAATGCGTGCCAAACGCTTCTGCTTGACCATAGAAGAGGCTAAAAATCCGCTTTCCGGTACCTATATCGGGCGGCTTTATCTGCAAGGTGTGATTAATCAAGACCAATATGATGCTGCACAAAAATATCTTGAAGTGAGAAACAATTACCTATGTGCAAAAGCATTGCCTAATGCAATTTATGATGAAATGCCTACAACTTCTGATAACGGAGCAAGAGAGAAATGGGTACAGAAGGCAACAGAACATCTTTTAGCTGTAAAAGATGTTGTTCAAGAAGCCCAATGTTTACACCGTCAATATAACCTTCATGCCGCATTACAGTATCTTGTTATAGAAGATCAATCACTACCACACCTTGTGCTTTCATTGCGCATTGCTCTTAATGCGCTTTATAAACATTTTACGCAAAACCGGTAGTTTTCAAGCGGCGTCTTGGATATTAATGGCAACCTCTTTTCCAAGAGCAATGAGAGTGGATTCCAAGGCATCTAATTTGGTTGCGTGGTTTAAATCCAACAATCGGTCAATTTGTGTTGGATGAAGTTTTAAAAGACGTACGAGATCAGCTTTGCGTAAGTTTTTTTCAATCATAGCGTTATGTATTGCAATTTTTAAAGTCACCAATGAAGATACTTCAACAAAAGGATAGGCAATATCACGATGTCCAAAGGGAATAGGTTCACGATCTTGAAAACGCCCCATAATGACTGTTAAAAGTGCATTTTTAGCCTGTTCCAAAGCCTCTTTTTCATCGTTACCATAGGTAATAAATTCCTGAAAGTCTTTAGAGACGACTAGAAGAGTATCATTGTCATCTTTGATAAATTTGATTGCATATTTCATTTACACCTCCATATTCAGGCTTATTTTAGGTCAAGATCTTTAAGAATCTTCTGGACTAATCCTGTTCCTAATTCTTTTCGCGTACCATGCATAGGTAAAACGGACTTTTTAGAACCGCGCTTTACAAGCAAATGTCCACCTTTCCCTGAAGTAAAACTGCAACCATGCTTTATAAGATATCTTTTCAATTCTTGACTATTCATTATAATAATATAACATCTAAAATGTTTCAATACAACATAAATGTTGCATTAAAGGAAAATAAAGGACATCTTTTAAAACACTATATTTAGGTAAAAAAATAAAAAAATACAATATATTGATTTTTTTGTTGACATGATGTGAAAAATCATATTTAATGACGCTACTGCACTAGTCTTATTGTGTCTAAAATTCAAAAATATCCTCAAAAATTCAGTAAAATATGAACTTGAAACGTGGCTAGAAAGCCCCGTTTTCTGGGTAATTCTGGCTAATCAATTTTTCACAGAATAAAAATCAATTTTTGACTAATGATGTCATTAATTATGACTCAAAAGGAGCAATGATGAAAGCTGTCATCACTAAGCCAATGTGTGTTG
>NZ_JBHIMX010000170.1:0-547 GCF_042194435.1 Bartonella sp. LB28NMGDW
TTTTTACATTTACGAGCATTGGTTTTTACAAAGCAGCTTTTCATAAGATAAATAAACAAACGCTTTTATAAAGTGTAAGGTTTTTAAGATTTTGCTCTGCTGTGAAATCTAGATCTTCGTTTTTCATAAATGAAACGTTCTTAAGAGCAAATGATAACTAAGTTATAACTGTAATAAAAAAAGTTTTAACGTTTCTTATAAAGATCTCATTTTATGTTTCAAACGTTTAAACGTGCATTTAAAGAGGTTCTCATAAGCGTATTTGTACTTTTCATAAAACCTAATTTCTTTAAATATTAGCCGGTCCATTTTTGGAGACATTATCTTAGAATAGAGCATTCTTTAAACATTACAGCTTTTGACTCAAAATTGAGTAAAAATCCATGTGAGATTACAATGGTTTTGAAGTTTTCTTGCTTGCGTTATATCATTAAAAAGCTTTCTCTTTCATAAGACATAACATTGTGATTTTCATTCTATATGTCATGATATTATATTTATGCTGATTACTTATCATTTTCTAAACTTTTAGAAAGCGTTTTAAAAG
>NZ_JBHIMX010000171.1:0-542 GCF_042194435.1 Bartonella sp. LB28NMGDW
GGGCTGATTTACGCCAAAAAATCTATGGATCTATTCAGTGATGGTAATCTGAGCAATACACAGGGCAGAATTATTGCTGAAGAGGCTCTCACCATTGGTGGGCTGAAAGAGACACGTGCTGGTCATATAAATAATGAGGCTGGTCTTCTCAGTGCTTTAGCCGGTGAGATGAAGATTGTTGCAACGTCTTTTGTCAATAAAAGCGCTGAAACGACAAATTCAGACCAACAAAACGCTACACATGATGAAGGTGCGCATGTTTTAGCGCGGGATGGTTTGCGCATTGATGTGGGCAGTTTTGAGAATGTTGATGGTCTCATTTCTACGCAAGGGGCAGTTAATATTGTTGCTGATAGTGTGATCCAAGCAGGGCACATAGAGATTGAGCGTGGTGACCTTCAACTGACCAGCCACGGTGATTTAAGCAATAGTGGCACGATAGAAAGCAATGATACCATTGCTTTGCATGCGCAAACAAATCTCAGCCAAACGGGGCGCATTGTTTCTAAAAAGCGGGTTGAGCTTTCCAGTGATGGCATATT
>NZ_JBHIMX010000172.1:0-541 GCF_042194435.1 Bartonella sp. LB28NMGDW
ATTATGTTTACGGTCTTTTGCATTCAGAAGATTATCGCACTCGTTATGCTGATAACCTCTCTAAAGAATTGCCTCGTATCCCTTGTGTTAAAAACGCTGATGATTTTTGGAAGTTTGTAACAGCAGGGCATGAACTGGGTCATTTGCACGTAAACTATGAAACTGTAGAACCTTATCCTGAGACCTTTAAAAAGGGTAATCCAAAATTAACAGACATCTCTAATCCCGAAAAGTTTTATTATGTGACTGAAATGAAATTCGCAAAAGCAGTTAAAGAAAATGGAAAATCTGATAAAGATAAAACCACTGTTATTTACAATAGCAATATCACAATAACAGATATCTCTCTTGAATCGGTTATGGGGCGTCAATGTGTAAAAACAGATAAAAAGAGTGGCATTGTGAATGATGCCAATCACTATGCTGTTGAAACTGTTGGCAACCCTGCTTATCCATTAGAGTTGTTTCAAAGAGTTATTACCGTAAGTTTAGAAACCATGAAAATCGTTAAGAACTTACCAAAATTAGAACTAAGAGAAAT
>NZ_JBHIMX010000173.1:0-540 GCF_042194435.1 Bartonella sp. LB28NMGDW
TTGGCAATTCTTGGCGCTTATGACGATAAAGAGCAAGAGAATGCAACAAAAAATTCACCCAAAGGGCAATTTTCCAAATTGTCTTTTTCTCTAGGCTACGTGCGTCCTTTTTCGCTTCACCAGTATAATTTTCGCTATAACACACTGTTTTCAGGACAATTATCACCCGACACGTTGTTTAGTTCAGAGCAAATATCGCTTGGTGGTAGTTCCTCTGTGCGCGGGGTGCGTGAGGCGATTTATTACGGCAATAATGGGGCGTTTTGGCGTAATGAATTGTCGCTGTTGTTGCCAGGTTTTTCTTCGAACATGGGGCGTAAATTTATGAGCCAATTTGCCCCTTATATGGCGCTTGATCTGGGGGCTGTAGCCAATGATGCAAACAAAAACAGTTTTGGCGGGAGCCTCGTTGGGGCAACTCTTGGTTTCCATGCAAGCGGAGACATTACGGATGTTGATGTGTCTTATTCGAATATTTTAACCCAATCGACAGTGCGAGAAAAGGGAAATTCGACAGGGTTATTTCAAGTACGGGCATTA
>NZ_JBHIMX010000174.1:0-538 GCF_042194435.1 Bartonella sp. LB28NMGDW
ACCTTCATAATCTATAAGATAACGCATCGCCAAGCGCACTTTTTCCTTAGCAAAAATGGGATTCGTCGTATTGAATCCCCAATACATCATGGATGGTTCTAACACTTCTTTGATTTTAACATCTGTTGTTTTTTGCAAATCTGCAAGATCTTCAGGTGTCAAATTACGAGCAACATCAATATCATGTTTTTGCAATAACAAGCGCTGTGTTCCGGGCTCCGCAACATGGCGAATTAAAATCTGCTTTAGTTTAGGTGCTTGTCCCCAATAGTGAGAGCTTGCACGTAACAAAATCACTTCTCCAGGGCGCCAACTTTTTAAATGATAAGGGCCAACGCAAGCAGCATGAGTTTTCAAATACTGATTTCCCAGATCACCGTTTTTTTCATGCTTCATAATCGTCTTACGATCAAGCAAAGCTGTTGCACGACTCGCAACAACATTATTCAGAATGAGCTCTGCTGGATAAGGCTTATCAAATTTCATCACCACTGTTTTCTCATCAACAGCTTGCAAAGCATCATCAACATTTTGTTCT
>NZ_JBHIMX010000175.1:0-531 GCF_042194435.1 Bartonella sp. LB28NMGDW
CATCCGCAACATTATCATAGCTCTTCTCTTCATCCTTGCCATCTTCTTTGATTGCGGTAATCTTGAAACTTGGGGCACTCCACTCTCCCTTATCATTATAGCCAGCTCCTCCACCAAAATAGGTCGCAACCGTCTTATTCATGGAATAAAGCTGTGAGCCATTAACCGCATCACTTGAGTCTACAGTAACGTCTCCATTCGCAAGATACTTAATCTTGCTGTTGCTTTTACTATTTTCTTCTCCATGCAAGGCTACAAAGGCTCCCTCTTTCTCACCCCACATCAACGCATTCTGACCAATGTTCTCTGTAACCTCTTTTTGTATATCTTTAAGAGATTCATCAACACCAGAAAAAGCAGAACCGACATCATTATATGTCTTATCTTTAACTGTATAAGTCGGAGCAACGCCCTTGAGCACATCTGCATCACCACCAAAATATTTCGATGTATTTTCAGCAACCTTAGTAACATTTTCATTGGTGGTAAAAAGCTGTGAGCCATTAACCGCATCTGTCGAGGTTCCTGAAA
>NZ_JBHIMX010000176.1:0-530 GCF_042194435.1 Bartonella sp. LB28NMGDW
GGATCAGGCAAGGGTTTTGTGTCGATATACGGGAGTGAGGGAAAGACAGAAAATGAAGAGAGTTTTGAGCATCAAGGCTCTTCTCTCAATGGGAAAAATATCACCATCACCGCCACCAAAAAAGATGTGAACGTGGAGGGCTCTGATTTTACTGCGCAAGAAAATATTCATGTTTCGGCAGCCCATGATGTGAATGTTTCACCTGGTCACAATCGTCATAGGGCAAGCTCAAAGGAAGAACGCACAGGTTTTGGGTTTCAGTTTGAAAAGAACCCTAGCGGTGCTTCTGTAGGTGTTGGAATTGCGAGCGCCAAAGACACAGGGGACCAATGGGAAAATACCAATACGCCATCTCATTTCAAGGCGGGAAAAGATGTGCAGATCAATGGTGGCAATGATGTGAATTTACAAGCAACCATTGTTTCGGCGGATCGTGATGTCAACATTGATGCTGGCAATAATATCACCCTATCAGAAAGCTATGATACCTCTAACGCAAAAGAAAAGCATGAAAAGTCTTTTGCTGGTGT
>NZ_JBHIMX010000177.1:0-527 GCF_042194435.1 Bartonella sp. LB28NMGDW
GTAGGGGGTGATTTTGCCATTACCAGCCGCAGTGATACGGGACAAACTTCCAGCAAGCAAAACTCTGTTTCTGTTGGTTTTGGTGCTGGACAAACGGGAGGTGGAGGCTCTATGAGCGCCTCTTTCCAAAAGGATAAATCCTCTAGTGATTATCATAGTGTTGTGGAGCAATCAGGCATCAAAGCGGGTGATGGCGGTTTTAATATCATTGTTAAAGACAAAACGACCCTAACCGGAGGACTTATTTCCAGCACAGCCTCGGCGGACAAAAACAGCCTGACCACAGGAAGCATCAGCACCAGTGATATTTCCAACAGTGCGCATGCTAAAGCCAGCAGCCATGGGTTTAGCCTTTCTGGGAACGATACGATAAAGAACATTGCCAAAAATGCTTTAAGTCATGGAAAAGCCAAAGATGCAGCAGAAGGGGAAACCAAATCCGCTATCAGTGATGGGACTATCATCCTTACTGATACAACTGGACAGAGGGCGATGGGGCAAGATGCTGGACAAATCATTGGCTCTCT
>NZ_JBHIMX010000178.1:0-511 GCF_042194435.1 Bartonella sp. LB28NMGDW
TGCTCTCTTTCAAGCTTAATCCTATGCAAATTATTGCTGGTGGAATCAATGGAACACATTGGTGGGATAAAGTCCCTTCGAAATTTTCTGGTTGGCAAGAAGATGATTTTCAAAAAGCGGGGTTTCGTTCCGTTCCTGGAGCGATTGTACGCCATTCTGCCTATATTGCATCAAACGTCATACTCATGCCATCCTTTATCAATCTTGGTGCTTTTGTCGATGAGGGTACAATGGTTGATACATGGACAACCGTTGGTTCTTGCGCACAAATTGGCAAACATGTTCATCTTTCCGGTGGTGTTGGAATCGGAGGCGTTTTAGAACCACTGCAAGCAAATCCAACCATTATTGAAGATCATTGCTTTATTGGTGCACGCTCTGAAGTTGTCGAAGGATGTATTATTCGTGAAGGCGCTGTTTTGGGAATGGGCGTTTTTATTGGAAAATCCACCAAGATTATTGATCGTACAACAGGAGAAATTTTTATTGGTGAAGTACCGGCCTATTCAGT
>NZ_JBHIMX010000179.1:0-506 GCF_042194435.1 Bartonella sp. LB28NMGDW
CCAGAAACCTTGGCATGACCATAGATACTTGAATAATCCTTAATCCAAGCATTACAAAAAACATGGGCATTATCATAAACCCGCGCCCAGACATAAATGCGTGACTTGCCATACACACGAGCATTGCCAAAAATATAGCCACAAACATAGGCACTTTCATAGACACGGGCATTGTCATAAACCTTGGCACCATTAGAAATAGTAGCATTATCACTAATTACGGCATTACCATAAACATGCCCACAGACCTTAGCGTTATCATGAATTTTTGCATTATCATAAATATGAGCGGTTGTATCAAAAACCAATGCCTTGCCATTAACGATAGCATTGCCATACACCTTGGCACCTCTAAAGATTTTAGCATCATTATAGATTTTAGCATTTTCATAAACAGTTGCATTGAAAAGAACCGCGGCATTATCATAGACCCAGCAATTGCCATCATGGGATAAGTTACTTTCATTTTCAATAAAACCGCCGAGGTCCCCCGCCTTAACATCATC
>NZ_JBHIMX010000018.1:0-12337 GCF_042194435.1 Bartonella sp. LB28NMGDW
GCAACATTATGGAGACCTACAACTGTCTTATCTTTACCGCCTAAAGTCACACTTGTGTAATCAATGCTGCCATTTTCGTCACCTGTTTTATCATAATGAACAACTGCTGATTCATCAGACTGAAGACTGTTCGAAAGATCTTTCAAACCTTTATCAAGTTGACCTTTATTAACCGCTTCATTGTTTTTTGTTGCTTCCCCAACACCAGAAAGTATCCTATCCCCTTTATCCTTATTGGAGATATTGATTTCACTGCCTTCTACCGCTGCGCCAATAGTGAGACGATGCGTTGTTTCGTCTTGCTGAACAAAGCTTTCGCTTTCTACCTTGTTAATCACATTATTAACCTGTTCAGTCAATTTATTCTGAACATTCGTGATAGAACTACCAACTCCAGCAAAAGCAGATGCCACATCAGGATAATCCTCATCTTCAGGGCTGCCATCTTCCTTGATTGTTTTTACCTTGAATGTAGGAGCGGTCCATTTCCCATCCGCATAGCTAGCACCACCGCCAAAATAAGATGCAACATTCTGATTGCTCTCAAAAAGCTGTGAGCCATTTATAGCATCAGTTGATTCTGCTGTAATCTTACCTATGCCAACATTATGCAAAGAAACAGTGCCTGTTTTGGGATCACCAAAAGTTACACTATTCTTATTAACTTTACGTGCTGATCTCGCAAGCAGATTAACATCATCTGAATCTTCTTCCTCATCATAAAGAACTGCCACAGACCGCACATCTTCAATTTTGTTAGAAAGATCAGTTACATCTTGATCAAGCTGACCTTTGTTAACGGCATCAGTATCATCAGTACCCGTTGCAACTCCCGTTATCTTTTTACTGCCAGCATCAACACCAGAAGTCGTTATTTTCGGACCACTCGTAATAACTAAACCTGTTGCATCTAGGGTATTTGTGCCTGCCTTTAAGCTCGTTAATGCAACATCTTGAGCCAAATCAAATTTTACATTATTGTCTTTATCACCTTTTGTAAGATTAAGATTTGTACTTCCAGCAGAAAAATCGACTGTATTATCTATGCTAACAGCTGTAGCATTTTCCCCACCAACGGAAAGCTTCCAACCTTTGTCTACATACATTTGTAATGACCTTATCTGTGCAACATTTGCCGCATCATACAGTTCAGTACCAGCGGCTACCCCTGTAATCTGCCGCGTTTTGCCCGTGTTATGATCACCAACACTCACTGCACCCATAGTACTTTTCCATGAATACCCTGTGTCATCTGCAGCTCTTTTAAAATAAGGAGAAAAACCAGGAATACCAGCAGCAACATCAGCTACAGAACTTCTCCCTATAGCAACGCCATCTTTCACCGAAGCTACAGAATCGACACCTATAGCGATAGCTCCCTCTTTCTGTGCTTTTGAATAAAATCCAAAAGAAATGGCATGCTTTTCTTCTGCATATGCACGATGACCAATAGCAGTTGAACCATACCCCAAAGCCTTAGAAACAGCACCCACAGCCGTTGAATAATCACTCCCCGCAGTTGTATAATCGTTCGAACCCTTGCTTGCATTATATTCGGAACCTATTGCGACACTGCTTGTTCCCATAGCGTGAGACATGTAACCTATAGCAATAGCATTATCCTTATCTGGCACATGAGCTTTATGGCCTATAGCAACACCTCTCTTTCCCTCTACAGATGCATCATCACCTATAACAACAGTGTCACTCGCTCGCGTATCCCGTTGCATTCCCTCAGTTGAACCACTCCGCAAAAGGCCAGAAACACTAACAGGCACTGCATTCTCATCATTCTTTGCAAACTGTTGGGCTGTAGAGCCATCACGAACAAGCAACCGTGGAACAATGAGAGACTTTTTATATTGCTCGTCTGCATTTAACGTTTTTTTCGGTAGGTTACTACTGTTTGCTGTCAAAACATTTATTATAGAGCTCTCATCTCTCGGACCTAGAAGAGTTCTGGTTAAAAAATTTGCATAGTCATCAGCAGCATTAATCTTTTCTAATCCTGCTTTATTGAGTGCTGTTAAATAATTGTCTTTTGAAACAGAAGAAGCATTCAAACCAGCAACAGAGATGATGTTTTGTGGATAAGAGACACCAGCACTGTTAACACCCTCGAGAAATGTGTTTCTAAAATCAGAATTTTCTGAAAAAACAGGTGTAACATTCGATAAAAATGTAGCCGCTGTAGCCAACGAAAGAACTTTAACAAAAGAAAAACGAAACCGTTTTAATTCACTCGCTGCTTGTGTGGCATATAATTTTTTCATAACAAACTCTCCAATGAAAAAACTTTAGAAACACCTCCAAAACATAAAAAAGACACATTTTAGCATTATTGATCTCTTCGAAATACGAATTATAGGATCATTGCTTAGAGTGTGAACATTTTGAGTCTTTGCTCTTGTTTTGTGTGTGCTTTCTGTATTGAGACCTAAATGTTTGTTTTTTTGATTATGTTTTGTTGGCATAAAAATGACACATTTAGAGTCTAAGGGGTTTAACGTGCTGTTTTGTCCTGGCTAAAAAGAGGTCTTGCATATTTGATATTACTTTTTACTTGGCAGTCGTTACTATAAAATGCTTTAAAAAAGGTTTTGGTATGTGCTTTCCTAATTATAGACTTTGTTTTTATTAAAAAGCATTTTTTTGTTAATAACAAGTAAAGTAAAAAGAGGTTGTAATATGTTCGAAATCTAACTTGCCTCGGATAATCGGTTTTTTAGTTAGGTTTTCTCTTTTTAAAATATCATGTAATGATATATGCGCGGTTTTGTGATGTACCTTCTATTTCTACGCATTACTTATCCCCCCTTTTGAAAGTTATTTTATCAAAATGAGTCTTACTAATATACATTTCTGTACTACTATAGACTGTTCAAGAAAATAGCAACATAAAAATATGACTTTTTAGCAATATGGATTCTACTGTGATCTTTTTTCAACAAAAATATAGAAAAAGCTTCTATAAAATCTCAAAGTTTATAGCCTCATCAAATATTATGCTTATCTCTAGATAAATACTGTAGCGTCTGTAAAAAAAATCACCCTTATTTCAATCAATAAGGGTGAATATTTTGTTCTGTTTTCGTTGTTCGTATTATTTTATTTTCAGAGTAATTGCTCCACCTATTCCCCAGTGACCACCAGCACTCGTAGCAGAGAGATTAGAGCGGATTTTTCCGTTCTCAGATGTATAACCAGCACCAAGAGCAAACGCAGATTGTCCACGCCATGCCCCGCTACCAAATGAGACACTCAAAGATCCTGGGTCGTCGAAGTAACGTAGGTTGGATACTGCTAGACCAACAGCTGCTGCTTGCCTTGCCTCTTTGCGTACACTCTTAATGTCATAACTTAAAATATTAAACTTCATATCTGTATATTGGTTAGCCCGATCAACAGCATCATCAATAGCATCGATAACGATATTATTCACCCGTTGATCTGTGTAGTGCTTTGATTGATCAAGAACAATTTTCATCTGCTGCTCAGTGTAGCCATGGAGCTGACCACCATTTACAGCTTCTTTTGATCCCTTCTCAATACGACCATCCGCAACATTATCAATCATAACAGGTTCACTTTCGTTGCCACCTTTTAGAGTAATCTTATTGGTCTTTTTACCATCAGCATCTTTATCATAGTTAACTGCACCATCAGAAAGATTATTAACCGTGTTCTCAATATTATCAACTCTGTTTTCAATATGGAAAACCGTTTCACCAATATCCGTAACCGTAGCGGAAATATTGTCGACTCTGTTTTCGATATGCTTAATATCTTTCTCAACGCCAGTGATACGTTCGTTGGTCTGCCAAAGCTGTCCGCCATTGACTGCATCTTTTGAACCTTCTGTAATTTTACCATTTTCTACATTGATAATCTTACTTGGTTGACCATCATGGCTAGCATCATAGGCTTTTTTCTGTTCATTCCAGTTTAAACCATTGGACGAGACATTGTTTTCAACATTTTGAATGCGATTGTTTATCTTGGACATACTCTCACTCACGCCGTCAAAAGCATTGGCAACGTCATGATAGGTCTTCTTCTCACCAGAACTGCCGTCATTATTGAATTGTGCTATCTTGAAAGTAGGAGCGATCCATTGTCCATTATTATAGCCAGCGCCACCACCAAAATACGCAGCAAGCTGATTACTCATCAAATAAAGTTGCGAACCATTTACAGCATCGGTTGAATCTTCAGAAATATCTCCATTGGCAAGAAACTTAATTTTGCTATTGGTTCTTCCCTCTCCATGCTGTGCTACAAATGCTTTCTCATCATTATTCCACAACAAGGCATCCCCTTTGACTTCTTGAGTAATATTATTGATTTGTTGTGTAAAATCATTTGTCACATTTATTAAATGATCATTCACATTCTTCACATTTGCATCAAGACCCGTCAAAGCGTCACCAACATTTTCAAAGGTTTTCTGAACCACCTTACCATTCGCAGAAACTGTAGATAAATTATACTCTGGTCCCCCAAAATAACCATCACTAAATTCCGCATTCCCACCAAAGTAATTTGCTATATCTTGGGAGATTTGATTAATTTGGTCCCCATTTACTGCATCGGTTGAATATTCAGCAATTTCGCCAGCTTTGACATTAAGGAGAGCTACTGGCTCTTTATTTTTATCGCCACCTAAAGTTATACTACCATAATTAACAGCACCATTTTCTTTATCGTAGAGAACTGCAGCAGCTGTTGTGAGATTAATATCCTTAGAAATCTTCTCTATACTTTTATCAAGCTGTTCTTTATTAACAGCTTCATCATTCCGCTCTGCAGCTTTTACACCGGAAATTGTACGAGCATCACCGTTCTTATTCGCAACATTGATTTTAGTTCCACCTGTTGCTTTACCAACAGTGATAGTACCTTCATTTTCCTCCTGCTTAACGAGGCTATTTTTCGTCGCATTCGTAATCTGATTTTGGATATTCGTGATAGAATTATCAACAGTACTAAAAGCAGATCCAAAATCATTATGTGGTTTGCCCTGAATAGTATACGTTGGCGCTTTACCATTAGATACATCTGCACCACCACCAAAATATTTTGATATATTTTTAGCAATTGTTGAAAGATTATTTGTGACAGTGGTAACATTCTGATTGGTCTCAAAGAGTTGTGAACCATTTACAGCATCGGTTGAATCTTCAGAAATATCTCCATTGGCAAGAAACTTAATTTTGCTATTGGTTCTTCCCTCTCCATGCTGTGCTACAAATGCTTTCTCATCATTATTCCACAACAAGGCATCCCCTTTGACTTCTTGAGTAATATTATTGATTTGTTGTGTAAAATCATTTGTCACATTTATTAAATGATCATTCACATTCTTCACATTTGCATCAAGACCCGTCAAAGCGTCACCAACATTTTCAAAGGTTTTCTGAACCACCTTACCATTCGCAGAAACTGTAGATAAATTATACTCTGGTCCCCCAAAATAACCATCACTAAATTCCGCATTCCCACCAAAGTAATTTGCTATATCTTGGGAGATTTGATTAATTTGGTCCCCATTTACTGCATCGGTTGAATATTCAGCAATTTCGCCAGCTTTGACATTAAGGAGAGCTACTGGCTCTTTATTTTTATCGCCACCTAAAGTTATACTACCATAATTAACAGCACCATTTTCTTTATCGTAGAGAACTGCAGCAGCTGTTGTGAGATTAATATCCTTAGAAATCTTCTCTATACTTTTATCAAGCTGTTCTTTATTAACAGCTTCATCATTCCGCTCTGCAGCTTTTACACCGGAAATTGTACGAGCATCACCGTTCTTATTCGCAACATTGATTTTAGTTCCACCTGTTGCTTTACCAACAGTGATAGTACCTTCATTTTCCTCCTGCTTAACGAGGCTATTTTTCGTCGCATTCGTAATCTGATTTTGGATATTCGTGATAGAATTATCAACAGTACTAAAAGCAGAACCAATGTCGTTATATTCAGTGTTCTGAATCGTATAGGTTGGTGCTTTATTAGTGACCACATCTGCACCACCGCCCAAATATTGAGATGTATTTTGAGAAATTTTTGCTAGATCATTCGTAACAGTGGCAATATTCTGATTAGTCGTAAAGAGCTGCGAACCATTTACAGCATCTGTTGAGTTAGCAGAAATGTCTCCATCCTTCAAAAATGTGAGTTTGCTGTCTGTCTTCTCTCCGTTTGCTTCATGAAGAGCAACAAATGCTTGTTCATTTTCGCTCCACAAAAGAGAATCTTTAGAAACACCTTCAATTTTCTGAGTAAAGTCATTGACTACATATGTTAAGCGACTATTCACATTCTTTACATTTGCATCAAGCCCTGTCAAAGCTTCACCAACATTATAAAAGACTTTCTGTTCTCTAGAACCATCCGCAGAAACAGTAGATAAATTATACTGTGGTCCTACAAAAGCACCATCGACAAATTCGGCATCACCACCAAAAATGCCTGCTACATCTGCGGATATTTTATTAATCTGGCTGCCATTAATTGCATCATTCGACCCTTCTGCAACTGTACCAGCTTGTACATTATGGAGAGCAACTGGTGCCGTAGTCTTATCACCACCCAAAGTCACACTATTATAATTAATGGTGCCATCTGCATCTTTATCATAAAGAACCGCAAAGCTATTTGCTTCTTTAATGACCTTAATACTGTCCGTGATATCTGCAATTTCACCATCAAGTTGTTTTTTATTAACAGCTTCATCATCATTAACTGCTTCTTTCACACCGGAAATTATCCTATCTTCACCCGATTTGTTTGCAACATTGATTTCAGACCCCCCTGTTGCTATACCAATGGTGATACGACCTTCTTCTCCACCATCTTGCTTGACAAGACTATTTGCTGCTATTTGATTTTTTATCTCTTGTAGCTGCGCAAAATTCACTGCATCAGTATCTTCTTCTCCGTTTGCAACTCCTGTAATCTGTTTATTGCCAGCATCAATACCATCCACAGTTATTTTAGCCCCATCAGCAAACAGAAAGCCATCACTACTCATAGAGGCGTTCCCTGCAGTGACACTTGCCACTGTAATATTCTTAGCTAGATCAAATTTTACATTATTGTCTTTCGCACCTTTTGTAATCGTAAGGTTGTCACTTGCAACTGACAAATCTACAGTATCTTTTATACCAACGGCTTTAGCATCTTTACCCCCAACGGATAGGTTCCAACCTTGGTCTACGTATTTTTGTAATGATCCTAACTGCGCAACATTCACAGCATCAGTACTATAAGTACCAGCTGCCACCCCTTCAAGCTGGCGCGTCATCTTATTTACATCATTACCAATAGTTGCTGGCCCCGCATTACTTTTCCATATCTCATTATCTACCTTTGACGGGCTTTTAGTGAGAAAATCGAAACCGGGAGCACCCGCACCCGCCTTACTCGAAGAACCGTCCCCAAGAATAACCTTTCCATACGCCCGCGTTTCAGGCCCAGACCCCATAACAGTTTCATTACTATCGGCCCTCACTCGTGAAGAATAAGCATTTAAGAATGCATCCCTAATATCATCTTGGTTATTATATCCGGCATCTATCGCGATATTACCTAGTCCTAAAGCGTGCGCTGTAGAGTCTATAGCAACACTTTTCCCCTTTGCCGTATATTTCTCTGGATCTAAAATAACAGCGCCACCCACTGTAAAGATATTTTGCGCATCTTTCCATACAGACCTTCCGTCGACTGTTAAAACATTTATGACAGAATTTTCCCCCCCCATACCACTTGTATAATCATTATAAGCAGAAAGAGTACTTTGCGGATAAACCACAGCGGCATTCTTCACATTTTCAAGAGATGCTTTTGTTAAATCGAGATTTGCTGAAAAAACAGGAGAAGCATTCGATAAAAACAATGCCACCGCAGTTCCCAACGAAGCTACTTTAAACAATGATGATCGATGATGTGAACGAGAAAACCTCAAATCACGCAGATTTTGTGTAGTATATAATTTTTTCATAAAAACCCCCTTCATAATAATAGATTAAAAACACAAAAAAGGTATGCTCTAGAACTCTAAAGCTTTCTTATTTCCCTTGCGTGTTCCTGCTTTTACAGCGTGTTTTAGGACATAAATAAAATTAAGACATAAACTGTTGTTTCTACAGCGTCTTTAGAGGGTAGTTAGAGGCAAGTTCGTGAAAGTCAATTTAAGGAAGGTAAAAAAACACTTAATATTAGAATTAATTTCGTTTTTTCTATCAAAGGTTGTGTGTCGTTTTTAGCTTTGACCTCTTTGAAAGAGATATAATTTTTGTACCTATTGATCATCCGTTTAGGCATCAGTTTATTTTTCGTGAATAAGATTTTTTACTTCATTAGAGGATTTATGAAAGCTTTTTACTAAAATGCCCCCGCTTTGATGAGGCAAGGGCAAAGAGCATATTTAAGAAAAGTTTTTTGCTTATCTAGTTCAGTATTAAATTAAGCCCAATACCTACACCCCAATGACCACCAGAACTCGTTGCGGAGAGATTGGAGCAGATTTTTCCATCTTCTGACATATAACCAGCGCCAATAGCAAATGCGGATTGACTGCGCCATAAACCACCACCAAATGATAGACTGATTTTTCCAGGAGTATCATCATAACTTAAATTAGACACTGCTAAACCAATCGCTGCTGCTTGTCTTGCCTCTTTCCGAACATCCTCAACAGTATAACTTAACGTTGCAAACTTCATATCCGTATACGAATTAGCCTCACTAACTCCATCTTTTACAAGATGAGAAACTTGCTCATCCGTATACTTATTGGCATCTTCAAGAACCGTCTTCATCTGCTGTTCTGTGTAATCATATAACTGATCACCGTTTACTGCTTCTTTCGAGCCTTCTTCTACCTTTCCACCCTCTACATTGATAATCTTACTCGCCTTCTTATTCTTATCAACGCCACGACCTGCATTAAATGCATTAGCAATATCGTTATAGCTTTTTTTTCGTCTTTTCCATGCCGAGCCACAAATGCCCCTGCTCCATTACTCCATAACAAAGCATTTTTCTCGATGTTGCCAGAAATTTCATTATGAAGCTTCGCGAAAACACTATTTATGCCAGCAAAAGCTGCTGCAATATTATCATAGCTGTTCTCTTCAAAGGTTCTATAGCTTGAAACTTGGTGCTGTCCATTCTTTATTCTCATATCTAGCACCACCGCCAAAATATTTTGCACGCGTTTGATTTAGTGAATAAAGCTGTCCACCCCGTCACAGCATCCGTGGAACTCTTTGTAATAGCTCCTGCCGAAAGGGATGTGATCTTGCTGTTTTCTTGCTTCTCTCCATGTTTTGCAA
Source organism: Bartonella sp. LB28NMGDW (assembly GCF_042194435.1). Classification (NCBI taxonomy): domain Bacteria; kingdom Pseudomonadati; phylum Pseudomonadota; class Alphaproteobacteria; order Hyphomicrobiales; family Bartonellaceae; genus Bartonella; species Bartonella sp. LB28NMGDW. The sequence continues at coordinate 9,342 of NZ_JBHIMX010000018.1, forward strand.
CAAAAGCTTGATCCTTTGTGCTCCATGACAAAGAATCCTGCACATCCCCTCAGAGACTCCTTTAATACGATTATTGATATTCTTGATATTGTCATCAAGACTTGTAAAATAAGTTAGAGTGGCTATATGATTTCTCTATTACCGTACCTTTTTCATCAATCTGATGATAATTTATAAGTAAGAGCTGTAAAAATACCGTCGCTAAAAGATGCTCCACTACCTAAAGATTTCGCAACTTTATCACCCAATGAATAAAGCTGACCGCCATTGACAACATCAGTGGAATTTTTCGTAATTTTATTTGCTACAGTATGAAGTGCAGCGGGAGCTGTAGTTTTTCCAAAAGTCACACCTTCATAATTAATAGTGCCATTTTCATTATTTTCTTTATCATAATAAACAACAGCAGAATCATTAGCAAGTTTCTCTAAACTTTCTTCAAGCTGTTTTTTTACTAACAGCATCATTGATGCTTTATCTCTCTTTGCTTTCTTAAAACCAGAAATTATCCGTAATTTATCACTTTTATTCGTAATATCGATTTTATCACCGTCTATATCCTTACCAATGGTAATGTGTTTCGTTGCTGTTTCCTGTTTTACAAAAATACTCACTGCTACTTATTCTTTTACTTCCTTCAGTTGTGAAAAATTCACTGCATCAGTATTGCGAGTTCCTTCCACAATATTTGTTACTTTTTTACTTGCTGCATTAATACTACCGCTAGTTATTTGCGGGCCATCAATAATTACTAAGCCTATTGCATCTACTTTTGTTTTCTCTCCTAATGTTATGCTTTTCAATACTATGTCATTAGCCAAACCAAATATGAGCTTATTTTCATCGTCCTTATCTCTTTTAACCCTGAAGTTACTTCCTCCGAATGAAAATTTATTGTACTATCTGGCACCAAAATCTTTAGCTGTCTCACCAGCAATAGACAGTTTCCAACCTTTTTTCTTACGACTTCTTCTAAATCCTGCAACTGTCTAAGGTTCACTGCATCGGCAGGTTTGCTACCAGCTGCTACGCCTATAATTTGTCGCGTTATGTTCTTACTAAGAATACCAATATTCACTTCACCTTTCGTACTTTTCTATTGAGATTCGGTGTTTTTAGCCGGTCCTTGCAGAAGAGACATATACCCAAAAACGCCAGCAGCCCTACCAGGCACAGAGTTGTTCCCGATAGCAACACCCCATCAACCGTCACGTTAGAATAGGAACCTATAAAATAGCTTCTTGAGAAAATGCATATGCACCCAAGAGCAATCGAACCATACCCTAGGGCTTTAGAAACGGCTCCTACAGCTATTGAATAATCACTCTTCGCAGTTGTATAATTATTATCTCCATATTTGCTCTTCTTATTATATTCACCACCTATTGCGACACTGCTTTTCCCCAAAGCGTGAGCCATATTGCCTACAGTAACGCTCCATTCTTTTTCCCCTTGCGTTCCACTACCTAAAGCAATACTTGTGTTTGGAGTACGTTGCATACCTGTAAATCGTTGCATTCTTGTAATGAAATCATGTCGCAAGGTGTCAGATCCATCGATAATCCTTGCATCTTCGTTGTTTTCAGAACTCATTGTAATTGTAGAGTTATTGTTCATAACCAATTGCGAATCGGTAAGAAATCTCTCACTAAAACCATCCTTACTCTTAATAGAAAGCGTATTGACGAGAAAATTGATATAGCCACTATAATCTGTAGAATCATCCACTATTGGTGCCATTGCTGCTGTATTAAGTGCTGTTAAATAACTTGCTTTTAATAAATCAAAACCTTTTGAGAGAGCCCCAATGCTGTTAGAGTTAGCATACACAGAAAGGAGCATTTTTCCTTGAGAATAGCTCTTTGTTGCTTTTTCCATGGCTTGAAGCAGCTGTTCTATTATATCAATTTTTCGCCAAAACAGGAATAGCATTCGATAAAAAAACAACTATCACAACTCCCAATGAAAACGTTGCTACAAACAACCGATAAAATAAACGCTGAAAACTTGAGCTATTTCCCTTGAATATGATCAATAATTTTTTTCATAACAAACCCTTAACAAAAAACCATGTCTAAAACATAAAAAGACATATTTTGAATTGTAAGAATTTGCACTATTTGCTTTTCATACTCGTAATTAGATTAAAACAATTTGGAGAAATTAAACTTTTACTATGAAGCTACAAAAAAGGAAACTGATTAAAAAAACATAATATTTTGAATTATTCTATTCTTAAGATAATTTGTCATTTAAAAAACAAGACTTTTAATGAAAAGTTATAACGATATCAACATAAAGCATACATTTAAAACTATACGCAAATAAAAGCTAAAACTGTCTTCTTTTAATAAAGGGTAATATTCGTATTTACATTGCTTGAAGCATTTTAATAAATCAAAATAATAGGATAGAGCAATAAGATTATTACCTAATTATCAAAGAAAAATAGCAATCAATTTTTTGAATCTTTACCACTAAGGTCTTTTATTCTCAACAAAATTTGTAATAAGCTTTTTATATTCGGATTTTATATAATTACGAGAGTTTTTACATTTAGAATAGCTTTAGAGAACTCTGGAAGAAGGTAAAAAAATTGCCCTTTTCTTAAACAAGAAAAAGGCAATTCAATTTTATGGATTTAATCGTTTATTAGTTGAGTATCACATTAACCCCTGCACTTATACCCCAGTGCCCTCCAGAAGTGGTAATTGACAAGTTGGAACCAATATCACCGTTCTCTGAAGTATAACCTGCACCAAAAGCAAAAGCAGATTGACTGCGCCACAAACCACTCCCAAATGCGATTGTTAATTTTCCAGGAATATCACTATAGCGTAAACCAGCTACCGCTAAACCAACAGCTGCTGCTTGTCTTGCCTCTTTTCGAACATCCTCAACAGCATAACTTAATGTCGAAAACTTCATATCCGTATACGAATTAGCCTCATTAACTCCATCTTTTACAATATGAGAAACTTTCTCATCCGTATACT
>NZ_JBHIMX010000180.1:0-502 GCF_042194435.1 Bartonella sp. LB28NMGDW
ACCAACCAAAAAGAGTTTGTTCCAGAAGATCAAGAGCTTACGCTTTATGCAACACGGGATAAAACAACCGCGGCTGGTGAGTGTGTTGTGGTCGTGCAATTCGTGACTAATCGTTGAGAGGTGTGGGGGAAGACTTATTCCCCTCACGATTTATGGAGCAGATTGTACGCTTAGTTGCAAATTAAGGGCAGATAAGACAGCGACTAAGGTAGAAAGTTTAGGGTCACCAGTCTTACTTAAGGAGCGGTATAATCCACTGCGTTCACGATTGGTTTCTTTTGCTAAGGCACTCATATTTTGTGCTCTAGCAACAATACCAAGGGCATCCGCTATATGAGCAGCATCACCGGTTTTAAAGGCTTCATTAAGAAATGCTTGTTGTATCTCAATGTCTTCAAGATATTCTTCTGGTTTAAATGGGGTTGTTTTCATCACTGTACTCCTCTTTTAACTTTAATGCTTGTTCAATATCTTTTTTCTGCGTTGATTTATCTCCACCACA
>NZ_JBHIMX010000181.1:0-500 GCF_042194435.1 Bartonella sp. LB28NMGDW
ACAACGCCCCCTTCATTTTCTTGGCTGTTATCACGCTTACAAGCATTGGCAATATTAAAAGCAATATTGGTCGCCAGAGAGGTTTTCCCCATTCCAGGGCGTCCAGCTATGATAATCAAATCGGATGGCTGTAGCCCCCCCATTTTCTCATCAAGTGTTTTGATATGGGTAGCTATCCCTGAGAGCCTTGAAGAACGCTTTTTCGCTGCACTTGCCATGTTAAGTGCTTTTGCAATGGCTGTATTAAAGTTTTCAAACCCACCCCCGTATTTTCCCTTTTCTGCCAATTCAAACAACTGATTTTCAATCGTTTCAATTTGTTGTGATGTTGTAAATTCTACAGAAACATCATAAGCTCTATTCACAACTTGAGTGCCAAGGTTAATTAAAGAGCGTCGGATAAACAGATCATAAATGACGCTCCCATAATCTTTAGTATTAATGATTGTGACTGCCTCTGTAGCTAAACGCACCACGTAATTATATACAGTGATGTCACC
>NZ_JBHIMX010000019.1:0-7511 GCF_042194435.1 Bartonella sp. LB28NMGDW
GCATCCTGCATCTCTTTTGGAGTGAAAGATAGTCGCCCATAGGTGCCTACAAGACCGAAATGTGTTGTGGTATTTTGCCCTTCAATTGCTGCTAATGTGACACCGGCTTGGAGAGCAGCATAGCGGATATCAGCGCCATAACCATATTTGAGAGGTCCGCGTTCAGAAGATAAAGTTCCTGTGCTTCCATAGGTGTAAAGGAAGAAACCGGTTTGTTTTTCCTCTTCTTTTCCTAAGACAGATGTTCTCATTGTGGCTAAAAGTGCATTTTGTTTAGCTATATCGGTTAGTCCCGTGTAGAAGAGAGCATTTGGCATGACTAAGTAACTGGCCGTTTGTGCTACAGGGGCGATCACACTTGGACCAGAACCAGAATCCGTTTCAAGAATTTCTTTATGTAAGCGGAAATCCCAGAAATTTTCATTCTTTTCATCAAACAGATTTTGTGCAACATCGGCTTGTCCGTGGCTTGACTCTGGTCCATAAGCCGTTAGCGTATATTTATAAGGTAAACGACCTCTTGTGGTATAGCCATTGACAAGTTTGAAAGAGTCTTCTTTTGCTTCTCCAGAGACTTGAATGAGTGAAAGTCCACCTATATTGGAAGGATCAGAGGCATTTATTACACTACTTTCATCCCCTGTATCGCTTTTGATATAAACTGTTGTAGAGCCTGAGACATCCCCATGGATCAAAAGTCTATCGGTTTTTTGGTCATTTATTGCAGCACCATCACTCCAAGCAATGTTGAAGTAAATCTTTGCATCACCCGTTGCGTTGTAGACTTCTTGCGTGTCTGGTTTACCAGAGCCTATATGTAATGTGTGATAATGCTCTTCTGTTGGTCCATTAAAAACAATAGTACTGTTGTTAAGATTGAGCGTGGAAATATCAGAACGAGATCTTTGAGCAATATCAAGCAGATTGCCATCATCATCTTTTTCGTTTGTGCTGGTTTTTACAATCCATTGTGTATTGTTTTGCAAATTAAAGATTGTTTTAGGACTGTTAATAACTTTTGCTCTACCCTCTAATATGGAGTTATCAGAATTGAGTGTAAAAGCTAAACCATTTTCTTCAGCTGAAGCTTTGGTTACTAATAGAACGTCAGCACGGATTTCTGATTTTTTGCCAAGATTGACTGTGCCGGTTGACTCATCTACGTTAATTCCAATGCCGTTTTTAATGTGAAGCTTTGCGTTGGTTAAATTGATTTCTGAGGTTGTATCTTCTTCAGGATTTTCAAATTTTATGCCATTTCTCTCTGCTGTTGCAAAAATATTTGTTGTATCAATATGCCCACCGTTTTCAACAGCCAATGCTGCCTCTTTTCCCGTTATGTTTCCTTGCGTCATTGTGATGGTGGAATCTAGTCCACTTGCATGGAGCCCATAACCATTAGATGATGTAATTTTGGCATCATCGGTTAAAGCAATGGTGCTGCCACTCTCTGCGTTAATCCCTATATCGTTTCCAACAAATGATCCTCCTGATATTGTGATTTTAGAATGATCCATTGCATATACGCCGAATTTTGCATTTGTAATGTGTACATTTTTTAAAGTGACATTGCTTGCTTGGGAATTTAATCCTGTAAACACTACCGTTTCACCTTTTTGACTGCTCGATATTGTCACATCTTCCAACTTATTTTCATTGCTTTTACTGTCATAAAAGGTAGCACCAACTGTAGAAGTTGTAATAGTTCCTCCGGTCATTTTAATTATAGCATTTTTTTCTGCATAAAGCCCAAGAAAAGCATGATCAATTTCTGTTCCATGCAATTCGATCATACTATCAGGGCCGCTGGCATTTGCACCAGCTCCACCACCTGTGGCTACTGAGAGAGAAACATCTGTAACATTAATGTGTCCACCGTTTTCAGCAGTTAATGCTGCATAAATTCCTCCTTTAACTTTTCCTTTCGTCATTTTGATTGTGCTATTGTCTTTTGCCCAGAGCCCAGTGTTATCAGATGATGTAATTTTAGAATCATTTATAGTGATTGTGCCGCCGTTTTGCGCAAATATTGTTGCTTGTTTTGAAACAAATGATCCCCCAGAGACTGTTATTGTAGAGTTATTATCTGAAATGATAGCATTTTTTGCTTGAGTCACTTTGACATTATCTAAAGTAACAAGACTTTTATCTTTTGCTTCTACTCCAATGATTAATAATTCTCCCTCTTTATTACTTGATATTTCTACATTCTTTAGTTTGTTGTTTTCGTTTTTACTTCTCGAGAAGGAAGCACCAGCGTATGAGGATTTAATGGAACCGCCATTCATAGAGATTGAGCCACCTTCTTGTGCCCAGAGTCCAGTGTCATTAGATGATGTAATTTGAGCGCCCTCTATAGTGATGTCACTGTTTTTCAAGGCAGCTATTGTTGCTTCTTTTGAAGCGAATGAGCCTCCAGTGACCTTTACTTTAGAACTATTATTTGCAAGAATAGCGTTTCCCGCTTTTTTTACGGTTACATCTTCTAAAGTGACTGTACTGTTCTCTTTTACGGTTACTCCAAAGGTTATTTGTTTTCCGTCTTCATTGCTTGATATTGTTACATTTTTCAGCTTGTTTTTGTCGCTGTTACTGTTCGAGAAGCTAGCACCAGCGTAGGAAGCATTAATAGATCCTCCAGTCATGGAGATTGAGCCACTTTCGTTTATCAAGAGTCCAGAGTCATCAGATGATGTAATTGTAGAATCGTTTATAGTGACTTTGCTGTTTTGCGAGGCAACTATTGTTGCTGCTTTTGAAGCAAATGAACCTCCAGTGATTGTTATTGTAGAGCCACCTTTTGCACTTACAGCATTGTTTGTTTGTTTTATGATTACATCTTTTAAAGTGACTGTACTGTTTTCTGCTCCTGCTCCGAATCCCAGTGGTGTTTTATCATCATCGCTTGATATTGTTACATTTTCCAGCTTGTTTTTGTCGCTGTTACTGTTCAAGAAGATCGCACCAAAATCAGAAGCATTAATGGAGCCTCCAGTTATGGAGATCGTGCCACCGTCTTTTGCTTCAACACCTACGATAATGGCAGAATCAGTTCCTTTAATGGTTGTTTTATTACCCGTTAATGTGATTATACTATCCTTGCCTTCAGCTGTTACAGCAGCCGGTGATTCTAAAGAAGATGATCCGGGAGGAGGGGAGACGCCCCCTTCGCTGGAGCCTTTGTTAGCGCCTTTATTGGTGTCTTTATTTCCGGTTACGGTTAAATTTTCACCAGTGATTTTGCCACTTTCTTTTGCATGAAGAATTTCATAGGCCTTTCCGGTTTCTCCGGTGATGGCGTGTCCTTCTCCAGAAGCTTCAAGAGATTCAGCATGTGCATTGGAATAGATACTAGAGAGTATGATCGCGACTGTTGCTGTATATGATAAAAGGGATTTTTTATACACCCGTATTCTCCTTTGAAGTCCCCAATATTCATTTCCCCACCGACCTCATAAGAAGAAGTGAAAATGAGTTACTGTTCTTAGTGTTGTTACATTAACTCTAGCTCGGTAAGTTGTTTTTACTTCTCTGTCAAATATTTTAAATAATCTTCATGAAAATGCATATTATGTATAGTTTATTTTTTATTAAATGAGTTTATTGATTTTCTGTTTGTAGTGGGATTATTTTTTATATCTTGATAAAATAATAAACATAATTTTTGATAATTACTTAGAGTTCTTTATGTCTCTTAAGACATTTTATAATAATTATTCGAATATATTTTACGATCCTATCGTTTATAGTTTTTTGTGTTTTTTCTTGTTTGAATATTTTATAGATAAAAAATTTGTTTGAGTTTTCAGATGAGGGGAAAGTTTCTTATAATTGCTTATCTTATTGAGGGCGATAAAACAGACATATCTTCAGTTTAAAAACGTAATTAATAAAGAGCTTTATGTTAAAGCTTTAAATGAAAGGTACTTTGGTTAATAAAACTGCAAAACTGCATTTTTATTAAAAGGTTTCCGCTTTCATTATTTGTGGGTTTTAATATATTCTGGATAAAAATACCTTATATTTTTCTTGATAAAAAGGCAGGGGGTAGTTTTAGTGTCATTAGGATTTATATAAAGCGAAAAGGCAGCACATTGAGCTGCCTTTTTGTTAAATTGAATAGAATGAATAGGCTATTTTTACAGCCTTGTCTTAAAACTGATAGCGTATTCCACCTGAAAAGCTAGCACCACTTATACCAGTTTTCTGAAGCTTTTGTTGATAGCTTACATCACCATGAAGGGAGAAATTGTGAGACAGTTGTGCATTGATGCCAATGCCGCCTTCAATTGCAGGTCCCATAGGATCAAGGTCAAAGTCTCTACCAATATGAATGGTACCATCATCACCAAAGGTTTTGATCAAGTTTACTTTTCCATAGAAAGACATAGGACGGCTGTTTTCAGTGGAAATGGTTTTGGTCAAACGTCCACCAACACGGATTAACCATTGAGAAGGATTGTTCATATCAACAGTGAAATTATCAGCATCTTCAATGGTGTTAAACATCAAATGTTGATAGGCAATTTGTGCTTGTGGCTCAAATGTTAAACCTTCCATTCCTGTTGCAAATTCTTTGCCAACAGTGGTGGAGATACTCAACATTTTGGCATCGTTCAATTTTGCGGTATTGCCTCTGATGGCATTGGCGATATGCCCTTTTAGGATACCATAGGACAAGAGTGCATCGATGTAGAAACCACTGTTATGCTGTATACTGCCATAGGCTGTAATGGCCCATTTATCCAGCGTGTTCTTTCCTGCATCTTTTATGTCCTTTGGTGTGAACGACAGCTGCCCATAGGTGCCTACAAGACCGAGATGTGTTGTGGTATTTTGCCCTTCAATTGCTGCCAATGTAACACCGGCTTGGAGAGCAGCATAACGAATATCAGCACCGTAACCGTATTTGAGAGGTCCGCGTTCAGAAGATAAAGTTCCTGTGCTTCCATAGGTGTAAAGGAAGAAACCGGTTTGTTTCTCTTCTTCTTTTCCTAAGACAGATGTTCTGATATTGGCTAAGAGCGCGTTTTGTTTAGCCATATCTGTTAATCCACTGTAGAAGAGAGCATTTGGCATGACCAAATAGCTCGCTGTTTGTGCTACAGGGGCGATCACACTTGGACCAGAGCCAGAACCCGCTTCAAGAATTTCAGGTTGTAAACGGAAATCCCAGAAATTTTCATTCTTTTCATCAAACAGGTTTTGCGCAACATCGGCTTTGCCTTGGCTTGAGTCTGGTCCATAGGCACGTAGTGTATACATATCCGGTAAGCCATCTCTTGTGGTATAGCCATTTACAAGTTTGAAAGAGTTTTCTTCTGCTTTTCCAGAAACTTGAATGAGTGACAGACCACGGATATTGGCAGCAGCAGAGGTATTTGCTTTGACATTGTTCCCTTCTAAGCGCCCCGTAACATAAACTGATGTGTTACCAGAGACATCTCCATTGATCAAAAGTCTATCGGTTTTTTGGTCATCTATTGCAGCACCATCACTCCATTCAGCGTTGAAGTAAATCTTCGCATCACCCGTTGCGTTGTAGACTTCTTGCGTGTCTGGTTTACCAGAACCTATATGCAATGTTTGGTAATGATCTTCTGTTGGTTTATCAAAAACAATGGAGCTGTTGTTGAGGTTTAGCACAGAAACATCAGAACGAGATCTTTGAGCAATATCAAGGAGATTGCCATCAGCATCTTTTTCGTTTTTGCTGATTTTCAACGTCCATGTTGTATCGTTTTTCAGATCAAAGTGTACATTTCTGTCTTTAGCAATATTCGCTCTGCCCTCTAAAGTAGACTGATCAGCGTTTAATGTAAAAGTGCCGTTGGAGATCGCTTTAACCTCTTTATCATCCCACAAATCTTTATCTTTCCATGACATTTTGTCCCAAAAAATACCATCTCCTAATAATACGTCAGCATGGACTTCTGATTTTTTAAGATTGACTGTGCCGATTGATGGGGCTGCCGCATCTTCGATGCTTTTTTCAACAACAGCTCCAATGAAAATTCCTGTGCCATTTTCAGCATGAAGCTCTGCATTGGTCAGGTTGATCTCATTGCTATGATATTTTTGTGGATCATGCGAGCCATTTGGATTGTTGTCAGAGAAAGTTGCGAATTGTAAACCGGCAACTTCTGCTGTGGCAGAAACATCTTTCAGATCAATATGTCCGCCATTTATTACAACCAGTGCAGCTTTTTTTGCTTCTATTTTATTTTTCTTCCCATTCTGAGGAGTGTCGGATTGGGGATCTAGATCTTTAGAATTAGTATCAATAGCGCCATTAACCATCTTAGTTGTGCCATCTTCACCAGTAGCGAGACCAATATCAACATTTTGAATGGTTGTTTTGCCATTTAATTCAACTATACTACCGGCCTCCCAAGTGCTTACACCAACGGTTGCTTCTTCGGACTCACCACCGATTATTGTTAAATCTCCGCTAATGATTTTACTCCCACCATCTGCATAAAAACCTTCATCAACATTTTCAATAATCGTTTTGCCCGTTAACTGAATTTCACTCCCAGAGTCCGCTGTCCATACACCAGAGCGGTCTTTGTCGGGGTCTTGATCAGTTGCTTCACCACCGATAACGGTTAAATTTTCACTGGTAATTTTACCACCATCAGTTGCTCCAAGACCGCCCCAAGTATTGTTAATTGTTGTATCGCCATGCAATTCAATTCTGCTATCAGGACCAATTGCAAATGCACCGGTTCCTTTCCCATCTGTTGTTAAAGCAACATTCGTGGCATCAATTTGTGCACCTTTTTCTGCAAATAATGCAGCTTTTTCATTCTTTATTGTTACTGTTCCTTCTGCCATTGTGATCTTAGATCCTGAACCTTCTGCATGAAGTCCATAACCATCAGATGATGTAACTGCAGCTTTTTCGTCTAAAGTAATGGTGCTGCCTTCTTTCGCATATACCCCATCAGTTTTTCCGTCGAATGAACCTCCAGACACTGTTATTGTAGAGTTATTATTTGCAAATATGCCTGTTGTCGCTTTAGTGACGGTTACATTGCTTAAAGACACAGTGCTTTTTTCGGCACTTATTCCTTTATCTATCAAGGCGTCATCTTTGCTGCTCGATATTTTTACATTGTCCAGCGTGTTTTTATTTTCATCACTTCCGCTAGCGTTGAAAAGAGCACCTATTTGAGATGCTGTGATGGAACCACCGGTCATACTGGCTGTAGCTTCATTTTGTATATCAAGGCCGTTTGCAACTTTTTCAATGGTTGTTGTGCCTTTTAATGTAATGACGCTGTCAGCGCCATCGGCTTTTGCGCCAGTTCCGTTGTCATCTGTGGTTGTTAAAGCAACATCTGTGGCATCAATCTGTCCACCTTTTTCTGCAAATAATGCAGCTTGTTTTCCACTTACAGCACCTTTTGTCTTCGTGATTTGGGCTTTTGGACCTTCTGCATGAAGTCCATAACCATCAGATGATGTAACTGCAGCTTTTTCGTCTAAAGTAATGGTGCTGCCTTCTT
>NZ_JBHIMX010000019.1:7611-12122 GCF_042194435.1 Bartonella sp. LB28NMGDW
CATCACTTCCGCTAGCGTTGAAAAGAGCACCTATTTGAGATGCTGTGATGGAACCACCGGTCATACTGGCTGTAGCTGTATTTTGTATATCAAGGCCGTTTGCAACTTTTTCAATGGTTGTTGTGCCTTTTAATGTAATGACGCTGTTAGCGCCATCGGCTTTTGCGCCAGTACTCTTTTTTTCAGTTTCAGAGCCGGTTATTGTCAAATTTTCACTAACGATTTTGCTACCAAATGCTGTATAAAGCCCAGTTACCATATTTTCAATGGTTGTTTTGCCTGTTAATTCAATCATAGTATTTGGCAAGTAGGCCGCTATACCAGTGCTATCGATATTTTTTTCGTTATGAGAACCAGTTATTGTTAAATCTTTACTAACAAGTTTGCCACCATTCGATGCTATAAGACCGTTGCTAGCAATGTCTTTGATGGTTGTTTGATCTGTTAATTCAACCACGCTATCAGCGCCATCGATGAATATACCAACGTTGCCGTTTGTAGCTTCAGGAAGGATTATCGTTAAATCTTTTGCTGTGACTTTACTGCCCTTCTCTACCCGAATCCCATCTGCAACATTTTCAATGGTTGTTTTGCCTGTTAATTCAACCGTACTATCAGAATCTGTGGTTATTATACCAAACCCTGTATTGTCCCCTTTTATTTTTAAATCTTCGCTGGTGACTTTACCACCTTTTTTTACTGAGATCCCATCCACAGCTTTTTCAATGGTTGTCTCTCCTTTTAACGTAATTTCGCTACCAAGATCTGTAGATGATACACCAACGCTTTTCTTTTCAGATTCAGATTTAGGAGCGGTTACTTTTAAATCCTTACCAATGATTTTTCCACCATTCGTTGCATTAATCGCATCATAGTTTTTTTCGGAGGCGTCATCGGAGACGTCTTTTGTTTCTTCACTATTTGTAGCGTTGAGGACTGTCGCATATGCGCTGAAATGGGTGCTAAACAGCATGATAGCCACGGCAGCTGTACCGGATAAAAGAGATTTTTTAAACATTTAGATATTTTCCTTAACTTATAAGCCCCACGCATTCTTCCCCCGCTTACAAGAAGGATATCAAAATGAATGGTTTTCTACTTTGGAGATCAATAGATTGTTTTTATTTTTATGTAAAGTATAAAAATATTTTTTTATAAAAATACATAATGTTTTATAAATACATTACTGTATTATTCATTATGAAATAAATATAAAACTAAACTATAAATAAAAATTATTTTATAATGTTATAAATCATTTATATTTTTTGATTGTAGGTCATAGTGTTATTATTGTGAATTGTTTAGAGATAAACTTTATTGAGTTATAACAAGAAAGAAAATAAACCAGATAAAGAGGAAATGAGCAATAAAGAATAGCAGTATCTATGCTGCTGTGGATATACAAAAAAGAAAGTTTGTCGTTTGACAGGAGTTTTTTTTAAGTGGGAATAGGTGGGAGTTTATGATTTTTTTATGACTAATTTTCACCATTAAATGGGCGTTTTATCAAAATGGATTTTGACATCTAAAAAATAGTGAAAATGAGAAAAAACTGTGATTCAATGGAAAAATAGGAAAAGGCTTTGAAGATTTAAAAAAAACTCTGTGAAAGCCTAGAAAACCGCCTTTTAAGCCCCTTTGAAAAAAATCTATAAATTGTGAACTTCGCTCCAAAATCAGCCCAAAAAGCAAAAAAAGATATAATATGTTAAAAACAAAGTGTTATTAAAAATCTTAATGTAAGGAGAAATGCACCTTCATTTTCCATTGTATAATGATGGTTAGGTTGGATTTGTGTAGTTCTTGAGTGCTTTTTCAACCTCTATTTGACGTTTTAAATGCAATTTTAAAAAGAGGCAAGGTAAGCTCTATTTTTTCTCTGTCTTTGATGTCTTGAACAAGCTCTTGTAACTTTTTATCAAGCTCTGCTACGAGTTCCGCTGTATCTTCAGGGGGAAGTTTAATTGTTGCATTTTTGTTACCTGATTGATCCCTTTGTACGGGTGGCAAATTCTGATGGGGGTGTTAGTGTTAAACCCGCAAGTCCTTTTGCGGCGGCGATGTTTATCAAACGTGACAAGCAAAGGGGTGGTGTTTTTTGGTCTCCCTCCAACCAAGATGTTAAAGGCATTTTAGGCACGGCGCGCCCGATTAGCTATTTTGATGGGGAAATCGATCATGAGGCAAATCGCCTCAACCAAGCCGATATTGCTACCTTTATTCCCGCCCGCCTTAGCCAAAATGCGCATTTAGGTAATTCTGGGGGACAAATAGCTGCCAATGGACGTATTTTATGGGGAAATCACACCACCTCCAGTGATCCGCTTTGGCGTTTTGTCAATGTGGTGCGCACCCGTGCAGCATTGGAAAAAACGATCATCAACAATTTCCGCCCTTGGGCCAATGATGAAAACCTTACTGGTCAACATGTTATTGCCATTACCCGCAGCCTCACGCAGTTTCTTGATGATCTGATTGCGCGTGGTGCATTGCTTGGTGGGCGGGTTTGGTTTGACCGCGATTTAAATTCCAACAGCACTTTACAATTGGGAAAATTGCGGGTCGAGTTTGATGCAGAAGAAGTACCACCTTTAGAAGATTTAAGTTTCGGCAGCCGGCGCAATAGCGCTTATTTTGATCGGCTGGCGCAAGATATCCAAAAGAAAATGACTTATCAATTTGGCGATACGTTTGAAACTTATCGTAAAGCAGCAAGGAGTTAAAGCATGACTTTACGCATTGTACGCGGTTTTATCCTGATTGTTGATGGTTTTATGGGCACCATCTCACAATTGACAGATTTTTGTAAATCTTTGCCTCATCGCATGAAGGGGTGGATTGGTTCCATTGATGTAAGAGAGTTTTTGCCAAGTTTTTTGGGGGGTAAAACAGCCATTCAGCCCATACCACAATTTGCGGGGGCTTCTCCTGTAAATTCATTTGCGAGAGAGCAAAGAGACAAAGACCGTTCCCCCATCACGCACAATCAAAATGTCACAGTGCATGTCAATGGTGCCCGTGATCCTGTGGCCCACTGGTCGTGCGGTTGCCCACGCCATTCAACGGGTACGCGCTAATGCGCTGCATGGCGGGACAGAATAAGGGGAGGGAGCCTATGAGAGATCCTTTGATGATGTTAGGACCGCATCAATTTTATGTGGATTGGCTGAATTTCCAATCTTTTGAAGAAGAGTTTTCTGCCTCATGGGTTTGTATGGAGCGTTTTGGCAAGGCACCCAGTTTGCAATTTACCGGCTATGGTAATGATGCAAAAACCATTCATGGGGTTTGGTTTCCAGAAGAGTTTGGTGATCGTGTAGCCATTGATGCCATAAGCAGAACCATTCGAACAGCAAAGCCGGTGCAGATGCTTCGTTGGATCAATGATACGACCTATAGTGTCCTTCTCCATGGTCCCGTGGTGATCACCACGATCAATAAAGACCACGACTATATTAGTCGCTCTGGTCAATCCCAGCGCATCCGCTATTCCATTACTCTCTTGCCCTTTTTCAATGGCGGAAAACCACAAGGACAATACCAAGAGGGACAAATCCAGGTGGGACAAACTCTATGAAGATACCAGAAAAGCATGTTGTTGTAGAGTTAGAGGATATGAGTCTTGATCTTATCTGCTTTCACCATGCCATGGCAGTGTTCAGAGACCGGAGGCAAGCTGGTTTACTCAAAGGCTATTTAGAAGCCACACTGGAAGCTAATCCAGAGATTGCCAAATATGGTGTGTTTTTACCGCGGGGCTTAAAGGTTACTTTGCCTGAGTTTGTGTTGTCTAATCCCCAAAGCATGGTGAAGCGGTTATGGGATTAATGCGCACATACCCCTTTATTGTGGTCAAGGTGGGAGATAAACCTGTTCATGAGGTTTTTTACCAGCGTCTTTTAACCGCAACCATTACGGACCATGCCGGTAATGAAGCCGATACATTTGAAGCAGAGTTTGATGATAGTGGCAATGATTTAGAGGTTCCACAAACGGGCAACGCTCTGCAGGTGATCTTTGGCTATAAGAACAGCATCAGTGCATTTATGGGGTGTTTTGTTGTCGAGTCAGTGGTCAGTTGTGGTGGCAGTGATGGAGAGATCTTGCGCCTTTGTGGCAAAAGTGCCTCGATGCGTAAAGAACTCAAAGAACAGGCGAGTGAGCATTTTGATCACAAAACTGTTGGTGAGATTGTTGAGACACTTGCCAAACGCCATGGTTATCAAGCAAAGGTCAGTCCTCAGTTCACCAAACAAACTTTGCCTTATGTGATTCGCACAGATCAATCGGCTGTTGATTTTTTAACCCGCCTTGCTGACCGTATGCGGGCACGTTTTTTGATCAAGGACAATAAGTTTTTATTTTTAAGCGGTGACAATTTACCAGCACTCGACATCCATAAACACGACTGTTCCAACTGGGAATTTACCCTAGAGCCACGCACGCAATATGGCACCATTGAAGCTTCTTATTTTGATCGCTCAAAAGGGCAGCAATGCCACATTAAG
>NZ_JBHIMX010000002.1:0-329262 GCF_042194435.1 Bartonella sp. LB28NMGDW
AATATTCGTGAAAGATGTCCCTACTCCTGCTAATGCATCCGCAACATTATCATAGCTCTTCTCTTCAGAACTACCTTCAGAGTTGACAGTTTGTAGCTTGAAACTTGGAGCACTCCACTCGCCCTTATCATTATAGCCAGCACCTCCACCAAAATACTCCGCAAACATCTTATTCATGGAATAAAGCTGTGAACCATTAACCGCATCACTTGAGTCTACAGTAATGTCTCCATTCGCAAGATACTTAATCTTGCTATTGGTTTTACTATTTTCTTCTCCATGCAAGGCTACAAAGGCTCCCTCTTTCTCACCCCACATCAACGCATTCTGCTTAATGTTTTCAGTAACCGTCGTATTGCTTTGTGTAATCTCTTTATGAATGTTCTTGAAAGAAGTACCTACACCCTCAAAGGCTTCCGCAACACTTGCATAGCTCTGCTCTTCAACATCACTACCATCTTCCTTAACGGTCTTAACCTTAAAAGTGGGAGCAGTCCACTCTCCACTCTCATACTTAGCACCTCCGCCCAAATATTTCGCTGTATGCTCAGCAACTGTAGTAACATTTTTATTGGTGGTAAAAAGCTGTGAGCCATTAACCGCTTCGCTTGAGTCTTCTAAGAGTGATCCAGCACTCACACCAGAAATTTTCCGTTCCTTACCGTCTTTGTTGAGAATACTTACTTCAGTACCGCCTGATGCCTTACCAATAGTGATAGCACCCGATCCCCCCGCACGGAGACTACGCGCTAGAGTTATCTCTTCTTCTTGCTTAACAAGGATACTGTCTCTTACATCGACAATCTCTTTATTCAAAGTGGTGAAAGCACTGTTAACACCTCCAAAAGCATCAGCAACATTGTGATAAGTATTCTTCTCACCTTCTACGCCATCAGCACCAAATTGCGCAACTTTGAAATCAGGCTTTGTCCATTTGCCTTCCTCATACTTGGCATTACCACCAAAATATTCCGCAAGGGCTGTGTTCGTAGAATGGAGCTGTGAACCATTCACCGCATCGGTTGAGCTTTCTGAGAGTTCACCATCCTTAAGAAACGTGATCTTGCTGTTGCCTTTTTTCTCTCCTTCTCCATGCTGCGCACTAAAGGCATTTGAATCTTTGCTCCATGACAACGAATCCTCTGCAACACCTTGTGTCACATCCTTGATCCGCTGATTCACATTCTTGATACTCGTATCAATGCCTTCAAAAGCTGTACCAACATCTTTAAATTCAGCTTCTTCTTCATTACCGTCTTTAGAAATCTTAGATAATTTATAGGTGGGTCCCGTGAAAGCACCATTTGTAAAAGCTGTACCACCACCTAAAAACTTCGCAACATCTCCAGAGAGGGTATGAATTTGTCCACCATTAATGGCATCACGTGAATCCTTGGCAATACTGCCAACAGCTACATTATGAAGAGCAACGGCTTTTGCTTCCTTACCTTTCCCTAACGTCACACTTTCATAATTAATGGTGTTTTCTTTATCTGTATTTTTATCATAATGAACAACTGCTGATTCATCAGACTGAAGATTATCAGAAAGGTCTTTTAAACCCTTATCAAGTTGGCCTTTATTAACCGCTTCATTGTCATTGGCCGCTTCCTTCACACCGGAAATAACACGATCAGCACCACTCTTATTTGCAATATTGATTGTAGCGCCTTCCGTCTCCGCACCAATCTTGATAGTCTTGCTGTCCGTATCCTGTTTAACTAGGCTATCACCTACAACCTTGTTAATCTCTTTGTTAATATTCGTGAAAGATGTCCCTACTCCTGCTAACGCATCCGCAACATTATCATACTTCTTCTCTTCAACTGTAACACCATCATCTTTGACAGCTTTAACCGTGAAACTTGGAGCGGTCCATTCACCATTCTCATACTTAGCATCACCACCAAAATATTTCGCTGTATGTTCAGCAACCTTAGTAACAGTTTCATTGGTGGTAAAAAGCTGTGAGCCATTAACCGCATCACTTGAGTCTGCAGTAATGTCTCCATTCGCAAGATACTTAATCTTGCTATTGGTTTTACTATTTTCTTCTCCATGCAAGGCTACAAAGGCACTATCTGCTTCGCTCCAATTCAAAGAATCTTTTTTCGCATTAGTAATCTGATTGATAATCTCTTTTTTTGCATTTGTGATAGAAGTACCTACACCCTCAAAGGCAGAAGCTACATCAGTATAGCTTTTATCTTCTGCAGTGCCATCTTCCTTAACGGTCTTAACCTTGAAAGTGGGATCTGTCCATTCACCATCCTTATACTTAGCATCACCACCAAAATATTTCGCTGTATGCTCAGCAACCTTAGTAACATTTTCATTGGTGGTAAAAAGCTGTGAGCCATTAACCGCATCTGTCGAGGTTCCTGAAAGTGATCCATCACTCACACCGGCGATTGTCCGTTCCTTACCGTCTTTGTTGAGAATACTTACTTCAGTACCGCCTGTTTCCTTAGCAATGGTGATAGCACCCGATCCCCCCGCACGGAGACTACGCGCTAATGTCATCTCTTCTTCTTGCTTAACAAGGATACTGTCTCTTACATCGACAATCTCTTCATTCAAAGTGGTGAAAGCACTGTTAACACCTCCAAAAGCATCAGCAACATTGTGATAAGTATTCTTCTCACCTTCTACGCCATCAGCACCAAATTGCGCAACTTTGAAATCAGGCTTTGTCCATTTGCCTTCCTCATACTTGGCATTACCACCAAAATATTCCGCAAGGGCTGTGTTCGTAGAATGGAGCTGTGAACCATTCACCGCATCGGTTGAGCTTTCTGAGAGTTCACCATCCTTAAGAAACGTGATCTTGCTGTTGCCTTTTTTCTCTCCTTCTCCATGCTGCGCAGTAAAGGCATTTTCATCTTTGCTCCACGACAACGAATCCTTTGCAACACCTTGAGAAAATTCCTTAATACGAGCGTTCACATTCTTGATATTGTCATCAAGTCCTTTAAAGGCAGAACCAACATCGGTATGCGGTTTATCTGTTACTTCACCTTTTTCATCAATATTCGATAATTTATACTCCGGTACTTTAAAGTTTTTGCCATCAAAGGATACATCTCCACCTAAAATTTTTGATAAATCCTCAGTGATTGTATGAAGCTGATCACCATTAATCGCATCACTCGAAGCTGATATTATAGAACCACCGGCAACACCTGTTATTTTTTTACCTGCAGCATCAATACCATCCGCTATTACTTTGGGGCCATTTTCAATGGTTAAGCCCGTTTTATCTAAAGTGATGTCTTTTAATTTTACGCTGTTTAATGTGACATCTTGTGCCAAATCAAATGTTATTTTTTTATCGTTACTGTCTCTTTTATCACTATTTTTAATCTCAAAGTTTTCGCTTCCAGAGACCAAATTTAATATATCGCCCGGCTGAAAGCCTGAAACAGCCTTATCATTGAGAGAAAGTGTCCACCCTTGTGCTACAAATTCTCTTAATTTTTTCAGCTGCGCAATGTTGACGGCATCAGTGTCATTGGTACCAGCAGCAACACCTGTGAGCTGTCGTGTTATCTTATTCGGAGTATCACCAATACTAAAAGAACCTTGAGTGCTCTTCCATATCTCACCATCGTCTGTTGACCGGCTACCTATGGAAGGATCATAGCCGACTGTGGACGCTGAGTTACGAGAAACAGATTTATAACCCACAGCAACACCACCCTCAGGAAGTACTTGTACATTTGAACCTAATGCCATACTATTTTTAGCTGTTGCAGCTGAAAGTCCACCTAATGCAATACTATTTTCACCAGATGCATTTGCAAAACCACCTAATGCAATACTATTTTCACCAGATACATTTGCAGAGCCACCTAATGCAATACCATGGTCGGCAGTTGAACTTGAAAGCTTACCTATAGCAATACTTTCTTGCCCACCTTCTCCCGCACTGGCAGCAATTGTAATGCTCTCCGATTTGGCATGCCATTTAAAGACACTATCATCGGCAGCTTTTTTAATCTCATTGTGAAGATTTACATAAGACTTACCCACGCCTTCAAGGGCTTTTGCTACATTTGGAAAACTTTCTTCTTCAATCTCATTCGTCTCAGGATTGAAAGTTTTAATTTTGAAATTTGGATTATCCCATTGACCATTCGTAAATTTTACACCACCGCCTAAATATCCAGCTATATGGGTAGCTACAACATTCAACTGACTACCATTTATCGCCTCTTGTGAATCTGCACTAAGATCACCAGATGTAACACCCGTTACCTTTTTATTTCCAGCATCAATACCACCGGTGGTCATTTTCGGACCATCAGTAATTACTAAGCCAGTGGCATCGAAGGTATTTGTACCTGCTTTTAAGCTTGTTAACGTAATGTCTTGAGCCAGATCAAATTTTACTTTACTGTCATCTTCGCCCTTTGTAATATTTAGGTTGCTACTTCCAGCAGAAAAATCTACCGCGCTATCCATAAGAACAGTTGTAGCATTTTTATCTCCAACAGAGAATTTCCAACCGTTTTGTCTTACAACTTGTTCTAAGTCCTGCAACTGTCTAAGGTTCACTGCGTCTGAATCTTCACTACCAGCCGCTACGCCTGTAATTTGTCTGGTTATACCCTTACTATAATCACCAACACTAACTGAGCCCCGCGTACTTTTCCATTGTGTCTCGATGTTTGTTGCAGGACCCTGCAACAAAGGAGTGTAGCCAAACTCACCAGCAGCCCTATCGGATATAGAATCGCTTCCTAGAGCAACACCTTTCGCAACCGTCACATTAGAGCTAGCGCCTATAGCAATTCCCTGCAGCGCCTGCTCCTGTGCATATGCATTGTACCCCATAGCAATCGCTTCATTTGCATAACTATGTGCTTTACTACCGAAGGCTATTGAAAAATCACCTAATGAAACTGTTCTCTCTTTTTCATCATAACTATCGGTTAGAGAAGAACCTATTGCAATGCTATTTTTAGTATTTCTACTACTACCGGCTAAAGCAGTTAAGCCGATTGCAATCCCTTGGTCAGCCTTCGTCTGCGCTACCTGCCCGTAAACAATAGCATCATGAGATTCTCCCTGAGCTCGTTCACCATGGACAAGAGGATTACCCAAATTCGCATCCCTAGTTATCTGATCTCCCTTTACAACTCTTGGAGTTAAAGCTGCTCTTGTGATTTTTTTACTTCCAACATTCATATCAATTGAACGTATCGAATCGCTGGTTTCTGCCAAAACATTCACTATAGGACTATAATCGCTTACACCAGTAAGAGTTTTGGTTAAAAAAATTTCCTGTGATGAACTAGAAGAATCAAGATCATTCGAAAAAACAGGGGAAATACTGGCTAAAAGTGCCGCTATCGAAGTCAAGGATAGGACTTTAATAAAAGGAAAACGAGAAAATTTTAAATCGCTCCCTGCTAATTTTGTATATAATTTTTTCATAATGAACTCCCCAATGAAAGAAATAACTATAAACACAAAAAAGACACATTTAAACGCTATGAGGTTCCCTAAAATTTGTTTTTCTAAATGTATTCAAAAATTTAGTACCTGACTGAAAAGATAGAGAAGTTGTGTTTTTAGGTTTTATGGTTAATGTGTTTTGCTCTTTTACATTTCCTAAGAAAGTAAAATTTTTTTTGTGGTGATTGTTTTTTTTTAACTTCTAAGCTTATTGGTTGTTTTTTGCAAGGGGTAGAATTAATTTAGTGTATTTTTTTATAACTTCTTCCAGTAAAGTTGAAATACATTTGAATGTGTACTTTTATCTTAGTAGAAAACTTTGTAATAGATTTGTAGTAGAGCGAAAGTTTTTTTCTATCTGTAAAGCGCTACAGATTTTTCAGATTTAAAAATTAAAGAAAAATAATGAACTTATATTTATGAAAAAACTCATTATATTATTTTGAAATAAGAAGTTCATTTTGTTAAAAGGGTAGGTTTTTTCTATTTTTAAAACCTGTGTTTACCATTATAGCGCTTATCAACTTATATATTTTTTTACATACGTAAAAACAATTCACCCCTGCTTCATGAGACAGGGGTGAAAAGGAATTTTTATGTATTTTGTTTATTATCAGTTCAATGTCATATTGAATCCCGCACCTACACCCCAGTGACCTCCAGAAGTTGTTGCGGATATGTTAGAGCGGTATTTTCCATTTTCTGAGGTGTAACCTGCACCAAAGGCAAATGCAGACTGACTACGCCATAAACCAGTACCAAATCCAACGCTTAATTTTCCAGGTGTATCATTGTAGCGTAAGTTAGACACCGCAAGACCAATAGCCGCTGCTTGTCTTGCCTCTTTTTTCACACTCTCAATACTGTAGTTTAAAACGTTAAACTTCATATCTGTATATTGTTTAGACTGATCAACAGCATCATCAATCGCATCAATCACAATATTATTAACTCGTTGATCTGTGTAGTGCTTGGATTCATCAAGAATAATCTTCATCTGTTCTTTAGTATAGTCATGGAGTTGACCACCATTTACAGCTTCTTTTGATCCCTTCTCAATTTTACCATCAGCTACATTATCAATCAAAACAGGTTCACTGGCATCACCACCCGCTAATGTGATTTTATTGGTTTTTTTGCCGTTTTCATCTCTGTCATAACGAACAGCGTCCTCAGCAATATCGTTAACTTTGTTTTCAATATTGAAAACCGTTTCACCAATATCCGTAACCGTAGTGGAAATATTGTCGACTCTGTTGGTAAGATGCTTAACATCTTTTTCAACACCCGTGACACGTTCATTGGTTTTCCAAAGTTGTCCACCATTAACCGCATCTTTCGAACCTTCTACAATTTTACCATCAGCTACATTGATAATTTTATTCGGCTTTCCATTGCGACCAGCATCATAGGCTTTTTCTTTATCATTCCACTTTAAAGCATCTGTATCGACCTTGTTGATGACATCATCAATACGGTTATTAATATTTGACATCCCATTATTAATATCACCAAAAGCATCAGCGACATTATGGTGCTCTTTCTCAACAGTCGTACCATCAGCATTGACTTGAACAATCTTAAAAGTAGGATCTGTCCATTTGCCATTCTCATATTTGGCACCGCCACCGAAATAATTAGCAAGCTGGTTACTCATGGAATAAAGCTGGTTACCCGTAATGGCATCCGTTGAATTTTTAGCAATTTCACCATCCAAAAGATACTTCAATTTGCTCTTTGTTTTCTGCCCATCTTTTTCATGACGTGCCACGAATGCTTCTTCACCATCATCCCACAGTAAAGCATCTTTTGAGAAATCTTCAATTTTCTGATTAAACTCATTGGATACATTTGTTAAGCGCTTATTTACATCTTGAACATTATTATCAAGACCTGTTAAAGCTGAACCAACGTCATAAAAATTAGCCTGACCTACCTTACCATCCACAATAGCCGATAAAGTATATTTCAGCCCTTTAAAAGCACCGTCAATAAACTTTGCACCACCCCCAAAAAACTTTGCAATCTCTGCTGATATTTTATTAATCTGACTACCGTTGATTGCATCATGAGAATCTTGAGAAAGGCTGCCATCTTTTACGTTAAGAAGAGCAACTGGCCCATTACTCTTATTGCCGCCTAAAGTCACACTCCCATAATTAACACTATCATCGCCATTCTTATCGTAGAGAACCGCAGCAGCACTTGCTGTCTCAATATCTTTCGTAATATCCTTTATGCTTTTATCAAGTTGGTCTTTGTTAACAGCTTCATCGCCCTTTTCTGCTGCCTTAACACCAGAAATGGAACGTGCGACCTTACCATATCCTGCAATATTGATCTCAGTACCAGCTGTATCCTTACCAATAGTGATAGAAGCAGAAACTCCGTCTTGCTTAACAAGACTATTTTTTACCACATCGGAAATCTTATTATCAATATTTGTGATAGAAGTATTGACAGCAGTAAATGCATCAAAAACATTATTATATTTTGTATCCTGAATAAGGAAAGATGGCTCTACACCGTTCAGTACATCTGTACTGCCACCAAAATATTTCGATGTATTTTGAGCAACTGTTTTGAGATTATTGGTAACAGTAGTAACATTTGCATTTGTTTTAAAGAGCTGAGACCCATTTACTGCTTGCGTTGATGTTTGAGAAAGTTCTCCATCTTTCACACCGGAAAGTGTTCTTTCTTGATTATCTTTATTTACAAGGCTAATTTCAGTACCACCGGTTGCTTTACCCACAGTAATAAGACCATCTTCTCCTTCCTGTTTTACAAGGCTATTTTCTGTCACATTATTAATCTGATTATAAATATCTGTGATAGAATTATCGACACCCTCAAAAGCATCAGCGACATTATGGTGTTCTTTCTGAGTAATAGTACCATTCGCTTCACGCTGAGAAATTTTGAAAGTAGGCTCTATCCACTCTCCATCCTCATAACTAGCGCCACCGCCAAAATAATTTGCAATCGTATCGCCCATCGCATAAAGTTGGGAACCATTTATTGCATCTGTTGACTCTTCTGAAATATCACCATTCAAAAGGTCAGTAATCTTACTATCTGTTTTACGTCCGTCTTTTCCATGACGTGCAGCAAATGCTTGTTTACCATCATCCCAAAGTAAAGCATCTTGAGAAAACTTATCAAATTTATTGTCTACATATTGTATATGTTTATTGACATTTTTGATATTGACATCAAGTCCTTCAAGAGCCTCACCAACATTGTCAAAAGTCTTCTGAACGACATCACCATCTGTAGAAACTGTAGATAAGTTATATCTTGGACCTGAAAAAACCCCGTTATTAAATTCTGTACCACCACCAAAAAACTTTGCAATATCTGCTGATATCTTATTAATCTGACTGCCATTTATTGCTTCTGTTGAACTTTCAGAAATCTCTCCATTTTTCACACCCGCAATGATCCGCACTCCATCAGTGCCTGTGATATCAATTTTCATACCGCCTTTTTCTTTACCAATGGTAATAAGCTTCCGATCTTCATGCCATTTAACAAGGTTATTATCTACTATTTGATCTTTTATTTCATTCAGCTGTGAAACATTTACGGCATCATTCTCTTCAGTACCCTTTTGTACTCCTGTAATTTTTTTATTAGCAGCAAAAATACCACCTTTCGTCATATTTGGACCATCCTTGATTATGAACCCAGCGTGACTCATGCGGCTATCCCCAGTTTCTACACGACCAACTTTAATATATTCACTTAAATCAAACTTGACTTCATTGTTATCGCCTTTGGTAATTTTTATATTTGTATTCTCACTCTCATTATTATCATCGTCTTTCTGCTTAGCTGCAACAAAATTTACTGTACTCCCAGCTTTAACGTCTGTAGCATTGTTACCATCAACAGAAAGTTTCCAGCCTGTTGCCATCCCTGCTGTAAAGTCTTTTAACTGCTTATAATTTACAGCATCGGTATCGTTTTCCCCTGCCGCTACTCCTTTAATCATTTTACCACCAGCATGAATGCCCTTAACAGTTATGCTCGGCCCATCACCATCAATAAATCCGAAGCCAGCAGCACTCATAATGCTTTCTCCTGCTGTGACACTCATTACCTCAATATCATCAGCTAGATCAAATGTGACATCGTGATCGTCGTCTTTTTCAATCTTAATATTCTTTCTATTTTCATCTCCAGCTGCTTGGAAATTTACTGTGCCATTTGGTCCAATAGCTGTAGCATCTCCACCATTAACAGAAAGCTGCCAACTCGTTTTGGTCGCATTTTCTATAGCTTTCAGCTGTTTATAATTCACTGCATCGGTATCTTTAGTACCTGCTTCTACTCCTGTAATCTGTTTATTGCCAGCATCAATACCATTCTGAGACATGCTAGGGCCATTCTTAATCACAAAGCCATCATCACTCATCGTGCTCTTGCCTGTAGTGACGCTTGTAAGTTTCAGAGTATCACTCAAAGTAAATTCAATTTTATGCTTATTATCTGCAGTGTTTTTTGCAATCGTTAAATTGTCTTTTCCTTCATCGTTTTTACTTTTCACTGAAAAATCCACGATATTGCCTGAATTTACATCTGTAGCATCTTTATCGTTAGCAGAAATTTGCCAACTTCCTCCTCCTTCTCCCACGATACTTCTCAGAGCTTTTAACTGTGCTACATTAACTGCATCAGTATCTTCTTTACCAGCAGCCACACCAGTAATTTGCCGTGTTAAATTACCTTTGCCATCATTACCCTCAGCCCCTACTTCACCAATACTAAAAGCACCTGCTGTACTTTTCCATGCAAGACCGCTCTTTTGGTTCGAGACTGTACCTGTTGCAGGATCATAAGCCTCGACACCTTTTGCTCTTCTAGAAACAGAGCCACCCCCTATAGCAACACCATCAGTCTGAAAGACCTGCGCGTTTACACCAATAGCAACCGCATCATCCTTCTCAGTGTAAGCATGGGTACCTATAGAAATCGAATTTTCACCTTTTGCTGTTACTTTTCTATTAGGATTAACCTCTTCAGTTCTGTCAGAGCGCCTCCCCCCTATTGCAATAGAACCTGGACCTAAAGCTTCAGCATCTAAACCTATAGCAATCGCATAATTCTCTGCAGCCTTTACTTTAGTTCCTAAAGCAATACTATTTTCACCTAATGCAGTTGCAAGCCCTCCAATAGCAACTGCAGATTTTCCCGATGCTTCTGAACCAACACCCATAGCAACACTTGCTATACCACCTGCAAGCGCGGAAACACCAAAAGCTTGCGCTCCACCAGCTTTTGCCGTTGCACCTGCACCAAAAACGGTTGAATAATTACCCGTCGCAGCAGACCCACAACCGGTTGCAAAAGAATAAATACCATAAGCCTCAGGCATAGCATTCGCAGTACCAAAAGTCGGTGTCCCCATATAACCTTTAGTGCTATCACTTACTGTTCCATCACCCGTCCAAGTAACCTTTTCAGTGGTCGTGCCATAAGGCTGACGACCCTTAAAAACTTTCTCACCAATAAATCTCTCATATTGTTCTTGTGCGGTTATTCGTTGGCTATCACCAACTCTCTGCTGTTGCTTGCCGCCACGCCCGATAACATTGTCTGCACCACAGAAATCATCATCACCAGATAGAACAACACTGCCATGACTACCATGTGCATAGGAAACACCGGCACCACTTGTACTATTATTATTCCCTCCTACGAAGGCAAAATTGGCAGCAAAAACAGGAGAAACACTCGATAAGAGTGTGGCCATTGCCGCGCTGAGCGAGACAGCTTTAATTAAATTTGGTGTGGAATATTTTTTCCTCATAAGAACCTCCTCCAACAGAGTTCAACATCATCACAACGCGTGAAAACGCACATGGCAAAACCCTTAAGTTTGCGCACTTCAAAAACCAATAAATGAAGACAAAATCCCCCCTCGACACCGCTATTTATTACGGCATCGCCCTAAAATCTTTGCAACAACATCGAATCTAGAAAAGTCCCCAACCCTTTTAGCTAGAGGGATTCAAGCTAAAAAATAAATAAAAACACAAGACTTTGAAAATATAACGTAATCTCCATTCAAAAACACTGCGATTTATCTCTTAACAAAAATAGTTTCACTAAAGAGCAATTCTACTTTTTAGATAAAGCACCTCAGAAGAATGACAAGAGTACAAAAAATAATTTTTATAAATGTACCAAAATACTTCTCAATAAATTAGCTGTTCTTATAAGCGCAAATTTATGATTTTTTTTAACTTATAGCATAATGTAATGGATAACGATTATCATAATGACCTCACTCTTTTCTGCAAGGTAAGCTGTTTCAATATATGATATATATCTTTGAAAGAAATCTTTCTTAATATAATGATGCACGCTCTGTAAAAAGTTTCAACGTACTCATCTCATCATCTTCATAAAAAGACAAAAGTGCACCTATAAATAGTCTTTCCTTCTTCTCTATTATATGTCTGTGACCCTTTTATAGAAACAAAACATCGTCATTGTATTTTCACTGTTGTATAAATTTTTTTGTATTACTAACTGTAATTCTTTTTATAAGAAGTTTTACCTTTATTAGAGCAACACATTAATTTATAACGATAATTTATCATTTTTTCATGTTGAATAAGAGACCAAAAAAGTTTTATTTTTTAAAAAGGCTGTTCGTTTATATCTTATAAATTTTCTAGATGTGCTTTTCAGTTTCGATTTTACGCTTTAAATGTAATTTTAAAAGTGGCAAAGTGGCTTCGACTTCTTCCATATCATTGAGATTTTGAATGAGCTCTTGCAATTTCCCATAAAGCTCTGCTGCTAATTCTGCAACATCTTCAGGAGAAAGTGTTATTTTTGCATCATGATAGGCCGTATAAACCAAATGTCCAAGCTTTTTCATCAGCCCAACAGGAATCGCTTGTGGTTTAAAACCAGCTGCTTTCGCCTTTGCCATATCTGAAAACATCTCACCATTGCCCGTTACAAGCCA
Source organism: Bartonella sp. LB28NMGDW (assembly GCF_042194435.1). Taxonomy (NCBI): domain Bacteria; kingdom Pseudomonadati; phylum Pseudomonadota; class Alphaproteobacteria; order Hyphomicrobiales; family Bartonellaceae; genus Bartonella; species Bartonella sp. LB28NMGDW. The sequence goes on from NZ_JBHIMX010000002.1 coordinate 12,446, forward strand.
ATCTAATGAAACACCACAAATTTCTTGATATTTGGAGAGCGCAGAGGCTGTAGGCTCACTTATACCAGTTTCATAAGTTCCTATAGAGCCAGCAGTGATACCAAGATGTTCAGCAAACTGCTTACGCTCTGTAAAACCAAGAGCGTGACGCACCTCACGAAAACGTTTTGCCAACTCAGTTTTAGGTTTTGCTTCCGGACGAGCCAAAAAAACACTCCCAAATCAATATAATTGTTGACTAAATAATTATATTGATTTATATCTATCATTACTGCTCCTTAAGAAGAGCAGTTATCACATACATAACCCCACAAAAATGGATGTTGTAGTATCCGTTTAAGCAGGAGCGAAATTTATGACAATCACACAAAAAATGCAATCGCCGTGGTATTTTACTGAACTGCGCCCCTGTAATATAACCTTGGAAAACTCAAGCCTATCAGAAGCTATTTTCCAGAGTCAAAAACATTTGGACACAGCCTAATGAAAAAGCTAAATGCGCCACTGCCAACTCTATCAGTTTGCACGCCAAGCAAATTCTTGCCAACTACTTTCTCAAAAGTCACAGTCATATTCTTTCAGAAGCAAAAAGCCCAACACAGGTTCTCTCACTCAACAGCCCAGTAAACCTGCTTAAACCTTTTTGCAAAAATCTATAAATACACTTCCCAAAGTTTTTACATTACAACATAAGGTAAAAAGTTTATCAATGTCTAAAAATCAATATAAAATAGGCAAAATAATTGGTATTCTACAAAAAATGAGATCATCACTCGTTATTAAAAAGTTAGACGTTTACAAACCATGTTTGCTTATTTTATATATTAATGGTGCTGATTTAGCTGTACTTGGCAATAGAGATTTCAGGGTGTTTGGTTTATCGTCAGAATGCTCCTCCTCTATGCATATTAAAAGCCTTTTGGCAATGTATTTTAAATGCTATAAGTTCTATAGTAAACACATTACCATCCATATTTACAATTGGGCGCTTCAAAATCTTGAAGTAATAAAGTCTTTAATAGACATTGGTTTAAAAGCGCGTATTTTGCAGAAAATTGACAAAACCATGAGGTTCATATACATGGCAATTCTAAGTGATAATAGTGGAGTGATACTTAAAAAAGCTGCACGGAAACCCGCAACGTTGAGGAATTAAGCATGACCTCTTTATGCGATAAAGAATTATCTGATACACTGGTTGGTCTTTATGACGACTATCAACGCGGTTTCGACATTGGAGAAGAGCTTAAACTGTGCGTGGATTTGGCGTTATCTCTTGAATTGGAACTCAGTATTCACCGTTTAAGTGAAACAGATGCCGTATTAAAAAAAGAGATTGTGCAAACCTTGCATCGTCGTAGAAATACCCATTCCAATGAAGATGAAATTGATACAATTTTTCATATGGATTTTGAAAAACAAAAATAATGCAACACTCTCCCCGTATGATACGATATTACCTCATCGCTTTATTTTCTACTGCGCTTAAACAAAAAAACTTTCAAAAAGATTTAAAGTGTTGCGGTTTCATCTTCTTAACAACAGTGAGATGAATTAAAGAAACGCAGAAATTCTTGTGGGTCGTTATCAAAAAATAGAGAGTATTCTCTAGCATACATCAATGTATGCTTTATTCATTAAGCACCAATTTTTACATTTTCTCAACTCTCCTTTAAAAGCAAAATATGAAATGTGCAGCAGCGTAAATGTTTATAAAATAGCGGTATTACCACACTTATAAATGTAATTTATTGTTTTTCATGTTTATAAAACAGCACTATGAATATTCCAACAAGCGCAAAAATGCTTTGAAAAAAATATATCGATTGAGGTGATATGCTACTGTTATCGCGTGCCATAATGAGATAGACTGCGAGGATCAAGCATCCAGAGATAGCATTAAAACTTGCCTGCAATCTTCCTTGGTATTCAGGATCACAAGAGAGTTGTGATAAAGAAATCGAAAGAGCCCAACTTGAAAGTCCAAATCCAATCATAAAGTAAACAGGAAAAGCAACAAAATTGTGTGTATTAACAGATAGAATAGCGAGACCAATAGCCATAAAAGCTAATAAAATGGCTAATGTTTTCTTTATGGATAAAACTTTACAAAGAAGTGGTGAAAAAAACGCACCTGTCAATACGCCCATAGAATAAAGCACCTCAAATATTGCAAAGGTCCTGCTATCCGCATGTAAAACCTCTTGTATATAAGGAACGACAATAACAGGAATAGTCATCAAAAGAGTCATAATAATCATCTGGCTTATATAAGGTACAAAAAGAGCCGGATTCTGTTTAAAATAATGAAGGGCTGCTGTATAATTTTCCCACCAATTTTGCTGGTTTCGATTTTTAAATCTTCGGTTTTTAGGTACCTTCATTGCAAAATTAAATAAACCAGCAATGATAAAGAATATACCACCTATTAGAAGAGTTCCTTTTGTTCCTGCATAGGACAGTATCAATCCACTTAAGCCCATACCTACGATAGTGCCAAGTTCATAAACCATATCGATGGTCGCATTTGCATTAATGAGCTGTTCTTTCAGCACAATACTTTGAATTAAAGAAATAGCTGATGGCATATAAAAAGGGATAAAAATACCCAAAAGAGCAGATAAGACCATCAATTCAATTTCTATACCAAAATGCCAAAGCATTACCCAGCCAACAATTACCAAACCTCTCACAAGATTTGAAATAATAATCTGCGTTTTACGATTATATTTATCTGCCAATATGCCAAAAATAGGCGCAAAAATAATGCCAGGCATCCAAAGAAAAAGCATCATCAACGCTACACCACGGATTGAGCCCGTCTGATTGTAAGCGAGCCATGACAATGTAATATAATTTAATCCACTTCCAAATGTAGCAAATAAGCCGCTCAAAGTAAAATAGAGAAAAGTTCTATTTTCAAATAAAGCAATGCGTTCCTTCAAATTTGAAGTGAACATAAATTATCCTCTAAAATAAATACCCGTCGATATGCATGATACATCCTGTTTAAAAACATGCATTCTTACAATTTTCATTTTAGATCATTAAATTTAAGAAAGCAAAATTCCTTTTGTGAGACTTTTAAAATCTTTGTGCTGTGGTATGATTAATTCTTCTATGAAAACAAAACATTTATGCACAAAAATACAATAAAATTGATATTTTATGTGCATTTTATTCAGAAGCTACACCTTATATACATATGTGGAACAATTTACGGTATGGAAGCTTCACACACATCATTGTCCTTATTATTCCGTGCACTAAAATATGCTCGAGTATATCCCTCCATGTCGTTATTCTATCACCACACTTCGTCTCTAAAAGAATAAACATACTATTATTCTCACGATAAATATTGATAACTTTTCTACTCCCCTTCTCTAAATCTTTTAAAACAAACCCATTACAGTTAATTTTCCAATTAAAATATATAACGTGATATTTTTCCTGAGCAGTTAAATTATTGCAATCATATCTCTAAAGTTTCAGATTTAGAGTACGAATACATAAAGGAGGATCTATCGTGGATAAATTGATTAATAAATGATTTTATTCATAATCAAAAACAAACCTTATCTATATGATGTCGTATTTGATGATGAATTAAAGAAACAGAAGCAGTTCCATCAATTGTTATAAACCGCTCATCTATTTCTGATAAAACTTTGTATACTTTGTAAACTTTTTCAATAAAAGAGAGTTTTTCTTCGTATTTTAAGTTTAAACCATCCCTTTTCTGCAACCGCTCCAGTATAGTAGTGGGCGGTAAATGAAGATAAAATGTAATATGAGGTCTTGGAATAGATTGATTTAATTTAACTACACTTTCAACAGAAAGCTCTCGAGCATAAAAATAAGCAAGACTAGAATAAACATATCGATCGCTAATTAATAAATTTTGCGATGACGTTAAGGAAGGTTAAATAATTTCAAGCGTATGTTTGCGTCTATCTGTCGCTGCTAAAAGTGCTAAAAGTAACGGATCAATTGCTTTTCCATTATCTAAGTAATCTCTAATTTCTGGATTATTTCTATACCAATAACTGGGTTGAAAAGTTTTCATTATATGTTTTTCTGTTGAGTAATGGCGAGCAATTTCTTTTGTTTGTGTTGTCTTTCCACTCCCTTCAAACCCGCATAAGACAATAAAAGAACCAGAAAATTTCTTTGGAGACCACATGGAATTATAAACTTTTTTATCAAGATACATTTTGTCTATATACTTTCCATAAGTTAAATTGTTTTATGTCTAAAATCTCTTAATGTTTAATAAGGTGTTTTTTTACTCGTCTCTAAACAGAAACACACAATACTCCCGCATTTGTATAACTTATTAACTTTATGATAAATGGCGGTATATAGACTTAGTTTTAAGATGAGGTTATATGTTAGACAGCTTAAAATGAGATTAAGCATTTGTAAAAAAATATATTTTTTGCTCACACTCCATACCCTACCATTTCTTAACGAATTCTAGTAGAGTTTCTGAGGATTACTCCTATAACGTCGTGTAAGTGTATAGAAATGAGTTCGATCTCAGTATATTATTGTCCCTTAAGAGCTGCTACTAGATTGCGCTCCATAGGAAGCTAATGAAATCAATTCTATCTTTTCTCAAACCGCTGCCCACGCCATAAGCATTTGATATCCGATTCCGTTAAAAAGCAGCAGAGCAATTCTCAGAAAACATCGCTGAGATATTGAAATATGTCTTGCAAAAGCGTTTAAATCAAATGTTTCACTATATTTTCAATATATTCATAAACTGAAATTAAGAATATTATAATAAGCCTTCAAACAACAACATCAAAATCAACCGTAACAAAGCCTCCTAAAACTGAACCAATAATACCTTTCTATGAAAAAGACTACCATGTAAAGACTTTAATACAACCGCATACCTTAGCGCTAATGCCATAAATGTTTCTGATAGATAACGAATTTTGTTGTCACAACAACATCTAACAACGGTCAATAACAAAACCTCAACCTTGAGTGTAAACAAAATCAACTTGAAAGCGCAAAATATATCTCTAGGACATAGTTCCTTATTGGCAAGCCACCTGCAGTAAAAATACCAGCCTCTACCCTACTCATTCTCCTGAAAATAAGCTATCACTACCATAAACATCAGCGTTCAATTTTTCCCGATCAAAAAACTTGACATGCCCAGTAATATGTGTGCGTATTCATCATTCGTAAAAATGTGTGCTGATTTATAATACTGCGTGTTTTAAGAGATTCCGAAATGGGGGGGGATGATGTGCACAAACAACTGATGTTTCGGTTTTATGGGCTTGTTGTCCTGCTCTATCTCTCTGATATGGTTTTATTTTTAAGTAATCTTTGGAATGCTTATCGCATAACATCCTCATCGGTTTTCTTGGGCGTAACCATGGCTTTGGGCACCCTTATGCCCTATTTTTTGAAAAAAAGCGGACTTGTGCGCATTAAAGCCTCACTGCGGTTGGTCGATTTATACAAAAGGCGGATCATTATCTATAGCCTTCTTTTATTGATTGCACTTTTCCATTATGCTGATTCCCCCTTTGGTTTTATCGCTGTCTCTATCTCTATCGGCTATCTCTCTTTGATTACCTTAAGCACACTCGAGACTTATAATACTAAACTAGCGCTTAGTGGTTATATTAGCGCCCAAAAGGCTTCCCGCATTATGCAAACAGTGGTGCAAATTGGCGCCTTTTTGGGAGCAGCATTGAGTGGTTATCTCTTAGAAGCAACCAGCCCAAGAGGGGTAGCGGCTGAAATTGGCTATAATGGTTTGATTGTGGCACTTTGTGTGTTTGACATCATTATAAGCCTTATAGCCGGATATATCATCTTTTGCGATGAATATAAGGCTACAGATACCACAGCACCTGCAACCGATAAGAAGACAGCACCTACACCGCAAGCGGATGGACTCTCCCGTGAGCTTAAACTTTTATGCGTCTGCATAGGACTTATTGGCTTTCATATTTGCGCTTATAATACACTGGCAACCATTCTTTTTCAGAGTGTGAAAAATTTTGGCTCTGAATATTATGGGCTTTGCAGTGCGGTCGCGGGCATGGGCGCTTTTTTGGCTGCTTTTATCAAAATCCCTCGCTTTGAATTTATTCTCCCAGCCCTTATGTTGAGCGTGGCTGATCTTATTTTTAGCACCACACAATCGCCCTATTTGGCTGTGGTCTTTTGCTTTTTTATTGGCTTTTCAATGAATACCATGCGAATTAATGCCCGCAAACATACGATTGAAGCGACTAAAACAGAGGCTCAAGCAGAGCTGGTGGGAAGCTATAGCGGCATGCTTTATACTCTCTCCCAATCGGCAGGTTATGTTATCCTTGGTCTTCTTACAAGCTCTACCCTTATGGGTCCTCAAGCAGCTGTTTATCTTCTCCCCCTTATAGGGCTAATAATCTTTATTTATATTCTTTTCCTTTTATTGCAGCGGAACAAAGTATGAGAAAACCTATTCTTATTGTCGACCCTTTCTCCACGGGTGCCCTCTATGCCCCTGCTTTGCAAAAATTAGGCTATACTTGTTATGGTGTTGTCTCTCAACAAGCTCCTTTTTCACACTATATGCTTTCTTATCAGGGAGAGGGCATGGCAGAAGCGAAACTTCATAATGTAGATGAGATAAAGACACGCTTTCCTATCGGCGCGATAGAGACCGTGGTGGCAGGCGCCGAGGTAAGTATTTATTGTGCAGATCAATTGGCGGCTTATTATGGTTGCCTTGGGAACAATCCCTCAACCACCGATTGGCAACGAAAAAAGGCAGCAATGCAAAAGCGCCTTTGTGAAAATGGTTTATCTTACATCCGATCAAAAATTCTTACAAAAGACAATTGTACTCTCGATGGTTTTGAAAGTCCCAGCGGCTATGTGGTAAAGCCGAATGATTCTGCTGGAAGCGATGGCGTTTTGTTTTTCTCCAGCTGTGAAGAAGTGGCGGCATGGTCCTCTAGAATCGACTGGACGCAAAAAAATATTTTTGGTGCACCTAACGAGACTTATTTACTCCAAGAAAGATTGGAGGGAGAGGAATACATCGTCGACGCCGTTGTAAATGGAGAGGCTATAAAGATATGTGCTTTATCGCGGTATAAAAAAGGTATTCATAATGAAAGTGCCTTTGTTTATGAATCGCTTGATGTACTTGATGCTCAAGATCCCTCTTATGCCCCTCTTATCTCTTATGCAAAACAATGCATTCGCGCGCTGGGGATTGAATATGGGCCCGCGCATATGGAAATCATGCAAACAGCTCGTGGTCCAGTGATGATCGAAGTAGGAGCCCGCCTCCACGGAGGAATTGCACCCACTTTATTCGCGCATTGCTATGAAGATGATTTACTTGAAAGCTCCGTTAACCTTATTGCAGGCGTGTTTTCGCAAACACCAAGTCGCTTTAAGAAAAAAGGGCGTATTATCTTTCTTATCAACGAGATCGACGGTCATATTATAAAAGATGTTAACGTATGGCAGCAAAAGCTTCATTCTTGGGAAAATGTGGTTCATTTTATGCTCTTTTTTAAAGAAAACGAGCCCCTACCCCTAACCATCGATTTAAATACCTGCCCAGCTATTATAGCAATTTGGGGACACAGTGATGATGAATTATCAGCTTTGGAGAGAATCATTCGTAGCAATTTCTTATAAAATACAACAATTGGGAGGAAAACATGGATTCAGCAGCGCAAATAATTGAAAATATAGATAAATATGAAAAATGGAAGCAGGTCGTTTTTAAAGAATTCGATGCAACCATGAATAACACAATTAGACCTTTTCCTGCCTATTCGGTGTAAATGGATACTCAAAAAATATGCTTAGATTTGGGTTCTACAATAAGTTGACCGCAAAAAATATGATGGAAGACCTGATAACTTATTTCGATAACTATAAAAATTTTTGAAGAACACATCTTTTGTTGCATTCGAGAAGCCTGCCCTCGTACAAAGTATCAAAGTTTATAGAGAAAAATTCTGGTCTATACTTAAAGATTTGCGAACTCTTGATGACCAAGAATGGCCTAAGCATATACCAAAAAATATGGATAATCCTCTATGGGAGTTCTGCTTTCATGGCGAGCCCATGTTTATAGTTTGCAATACCCCGTCTTATATAAACAGAATTAAGTAAGTTCTATATTTATGTTAACTTTCCAGCCTAGGTGGGTTTTTCCTGATCTGCTGGATACAGAACAAAAAGCAAAAAATGCATTCTCCGCTGTAACAAAAAGACTTGAACCTTTTGATATTATAACAAAATCTCCTTTTTTAGGAAAATATGGCGAACCCCAAAATAGAGAATGGACGCAATATTTCTTGCAAGATAATAATATTGAATCCCCACCTTGCCCATATCATATAATGGAGCACGATAATGACTAAATTTTCTAAAATTAAATTAAATAAAAATATCTATGATATATTCAAAATGATGCTTCCAGAGCAAGGATCAATAGAGGTACAAAGAGACTTTCCAAAAAAAATACACGATTGGCATATTCACCAGGTCGATGAAACTCTCTTAATTATAGAAGGAGGGTTAGATTTTTTCTATAGCGAAAAACGTATAACCTGTACACCAGGAGATATTATACATCTACCTGCCAATACAAGGCACAAATCAATTGCAGCAGATGTAGGATGCATATATGCAATTGCTACAGAAAATCTCACTATTGGAGATATTGGAGATAGGTAACTGCTCGCTCTTTAATGGATTCTTTCTCATATAGGATTTTATTCTTTTACTCCTACTTCTACGCCCCTAGATTCTGCGGAAAATAAGGCTCTGAAGTTTACGGCCCCTACCCCAAACCAACGTAAAAACTTTTCAGAAACCGCATTTTACAGCACAAAATAGAACGTTATTCTTTAGGAAAAAAATGGATCAAGCTTAACCGGTTAAACAACAAGAAAATAATTTTGTTTACAGCTTTATTATCAAGCATTCACGGATGGATTCTGGTATTATCTCTATCTGGAACTCCCTACAAGCATGAAGCAGAAAAGCTATCAAGCATATTTAGTATACCTAATGACAACTGTTATTACCATGCGTGATGGCTCTAAAATGTAGATGGATTTGAACTTTTAAATAATTTTTTTAACTCTTGCATCACTTTATTTTCCTACTTCTTAAATAATATTCAATAACTTAAGTAAAATAAATATTTTGGTTTTGGTGTGTTGTTAATCTAAAGCATCTGAAGAGAATATATTAAAGAGTTAAAGTATTTATATGTCGAAATTGAAGCTGACCTATTTTACCAAAAAAAGAACTATGATGACATAGGTGAATTTAGCTATTAATCTTTTGTTGCAAACAAGTAGAAAAAAATACTGAATATAGAAAAAATTGCATAAGAACCTTTAACAAAAAGGATTAAAATTTATAGAGAGTTACAAGGTATAAAATAAAATTTGTTCTATCTGCGCTGCAATTTTTTCTGGTTAATTTATTCTACCGATATCATTAAGGCTTTCTTCTAATGACATTGTCTATCATTAGAGGGAGATATGTGATTGTTTTTCGAATTGTGACAGCACACAAATTTCGTGATTTATGTTGCCCATTAGAAAATGTTGGTTCGTTGAGTAAGTTAAAAAAAATACATAGAATTCCGTATAATGAAGTGTGTATGTATTAAACTTCTCAGAATGATCGTGTTAATAGCAATGTTTAGGGGTGCCTTTTTTGGAAAGATTGTACAGCAATTACGAGTATCTCTAGGAAGAAAAGCGCTGACTTTTAGAACAGAGAGAAACATTGATCATAACAGTTTATTAGGCTAAACGCAGAATATTTATCCTAATAATTGATAATCGAATTGTAACAGAATAGACTTTTGATCATCATAAAGAAAAAGGTAGAAAGCGTATTTCTTTTAGTTAAGGAAGAGTGTTGCTCATTTTTCTTTCTAAAAGTAAGCAAATTCAAAGATAATTTTTTGTTCTTATAGTGGTGATACAATAATTGTCGAAGTCCGTGAAGGGGAGATTCCAATACATTGACACAAAGTTTAAAAAAGTTGAAATACTTAAAAAATCTTTAGTTCCTATGATGATTTAAGAATACCAGATTAGGATCCGAGCAATTCAAGAACTAAAAACTTTGTGATAATATTGATTTAGAATTACATCTTGTTCATTCAGACGAGATGAGCCAATTATTATATATCATAGAACCATATGGGTGGGGAATTTTAAAAAAGCTTATCCAGAATCTGACTTAAAGGTTATTGGAACTTTAGTAGTAAGATTGGCTTTGTCTCATGTTGCTCAAAAATAGCAAACACTCTTGTTTTGTCTAGACTAAATTTAGAAGATCTGCTCACTGAAGTTTTTATAATATTATGAAATGATAAAAATTTTAATATTTCTTCTTGTCCCGTACATGAAACAGATGCTATTTGTATTTGTTATCCTTTGCACCATTGTTCGAAATATATTTTAGATGGTTGTCATTTGAAATATGTCTTGGAAAATTATTTGGCAAGAGAGCGTACTTATATGTATTGGAAAGTAATTTCCTATTATTTGTCTCAATCTATGGGCGCAACGTTGCCAAGTATAGAATCCATACGGACAGATGACTTGCAAAAAATAAGTGCCTATAACGCATTTGAACTAAAATTTTGTGAAAAACTGGAATTTAGTACCGAACCATATTCGATAATGGAAAAAATCATAAAATGGCTTGAGTCTCTATTTAAGAGGGGGAAGGCTATTGCGTAATTCTGTTTTTCTTATGATTTTGATTGGTTGTTTGACGAGTTTTTGTGCTAGTGGTGTATTATCTATTGGCCTTTCTTTGTTACAATTCCAAGATACAACGGGAGAAGCATCTGCTACTTTAAATGTTGTTAATTTAATCGCAATTGGAATTGCTGGCTTATGTTTGGGGAATGTGTTGGCGCACTATCAAGGCTTTATAATTGGGTTTTATAGTCAAATTATTTGCGCTTGTTTATTATCGTTCTTATTATTTATGAACAATCCGGTACTTATTTTATTTGTATTTTTTTTACTTGCTCTCTTGATGGGGGCAGATAACCCAAATAACAATAGTGCCTTGAATCAGCTGGTTCCAGCTCCCAAACAAAAAGCTGGAATTTTTGCATTTTATACTAGTTGCTGTCAGTTTTTTGTTATTATATCCCCATTGCTTATATATTTTATAATTGCGCATTTGGGGCACAAAACAGCCATAGCCTTTATTGTGTTTATTTATCTTTTGAATGCCAGCCTATGGTTTCGTATAAAGTCTATACAACAAATAAACAGAGTAAAAAAGCTATTAAAAAAGCCATATCAAAAAGCTTATGGAGTTGGTTTTAGGTGCCTTTGGCGGGTTTCTGCGTTGCGTTTTTTAACGATTAATCGTATTTTGAATAATTTTCTCTATACGGGGCCTATTGTTCTATTGCCACTTGTTCTTGCATCTATAACATCAGATAATATAAAATTCACAGCTATTCAAAATTCTATTTTTGCTTTGTCAGCACTGGGTTTTGTAGTCAATGGTCTTATCTCATCCTATTATTTACGGAAATTTCCATCTTTAATTCGTTTTTTTGTATGGGGAACACCGGCTTTTGCAGTGATCGCAATCTCTTTTGTTTTATATTTAAATTTTACTCAATATTCCCTTTATATTATGGGTTTTTTATTAGGTATTGGGCAATTTTATTTTAGGGTATCGGGAATAACAATTGGACAAGCTATCACACCTAGTGAAAATTTAGCCGAGGTGATTTTGGCAGGCGATGCCAGTGTGCGCATCATAACGGCTTTATTCTCTATTGTGCTTTTATATGCAGAAAAATTTTTTTCATTTTCTATATTATATGTCCTGTGTATATTTATAGGTTTTTGCGCCCCTTTATTTATTGTACACGGACTATCTATTTACATACAAAGCTTAGAAATAAAAGAAAGCGCCGCATGAATGATCTTCAATTATTATATTACGTCAGCCTTTTTTTGATTATTGTATAGATAAAGATTTCGTACAAATATTCATGACATTAATTTTAAATGAGCACATTGCGTGAGAAAAGCTGAGGTGTTCGTTACCTCTCATGTGGATAAAACGCATTTATCCCGTTACAAATAGCACTATAATCGCCATTAATTCTGAAGCTTTATAAGAAGTTAGTGATAATGGCAAAAATCCTTTAATGATATTTGAAGAGATCGTTTATGCTAGATCAGGTTATCTAAAGATCGAGAAGAGAGGAACTTAGAAATTATAAAATTCATGGAAATTAAACAGCAATCTCTAGGTATACACAATGACAGACACAGATCAGCGCAAACTGGTCAATTGCAAACAGTAAAAAATCCTGAGCTTTTTAAGCTATATCATATCAAGCATATGAAAGTTCGTTTTAAATTAATGGCGGAGAGAGAGGGATTCGAACCCTCGATATGGTTTCCCATATACACGCGTTCCAGGCGTGCGCCTTCAACCACTCGGCCACCTCTCCAGAAGTCTCGCACTATACCCAGAAAGAAATAACGTGCAAGCCTAAATTATACATTCAAAGTTCAAAAAACAAATTCATTTATTAAAGTAAGAGCTTATATCTGTTGAATAACAAGCACATCCTTTCTTTTTAAGAAAAAACTTTTTCCGTGGATAGGTTTGTATAATACAATAATGGGAATAAAAAGATTGTCACATCTATCTCATACGGTGTCTATGAATGGTATAAAATCTATTGAATAGCATCATCTTTCCTTAAATAAAAAGTACAAGCCAAGTACCATCACGCTATTTAGCCTCTAATGTTGCAACATCCCTTGCGATTTGAGAGAATGCATAAAAGGCATTTATTCTTTCTTAAAGCGTTTTTATCCACACGCTACTCCTCCCTGTAACGTATAAAAGAATAATGTTTTACAGCACTAACGATCTGATTACTCTGCAAAATGAGCTAGCTCGTTCCCCTTAATGTTCTTTATCACCTTATATCCTTGCTTAGAGCACGTACAGCTCGTGCAGTTTCACATTGTAATGCTTTTTGTGCTAAAATTTTCATATCTTCAAAACTATGAGTCTGCAAACACGCCTTTACTGGAGAAATATCGCAAGATATCATAGAAAGCTCATTAATTCCCAACCCTGTCAAAATCATTGCACCAAAAGGATCTCCAGCCATACCACCACATACACTAACCCAACACTTATGTTGTGAAGCTCCCTGTATAGTCTGATAAATCATACGCAAAACTGCTGGATCAAGGCTATCCGCTTCAGACACAAGGTACGGATTTTGCCGATCAACAGCCATTGTATACTGTGTTAGGTCATTGGTTCCAATTGAGAAAAAATCAACATGGGCGCTCAACACATCTGCCATAATGGCGGCTGCTGGAACTTCGATCATAATACCAAGTTTTAATTTTGGTGCATCAATATCATTGCGGATTTCTTCTGCAATCTTTTTTATAGTGACAATCTCTGAAACAGACATTACCATCGGAAACACAATCCATAGATCTCCGCCTTCTTTTGCTGCTCGATACAAAGCACGTAATTGAGGCACCAAAAGATCACGTCGACGTAACAAAAGCCGCGTCCCTCGAACACCTAAAAAAGGATTGTCTTCTTTAGATAAATGTAAATGCGTAACCTGTTTATCCCCACCAATATCGAGTGCACGAATAATTAATGGCTTATCTCCTACAGCTGTAATCATCGCCCGATATATATTAAATTGTAGCTCTTCATCCGGAATATGAGGATTCTCTAAAAACAAAAATTCCGTGCGCATGAGTCCAATACCTTCAGCCCCCAAATCAAGCGCAACAGGAACCTGATTTGCGTAGTTGACATTAGCCATAATACGGATTCTTTGACCATCTGTCGTTTGCGCTGGTAATCTACACGTACTTATTTCACTGACACGTTTTTGCGCAACAGTATCAATATGCCTTTGAGCATCTTCAACGTCTTCAAGCGTAGGATCAAGGTAAATAAACCCGTTATCGCCATCAATAATAGCCTGAATATCAGACTGAATCGCTAAAATATCATCACCTGCAGCAACAACCATTGGAATACCAAGAGTACGCGCCAAAATAGCTGTATGAGATAATGGACCTCCCCATGCTGTTGCTAATCCTTTTACCCTTGTACAATCAAGTTGTGCTACATCAGAAGGAGAAAGGTCATTTGTAACCAGAATTACACCATGTGGAATATCATTTAAAAAGAATGATCTATAGGATGGATTGATTTCACCTAAAACACGTCGACCAACATCAACTAAATTAACAGCACGTGCTGCTAACAAAGGATTATCTACCTTAAAAAACATATCTGAAAATTGACGAACCGCTCTATCCCAAGACCAAGCGACACCATGACCTTCTGCTATAAAACGACAAGCTTGAGCTATTAAATTTTCATCTTCAAGCAAAACCATTTGCGCAGAAAAAATCGCAGCAGAATCTGCTCCCATACGCACTGTAATATCAGAAATCACAGATGCCATTTTATGTTTTGTTTTTGTAAGAGCATTTTCAAGACATGCTGCACCAGCTGCAAAATCAATTGGCTGGTCTATTATGGAAATATCATTTTGTCTTAAAACAAAAATCTTACCAAATGCTAATCCTGAACTTGCTCCAACACCAGAAATGCCTTTTTGCATAGAGCGTGGATACCAACCATGAAAAGCTTTTGTTTGAGATTCCATTGCTCTCATCAGACATTTTTCACTAATACTCACTTTTTTTGCAATAGCAATGGCATCATTGAGAAGTTGTGCTCCTTCTGCAGCATCTGTAGAAAAAATCAGAACATCACCGTTTTTTGCTCCTAATTGCAATAAACCAACTAAATTTTTCATTTCAACAGCATATTGACCATGGCGAACTCTGATAGAATTTTGAGCCTTTTTCGCAAAATCAACCCAAAGAGAAGCTGGTCGTGCATGAAGACCACTTGGATAATCTAACGTCCATTCCTGACACACCGAAAGGTCACCAATAAAAGCTTTTTCTATCTTCATATCTTGATCAAACAAAGTTGTAACAATTTGCTGTTTGTCCATAGTTGTTGCAAGTACTTCAAGCTGTTTTTTATCAAATAAAAGAGACGTCAATTTTTTACAAATTTCTCTATAACGATCTGGACACGCTGCAATAGCAATAACCAAATGTGCTTTCTTGCCATCCTGCCACTCAACACCAGCAGGAACCTGTATAACAGCAACAGCGTCCTTGATAATTAAATCACGATTTTCAGCCATACCATGAGGAATGGCTATACCATTTCCAAGCCAAGTATTGGTTGTTTCTTCACGTGCGAGCATGCTTGCCAGATAACACTTATCAACCGCACCAACCTGCACAAGCAATTCAGCAGCAGCATAAATTGCATCATTTTTATGATCAAAAGCAGCTGCAAGTTGTACAGATCTTATAGACAAGATTTCACTCTCGGTAAAATCTACATTCACTGCTTCTGCTTTCTCACATCTCATCATGAATTCAAATTGCCTCACATTTGAACACCAATATCTCTGATAAATTCCTTTTCAAAGCTGCATTTCCCAAAATACAATCTATAAATACCACCACAGCTCTCTTTATATTTTAGGAAATGTAGTTAAGTGAGGTGCTTAAATACCTCAATATAACCGATAATACAATTGGATATTATCATCTAGCGAAGTGCTTAAAAGTACAATAAGCAAGTTTGCCTCTTACTCTTCTACTTTACAAAGACAAAACCCCGATTTTTACAGCACCAATCACCTAAAAAACTATGTTTTAAAAACGCTCTCATTATCCCAAGTTATTCAACATAACTTTTCATTATTCTCCCTACAAGAAAGCATCCTTCCCAATCATCTGTAACTTCAGCTAATATTTTAACTGATTCCTCAAAGTTTATTTAACCTATTATTCCTCTTTATAAATTCATTACA
This sequence comes from Bartonella sp. LB28NMGDW, assembly GCF_042194435.1. Lineage (NCBI taxonomy): Bacteria > Pseudomonadati > Pseudomonadota > Alphaproteobacteria > Hyphomicrobiales > Bartonellaceae > Bartonella > Bartonella sp. LB28NMGDW. The sequence continues at coordinate 28,416 of NZ_JBHIMX010000002.1, forward strand.
TAATTATAAATTGCTCCATGCAACTTATCATCTTTAAAATTCCGTACAGCTCATCCTATGATACGAAATCCTTGATATATAACATTTATATATTTTAAGCTACTCCTTTACTTTAATCAATATCGCAAACACACAATGCCCTCCGTCGCACATTTGCAAAGTACGAACATCACCCAAGCACCATCATCAACTACCAAAATCAAGAAAAACTCTACAAATAAGATGAATAAAGTAAAAAATGAAAAGCAGTTATTGCCTTAACCCTAGCTCTTATGCTTGTTTGTTTTCAAATAATGTACAATACAATAATAGTGAAATCAGAAAAAATATTCTTGAAAAGCGCTGATTGCAGATTGGTTATTTTTATATCTTTAAACACCGTCCTCTTTAAAAATATAATTTCACTCTCGATTTACCAAAAACTCCTTAATGCACGTCACTTTCAAAGTAGTTTTGACTGCCATCTTATGGATTTTTTATCCCTATATCCTTTTAAATGAATAGCATCACCTATCCACACCACCACCTAAAAACAGTATGACAACTCATCAATACTACAATGCCAATAAAAAGATCCATCTTTATCAAAATGATTACATAAATAATGCTTTCATTAAATTTCTCATAATTTCCTGAAAACAAACTGCTTCTCTTATAAAGAAATTACTAGACACTTCTTCATGCATAAAAAGAAAGTCTCTCCTCATTATTATTATACAAAAATTTATCAACAAATTCTATCATAATATCAATACGTTCAGTACTAAATACTAACATAACACCGCACAAACTTCTCCCCCCCTCATTGAGAAAAGTCATTTCCCCAATTCTACCTTTTTCGTATATCTTCTATATTTATTATAGTACCAAAGCAAAAAGGGAAAGATGAGATTCTATCTTTCCCTTTTAATACTTATAAAACCACAACTACAATTTAATGGAATCCCGTTGATTGCTAGAGAGTGTTACAGATTACTCTGCTGCCTCCACCATAGGAATGACTGAAACATAGGAACGATCACCCGCTTTGCGTTGAAAAGAAACCTTTCCATTTGATAATGCAAAAAGCGTATGGTCTTTTCCAATGCCGACATTGTTGCCAGGATGCCAACGTGTACCACGCTGGCGAATAATAATATTTCCAGCAATAACGGTCTCACCACCAAATTTTTTAACGCCCAGACGTTTCGATTCTGAATCGCGACCATTACGCGAGGAACCACCAGCTTTTTTATGTGCCATAGACGCTCTCCTTTAATCTTTCTTACTCTTTGATGCTACAGACGCTTTCTTCTGCGACGCAGTCTTTTTTTCAGCCGTTTTTTTAGCCGTCTTCTCAACAGAAGCAGCATCTTTTGTTTCTTTTGGTGCAGTTGCCTCTTCTTTTATCGGCTTTGCAGCTGCTTTTTTAGGTTTTGAACCACCCATTAAAATTTCTAAAACACGAAGCTTCGTAAATTCTTGACGATGACCACGCGTGCGTTTAGAATTTTGACGACGGCGCTTCTTAAATGCGATAACCTTGCGCCCACGTGCCTGTTCTACAATCTCAGCTGTCACCAATGCATCAGCAACGAGAGGGGTACCAATAACCGCATTACCTTCTTGCCCAACCATCAATATGTCATTGAATTCAACAACATCACCCGCATTTCCACTAACTTTTTCAACTTTCACCACTTGATTAGCAACAACGCGGTATTGCTTACCACCAGTTTTAATGACTGCGAACATTTTTTATCCTTCCGTTCACTCCAGCTCTTATTTAATTTCTGCCTTGAAATAAGGGAAAATAGGCTGCTTTTTATCAGTCGTAATAGATTTTAAAGAAGGATAAAACCTTCTTCAACACAAATACGCGCAGATTTCTCCACGCTCATGTTCCGTATATATGAAGGAATTTCTATTCTCTGTCAATAAAGTCCCATAAAAAAGAAAAAAAGGTTGTACCAAAAACAATTGAAGGTTATCTACCCCTTATATACTCAAATAGTGCCAATTTTTATTTCACTTTATTATGGAGAGATGGCTGAGTGGTTGAAAGCACCGCACTCGAAATGCGGCATAGGGGCAACTCTATCGGGGGTTCAAATCCCTCTCTCTCCGCCAAAGTTTATAAAGCGATATTATTAAAATGTCTTTAATCGTAGCTTGCCGGTGAATTCTGTATGTTTTTACCTAGTGTAGTTTATCAGCAGGTTTTGTACCAATCCATTTTTCAAAAGGTCTTCAAGACTTTTCAAAGCTCTTTATCGTTTGTGCGAATAAATTCTCATTTTTACAATTTTTTCACTTTTTTGTTTTATTTTACATAAATATAGTTCAGATAATTAAGAGAATGCATAGTAAAATTGCAGAATTATCTCATATTTCTCTCTCATTCTACTTTTGCTTAGTTAGTACAAAAACTACTGTAAAATCATATTTATTTTGCACGTCTTGCTTGAATATGTGCTAGCAACCCTAATGTTGAACTATCACGATTATCCGCTTTACTTTCGCCACGAAGAATTGGTAGTAACTCGTTTGCTAATTCTTTACCAAGTTCAACACCCCATTGATCAAATGAATTAATATTCATTAAAATCCCTTCAACAAAAGTACGATGTTCATAAAGCGCAATAAGACGACCGAGTGCAAAAGGTGTTAATAAATCTTGAACTAGCGTAATGCTGGGACGGTTTCCTTTAAAACTCCTATGAAGTGCTAAATGATCTGCTTCACCCTCATCAACTCCATTTTTTATCAAGATATGCCGAGCATCTTCAATACTACGCCCCTTCATCAATGCTTTTGATTGTGCTAAACCGTTTGCTAGCAACATCTCATACATAGAATGTAAATTTTGCTCATGCCCTTTTATAAATAAAATAAATTCTACAGGAATAATATCTGTTCCTTGATGCAGAAGCTGAAAAAAAGCATGTTGACTATTTGTTCCTGAATCCCCCCAAACAATCGGACCACTTGAAAAACTTAATGGTTTTCCATCCAGCGAGACTTGCTTACCATTTGATTCCATATCAAGCTGTTGTAAATAAGCTGGAAAATGTATTAAACGCTGTGCATAAGGAATGATCGAACGTGATGAATAACCGCAAATAACACGATGCCAGAATCCTAAAAGAGCAAAACGAATAGGAATATTTTTATGCAAAGGCATTGTTTTAAAATGTTGGTCCATTTGCAATGCACCATTGAGAAATTGGCGAAAATTTCCACCACCTATTGCAAACATAACAACAAGTCCAATGGCCGACCAAATTGAATAACGTCCTCCCACCCAATTCCAAAATTTAAAAACTCTTGTGGAATCTATGCCAAATTCTGCTACTTTATCAAGCGCACTTGAAACAGCAATAAAATGCGTACCAATGGCTTCTTCTCCTAAATGTGAACAAATCCACTGACGTGCAACTTGAGCATTTACCATTGTTTCAGCCGTTGTAAAAGTTTTAGAAGCAATGACAAACAGCGTTGTTGCTGGATTCAAAATAGAGAGAGTATCAGAAATATGGGCACTGTCAGCATTAGAAACAAAATGACACTGTGGACCATCATGATAAGGTTTTAAAGCATATGTGACCATTGCAGGACCAAGATCAGAACCTCCAATACCAATATTGACAATATCACTTATTCTCTCGCCACTGTTTCCCTTATAGCTGCCATCACGCACCTTTTCAGAAAATCTTTCCATATCTTCAAGGACGTCTTGAATATCGCGAATAAGATTATGACCATCCAACATGAAAATTTCATCCGCAGGTAAACGTAACGCAATATGAAGAACTGAGCGTTTTTCAGTTGTATTAATAGCCTTACCAGAAAACATTGCGTCACGCCGGCCTAACACATCTGCTGCGACAGCTAAATCATCTAGAAGTTGCAATGTTTTAAATGTCACACCACATTTTGAAAAATCGAAAAGAAGATCATCGAGTCTGAGGGAAAAATGGGAAAAACGCTGTTCATCTTCTATAAAATGTCGACGAATATCATAGACCCCATCCTTTGCTGCATGGTTTCTTAAAGCTTTTAATGTGGCCTCAAAAGCCTTTTCATTTCGAATCGAAAAGCTATCTCCCATAAGCTTATCCTATACGGTTATTGATAATGAAATCTATGCCCAAACCATAACAAAGCAGAAAGCGTCTCCTTTATTGCTCGCTATTTTCACTGCTCACATGAAAATGAAGGAATATACAAAATAAAAGGATAAGATCCGAAAATGATATTTTTACAAGAATAAACTTTCAAATCTTTTCTATCAGATACATCATTTAACTTGATTGAGTTCTTTTATTAAGCGTAAATCTTCCTCTGCTTTCGGTCTTATAAACCGCCCTAAAAAAAGATAAACAACCGGTGTGACATAAAGCGTAAAAATAGTTGCTAAACCTAAGCCACCAACGATAACCCAACCTAAAGCTATACGAGCCTCTGCGCCAGCACCTTTGGCTAAAACCAAAGGAATACCTCCTAAAATGGCACAAATCATTGTCATACAAACTGGACGAAGTCGAATATTTGCTGCTTCTTCTACGGCTTCACGCACGCTTCTTCCCTGATCTCGTAATTGATCCGCAAATTCAACAATGAGAATACCATTTTTTGCCATAACGCCAATTAACAAAATTAGTCCAATTTGGCTGTAAATATTAAGACTCACACCGCTTAATAGCATAGCAATTACAGCACAACCAATCCCTAATGGGACCGTAGCCATGATAATGAATCCTGAAATAAAACTTTCAAACTGAGCAGCCAAAATCAATAAAATAATCAAAAAAGCAATGCCAAAAACAATCATAAAATTGGAAGATGTTTCATTAAGCGTTTCAGCTTCTCCTAAGGGAACCACGTAGATTCCTTTTGATAACAAAGGAGAAGCAATTTTCTGTACAGTTTGATAAGCTTCCCCTAAAGTGATACCTGGAGCAAGATTTGCGCTTAAAATAACAGCGCTCATGCGTTTTTCCCGTTTTAATTGGGGAGCGATAGCTTTTTCATGTAAATGCGCAATAACCGATAAAGGAACATATCGATTGTCTTTAGTCTTTAAGAAAATATTTTCTAAATCACTAGGACTCTTCATAGAATTTTTACGCGATATCAATTTAACATCGTAAGAATGATCATCCACGTTAATGGAACCAATCTTTTTACCATCCAACATTGCTTGTAATGTATCGCCCAAATTGGTGATATCAATCCCTAAATCGGAGGCTTTTTTTCGATTGATTTCAATAAAAAATTGCGGTTGTGTTGCATCAACAGTAAGACGTGGTCGAATAAAACGCGGATCATCTTGTAAAGCACTCACCAGCTTATCAGCAATGGGTTGTAGTGTTGCATAATCGTTGCCAAGAATTGCAAATTGTAATCCTTGCCCAGTTCCTCTCACACCTAGAGAATTTCCCTCCGCAGCAAACACAAAAACTGCGGGAAACTGTCTAACCTTTGCATTAACATCTTTCACAATTTCTTGCTGACTACGTAAACGTTCATCCCAAGATGAAAGCAATAAAAGCAAAAAAGCAGTATTGGGTGAACCACCAATACCCGCAATAGAGTAACTGTTAGCAATCTCCCCTGCATCACGTAATGGCTGTAGACTTGCTTCAATTTGCTCTACCTGTTCGTTCAAATATTGTGTTGAAATACCTTGTGGTCCATTAATAACCAAAAAGATAAAAGCTCTGTCTTCTGCTGGCGTTAATTCCTGTTTCAGCTTCATATAGCCTCCAACACAAAGACCCGCAAAAATAAGTGAAGCAAAAACAACAGACCAAGGCTTTTCTAAACACTTATGCAAACTGTAAGTATATGCCTTATGAAAAAAAGTACCTAATTTATATAAAAAAGTAAAATAATGATGGGACTTTTCCTCTTTCTCCTCAACATGTTCTTTGAGAAAACGTGAAGCCAACATGGGACAAAGCGTTAAAGCAACAATTGAAGAAAGCAAAATAGAAATTGCCAAAACAAAACCAAATTCTCTAAAAAGCCCTCCAACTTGCCCAGGAAGAAAGGAAATAGGAACAAATACAGCCACTAAAGTCAATGTTGTTGCGACAACAGCAAAAAAAACTTCACGTGTTCCTAACACCGCTGCAGCTCTGGAACCTAACCCCATATTGCGCCATCGAACAATATTTTCCAGAACAACAATGGCATCATCCACAACAAGCCCTGTTGCTAAAACAAGTCCTAAAAATGTGAGAATATTCAATGAAAATCCCACAAGATAAATAGCTGCAATGGTACCAATTAAGGCAACAGGAAGAGATAAAGCAGGTATCAGTGTTACACGAATATCTCTGAGAAAAAGAAAAATGACTAAAATAACGCTCAAAATAGCAATGACCAACGCAACCTCAACCTCATGAAGGGCACTTTTAATAAAAATTGCATCATCATTAATAACGTCTATATGTACAGAAGAAGGAACAATACTTTTGAGATTATCAACAACGGCTCTTACACCTTGAGAAATATTAAGCGTGTTGGATTGTGCTTTCCGCACGATACCTAATCCAATACCCGTCTTTCCATTGACACGAAGAATAACCGTTTCTATATCCGGCGATAAAGTAACATGCGCAACATCACCAAGATGCACATGAGGCTTTAAAACAACTTGTTCAAAAGATTCTGGTGTTGTTAGACGTGCAGTGGCACGGACAACTAAAGTTTGCTTAGAATTGCGTAATGATCCTACTGGCACATCCGTTGTCATATCAGCAAGAACACGTGAAATATCTGCTACAGTTAATCCATAACTTGCAAGTTTTGCTTGATCTATATCAATCTGAAAAATCTTTGTGCGAGCACTATCAACCTGTACATCACCAACACCATCAACAGCAGAAATTGCATCAACAATCTGATCATTTACAATCGTTGTTAAATCATCAATACTCATTGTTGGTGACGTCACAACCAAATACATCATAGCAGCAGCATTCGAATCTGCTTTAATGATCAGAGGGGTATCTGCATTTTTTGGTAAAGAATAAGCAATACGAGACAGAGCATCACGAATATCAGATGCCGCTACATTCAAATCAACACCGACATTAAAATTGATTTGCACACGAGAGCGTCCAAAAGAAGATGTTGAAGAAATTGTCTTAACACCTGAAACACGAGAAACCGCATCTTCTATAATTTTTGTTACTTCACGATCAATGGTTTCTGCTGATGCACCAGAAAACATCGTCACAATCGTTGTTACTGGAGTATCAACATCGGGTAATTCTCTTACATCAACATTCAACCATGCTGCAAATCCTGCAATGACGATCATAGCATTTAAAACAAAAGTAAAAACCGGTCTGCGAATAAATAAGGCAATGAGACCACCTTGCTCCACCTTTGACATAGGCTGTTTTGTGCTTAATTCTTGGCTCATTGTATATCCGTTCCATAAACCGCTGATAATTGCTGTTGATGGGACTTTGGGTCATCAATAGTTACTTTACTTCCTGGATAAAGCATTTGCACCCCTTGAATGACAACTTGATCACCCTTTTCTAGGGGAGCTTTCACGAAAACCTGATCCGCTTTATGCTGAATAATTGATACGGGAATAGACTCTACTTTTCCTTCTCTCACACGCCAAACGAATGACCCTTTACTATTCCATTGAACCGCAAGAGGATTAACGACAGGAAAAGAACCACCATGAAATTGCAATACAACAGAAAAGGACATACCAGACATGAGCGTATCTTTTTCATTATTGATTTCAACCTGAGCATGAAGCGTGCGACTTTCTGGATCAACAATATTATCAATCGCATAAATATGGCCAACAAAAGATTTATCTGGCTGCGCAGTTAATGTTGCCGTTACCTCATCTCCTTTATGGATGCGCGACACATATCGTTCAGGGGCCCATATATCGACCAAAATACGTTCTCTATTCTCAATACGGCCTATTACAGTATTAAGGGTCACGTTATTCCCCACATCAACGGGAAAAATACCAACAACTCCAGGAATCGGTGCACGAATTGTTCGCCGATCGAGATCTAATTCAGCATTACGCAAAACTAAATTTGCGTTATCCAACTCTAAACGTGCTGTAATTTCTTGAACTTCCGTTGCTGTATTGCTGGAGCGTAATTTAAGAATGCGCGAAAGCGTTAATGCATTATTATCACGTTGTACTTTTGCTTTTGCAGCCGCTATTTCCTCTTTTTTAGAATCAAGCTTTGCAATCACATCATCGACTTGTACTTTTGTACCAGCAGATACAAAAAGCTTATCAATAACACCTGAGGATAAAGGGGTAAGATCGACTTCTGCAAGAGCTTTTCCACTCCCAAGAACGTTAAGTTGTTCATAAAAATCTTGAACTTTTACAAGATCAACAACAACATTCGCCGGTGGTCTTCCCATTTTTTCCTTTGAAGCTTTATACGATACTCTTGTTTTATCTACCATAGAAATGGGTTGTTCTGCACTCTTTTTTCCAGCCCAATAAGTAACCGTTAAAACGACGATTAAAAATACCAACGGAAAGCTCTTTTTTAATAACGCCATACATCCACCCTTGCTGTGTCATGTTCATCTGAAATAGTTTTCAACAGTAATATCGGCGTTTTACACAAAAACCAAACAGCGGGTGTATATATCTTACCCCCCACCGCAAAAAACACATCTCATCTTTGCTTGACTATCTTTCATAGATTAAAACGTCAAGTTAACTATCGTTCATATTGCTTTGTACGGTCACAACAAAAAATGATTATATCAAAACTAACTGAAACCATAATATATTATATCCTTTTTTAAAATATCTCATAAAAAAGAGAGATTTTTTTTATGACGCCCCAAGTTTCACTTGCATTTCTTTAATGAAACGATTAGGAACCCTTTGTCGTAGATAATGTAAAAAACTGAAATGTATGCACCCGTAGCTCAGCTGGATAGAGCACCAGACTACGAATCTGGGGGTCAGGAGTTCGAATCTCTTCGGGTGCGCCATCTATCAATAGTACCTTCTTATAAATTTAGGCTCTTTAAATTCTTTATTTTGTGATTTATTTTTGCCTATCTTTGTTTTTTGTATTTTGTTACTTTATTCTGTTGTGAGTCGTTTCTTTAGCCATTTTGCTAGAATAAGATGTTATGAGTCCTTCAATTCAGCTCCAAGGTGCTTTTATTAGCTAATAATCATAACGATTGCATAAGCAGCGTGTGTTGTTTTCTTTTTTCGATCTATGCGCTTGTTTTTAGTCTCTTCCGGATTATACTCTTTAATCAGTTAGATAATTTTTTGCGTGCTTATTTCTAATTTTTCCATAACTAGATGTTTCTGGATATTTTATTCCTAGCAATCCCATCTTAATAGGGACTTCAGATGTGCCGCCATAAAACACTTATGGTATCCATTAATATCATTAGACATTTTGTTGCAAACCAAAGCTTCTTTTCGAGATATTTTTAATTGAATTAAACATATTTTTACTGCTTAAAAGCAAAGAAACTCTTTTTCCTAAAAAACAATGAAACTCTTCTCGTGCTTCTTTAGCATTATCTCTTGCATAGCATGTCATCGACTTCTATGATATCCTAACACTTTCTGTTCTCTATGAATTCTTCTAATTAATCCATGGGGTACAGATCTCGAACATTAATAAAAGATAAGTTTAAAGAATTTTTCCATGCCTAAAACAGATATTGAAATTGCTCGCACTGCTAAAAAGCAGCATATTATTGAAATTGCACAAAAAATTGGTATCTCACATGAAAATCTCATTCCCTATGGCCATGATAAAGCTAAAATTTCTTCTGAATACATAAAATCGCTTGATAAAAATCCAGATGGTAAACTTATCCTCGTCACAGCTATCAACCCCACACCTGCCGGAGAAGGCAAAACAACAACAACAGTTGGACTAAGTGATGCTCTTAATCTTATTGGTAAAAAAACAATAGCTACCTTGAGAGAACCGTCTTTAGGTCCCTGTTTTGGTGTAAAAGGTGGTGCTGCTGGTGGTGGTTATGCGCAAGTCGTTCCAATGGATGACCTTAATTTACATTTTACCGGTGATTTTCATGCTATTACAGCTGCTCATAATCTTCTTGCCGCAATAATAGATAATCATCTTTATTGGGGAAATACTCTAAACATTGATCCACGTCGCATTGTTTGGAAACGCGTTCTTGATATGAATGACCGCGCATTGCGCGATATTGTTATTTCATTGGGGGGCATAACAAATGGTTTTCCACGCCAAACAGGTTTTGATATTACTGTTGCGTCAGAAATTATGGCACTTCTTTGTCTCTCTGAAAATTTAGAAAACCTTACACAAAGACTCAAAAAAATTATTGTTGCTTATCGTTATGATAAAACGCCCATCACCGTTTCTGATCTCAATGCAGAAGGTGCAATGGCAGTTCTTCTCAAGGATGCTATACAACCCAATCTCGTACAGACAATTGAAAATAACCCTGTTCTCGTTCATGGAGGACCTTTTGCCAACATTGCTCATGGTTGCAATTCAGTTATAGCAACAAAAACTGCTTTAAAACTTGCTGATTATGTTGTCACAGAAGCAGGGTTTGGAGCAGATCTTGGAGCAGAAAAGTTCTTCAATATCAAATGTAGGCAAGCAGGTATTGTACCAAATGCTACAGTGATCGTCGCAACTATTCGTGCATTAAAAATGAATGGTGGTGTAGATAAAAATAACCTGACAGAAGAAAATATCACCGCTTTAGAAAAAGGAACAGCTAATCTTTTACGACATATAAAGAATATGGAGCACTACGGTATTCCTTGTGTTGTGGCTATCAATCATTTTGACAGCGATAGCGATGCTGAAATAAAAACATTACAAAAAATAGTTGCAACAACTGGACACAAAGCTATTATCTGTAAGCATTGGGAACAAGGTGGAAAAGGCGCTATAGAACTTGCACAAGAACTCGTTACCTTGATTGAAGAAAAAGATTCTCATTTTAAAGTTTTATATCGAGATAATATTCCACTCGTTCAAAAAATTAATTGTATTATAACAAAGCTATACGGTGGGCGTGGCGCCATCATCTCAGCCCCTATTCTCAAACAACTTGAATCTTGGGAAAAAGAAGGTTTTGGCGCCTACCCTATTTGTATGGCAAAAACACCTTATTCTTTTTCTTCTGATCCCAAGCAATATGGTGCTCCTGTTGATTTTGAAATTCCCGTACGAGAAGTTCGTCTCTCCGCAGGAGCCGGCTTTATTGTTGTCATTTGTGGAGATGTTATGACCATGCCGGGACTACCCCATTATCCCACGGCTGAAAAAATTCATCTTGACGAAAATGATCAAATACAAGGACTTTCATAAATTTATAACCGTAAAATTTTATCATTCATTATAAAAAGTGTTTTATTGCAAAAAGAATAGAATTTTAAAAAGCGATATAGACAAATGTCTTATTTATATGATATAGGTGCTTGTCCTTTTGGATATGCCTTTAAAAGGACGTAGGTTTTTCCTATCATTTATGACACTGAAAAAAGCAGGATAGATAGTGCAAGTACTCGTTCGTGATAATAATGTTGACCAAGCGCTCCGTGCGTTGAAAAAAAAGATGCAACGTGAAGGTATCTTCCGTGAAATGAAAATGCGTAGTTATTATGAGAAGCCATCTGAGAAGCGTGCTCGTGAAAAAGCTGAAGCTATTCGTCGTACACGTAAGCTTGCTCGTAAGCGTGCGCAAAGAGAAGGTTTTGTTAGTAACGGACGAACTGTTGCGGTAAAGTAATATACTTTATGCAATTGCGTAAGCAGTAGATAATAAGCTTCCAGAAAATTTTATCTTCGTAGATGATTGCAATAAATTGCTTGTGTAGAGTTTTTTGTGTGCAATGTTATCTAATATGTTAGTTATCTGGAAATAATAAAGTTTCTGTCATAGGGGTGTTTTTTCACTCTTATATTTCAAAAAACAGATAACAAACTACGCTTTAGATATTTAAGCGACTTGTTTTTATGTGAATTGAGTGTAGGGTGTTTTATTATCACTTTTCGCTATAATTTTTCTCCTTCCGGATATCTCTTAAGTAACTGTTTCTTATGTATAAATTTCATGATGATTTTCTTTTTTTGTCATTAAATATTCTACATCTTTCGAAGATGCTAGATCAGATTGCAAAACAAAAGTAACTATCGCAATATGCGATTGTGTATACAAATATGATATCAAATGCATAATCCTCTTTCCCTTCAGTTATGTAACAAAACGATATAATTCCATAACTTTTTATATCCCTTGACTCTGTCTCTCTAAACGATGACGAATTTCAACCACTGCACTACAGATTCTTTTTTTCTTGTTAAATTTCTTCTATTCATCACTTATGTAATGACCCCCATAAGTGTATCGAATAAGCTCTTCTATTTCATTCAACTTTCTTCTATACTGAGTTATAGAAAAAGAAAATTAACAATAAACAGAGAAAACACTGTATTTTAATATGGATGAATGTGCCTTTTATTACCATTTTTAATGGAAATATATTTACAACTCAAATAACGAGTTAAAGTTTTTAACGCGTTGATTTATCGTTATAAGTAATCGTTTTTCATATTAAGTAATAATTCTGAATAACGTGAAGTTTCTCAACACCTTCTTATTTTCTCAACACCTTCTTATATTGAATCAATCAAGATTATTTCTTGTACATCATAAGCAGGGTTAGTATGCAAATAGAATAAAAGCTATTTAAGAAAAAAATAAAAATGCTTCTTATGAACGCCATAAATAATAAGAACTACGTAACATTGAGAGCTCCTAAAGGTATAATGGATCGAGCTTATCTACCATACCGATAAGCATTATCATGGCATGAAATTATAGTATAGCAAATTTTATAAAATGGATTATCACGAAAAACTGTCCTGTTAAAATCAGCCCTTCATATATCAATCTACTTCATAATTTTTCTCATATTTTTAAGCTTAAATGTTTTATTCATCGTATTATTTTGTCCATTCAAAACTTCTTTTCAAGCCACATGATACCCCCTTTACTGAACAGCTCTTTGTTCATAATATGCATACATGTACTTTTACTTCGAGAAACAAACTCAGAAAAGAGATGCAATACTTTAGCCCTAATTTCCTGTACAAAAATTGCTATGGACCCAGTATACTTTACTGTTTTATAACGCGTACAGCTGCATAAAAATCCAGTGTTTATTTATATTTATCCCCTTATAAACAAGATAAGCACTAAAAAATACAAACTTTTGTTTTCCTTATTTTGCTATTCTCGTAACAATTTTTTCATTGTTTAGATCTCTTTAACGAGCGATATGTCATAATTTTAGTCTTATATTTCAGATTTTAAATTTCCAATATATGACGAAATAAAGGAGTTCAGTGTGCAAAATTCTCGTTGGTTTCGCGTTTCAATGCTCGCATCATGTATCTTAATAGCAACAGTCATTGTATTGGGTTCACCTCATTTGTTGCACGCACAAACATTTAATCAAAATTTAGGGCCCAGTGGTTTACCACTTCCGCGATTTGCTTCGATTAAACCCACCAGCGTTAATGTGCGCGTCGGACCAGGAAGCAACTATTCTATCATTTTTACCTACAAAAAGAAGGGCTTGCCTATTGAAATCATTCAAGAATATGATCAATGGCGCAAAATTCGTGATGCAGAAGGCGATGAGGGGTGGGTGTATCAATCGCTTTTATCGGGAAAGCGAACTGCTATAACTATTCCATGGCAAAAAGATAAAACAAAAAGGCTGATGCTCCGAAAAAACCCCACCGAAAACGCAGAGCTTGTGGCAGAAGTAGAACCTAATGTCATTGGCAATATCCGCCAATGTGATGGACAATGGTGCGAACTAAACATTAATAATACGCGCGGATGGCTTCAGCAACCCCAGTTATGGGGAATCTATCCTGATGAAAAAGTAAAAGGTTGGTGAATGCTCAAACTCATCAAATTTAATTTTTATTCCTCATTGAATATCCTCACTGCCTATCACAAGATTGATTTTTGGGTTTTAATCGTACGATCAAATCAACATGTGAAATTTCCATACCTTCTGGTGGCTTAGGCAAATTTCTAATAATGGGAGCTTCTTCCAAATTGTAAGGAATATCAAGAATACGATTTTCGCCTTCTATATAAAAATGGTAGTGATCAGAGGTATTGGTATCAAACCAAGTTTTTGAGCCTTCTACGGCAATAATCCGTAACAATCCCGCTTCCGTAAATTGATGAAGCGTATTATAAACCGTTGCTAAAGATACAGGCACACCTGCCCTCCCCGCTTCCTCATAGAGCTCTTCAGCAGTAATATGACGATTTCCTTGAGAAAAAATCATATGCGCAAGTTCCAACCGCTGACGTGTTGGACGCAAACCATTCTGACGCAAACGTTTTTCTAACATAGAAATGGAATAATATTGCACAATTTTTCCACACTCTTTTGTGAACTGTTGCTCTTCATTCATATCTAAATCGTCTGCACTCACTGACATATTACAAACCCAAATATATTCCTGCTAAATAAGATCAAAATACAAAAAAATGGGAATAGTATGGTGTAATCTTGTATTCCATTTTTAAATAATTACCTGTGTAGAATACATAAAAAAGGCCTTTTGTCATTAAAAATGATATAAAATCATTTCCCTCTCTTTAAAATTTGCTCTAAAAGTAGGTTGGGAAAAGCGCAGAAATAAAAATATATGCAAATAAATGGAGTAACAATGGCTGAACAAAAGTCTCGCTACACTTATGAAGAGCTTCTAAGCTGCGCTCGCGGCGAAATGTTTGGTAAAGGTAATGCGCAATTGCCAGCACCGCCAATGTTAATGATTCATCGAATCACTCAAATTAGTGAAACTGATGGTAAATACGATAAAGGAATGGTTCGCGCCGAATTTGACATTACACCAGACCTGTGGTTCTTTAATTGTCACTTTATAGGCGATCCCGTCATGCCAGGATGTCTCGGACTGGATGGTATGTGGCAATTGACAGGATTTTTTCTTGGTTGGCTAGGCGAACCAGGAAAAGGAAGAGCGATATCAACAGGTGAAGTAAAGTTATCAGGGATGGTAACTCCACAAACCAAAATTCTTGAATATGAAATAGATTTTAAGCGTATTCGGCGTGGAAATTTAGTCTTAGGAATAGCTGATGGGTGGCTAAAAGCAGATGGAGAGACTATTTATAAGGCGAGTGATTTACGCGTTGCTTTATTCAAAGAAGATTGAACGTTATTTCCGTCAGAAAGAACTTTTCACTATTCTGTATGGAACGAGGAGGTATGAATGCGTCGAGTTGTTGTAACTGGAATGGGAATTGTCTCCGCGATTGGAAATGGACCTGAAGCTGTTTTAACCAGTTTACGTGAAGCAAAATCCGGAATTTCTTACGCACCTCAATATGCCGAATTAGGCTTTCGTAGCAGAGTTTACGGCAAACCTGATATTAATATAGAAGAACTCGTAGATCGACGTGCTCTACGTTTTCATGGGCGTGGAACAGCATGGAATCACATCGCCATGGATCAGGCAATTGCTGATGCGGGTCTAGAACCGCATGAAGTATCGAATGAACACACGGGTATTATTATGGGTTCTGGAGGTGCTTCAACTCAGTCAATCGTTGAGGCTGCTGATATTACACGCCAAAAAGGTCCAAAACGCATCGGTCCTTTTGTTGTGCCTAAAGTGATGAGTTCCACGGCATCCGCAACACTTGCAACTTTTTTTAAAATTAAGGGCGTAAACTATTCAATCTCTTCCGCATGTGCTACATCCAATCATTGTATCGGCAATGCTTATGAAACAATCCAATATGGAAAACAAGATCGCATTTTTGCTGGTGGTTGCGAAGATCTGGATTGGACATTATCTGTTTTATTCGATGCTATGGGTGCTATGTCCAGCAAATATAATGATGTACCAGAAAAAGCTTCGCGTGCTTATGACGCTAATCGTGATGGATTTGTTATTGCTGGTGGCGCTGGCGTTTTGGTTCTTGAAGAACTAGAAGTCGCTAAAGCGCGTGGTGCAAAAATCTATGGAGAAATTGTTGGTTATGGCGCTACATCCGATGGATACGATATGGTCTCTCCGTCGGGTGAGGGAGCAGAACGGTGCATGCGCATGGCACTTGCGACCGTCAAAAATAAGATTGATTATATCAATCCCCATGCAACAGCAACACCTGTTGGTGATCCTCCTGAAATAGAAGCGATCCGCCGTATCTTCGGAGCAGGTGATCAATGCCCGCCAATTTCTGCCACAAAATCTCTGACTGGTCATTCCTTGGGTGCAGCTGGTGTTCAAGAAGCAATCTACACACTGTTAATGATGCAGCATAATTTTATTTGTGAAAGTGCCCATATTGAAGAACTTGATCCAGCTTTTGCTGATATGCCAATCGTTCGTAAACGACGTGATCATCAACAACTGAATACCGTATTGTCAAATACTTTTGGCTTTGGCGGTACCAATGCAACGCTTGTTTTCCAACGCTATGAATAAACACACGTTCTTAGTAATTGAAAAAAGTACGGTCTTACGGAGAATAATATGAAAGGTTTGATGGAGGGCAAACGTGGCCTTATTATGGGGATTGCGAATGACCATTCAATTGCTTGGGGCATTGCCTGTCAGCTCGCACAAGCAGGAGCTGAATTAGCATTGACTTATCAAGGGAATGCTTTTGGAAAACGTGTTCAGCCTCTAGCTGATAAACTTGGCTGCAAATTAGTGCTAGAGTGTGATGTTGAAAAAATTGAAAATATTGACTACGTCTTTGAGCAACTTGAAAAAGAATGGAAAACTATTGATTTTATTGTCCATGCCATTGGTTTTTCAGATAAAACTCAGCTAAAAGGACGTTATGTTGATGTTACAACACGTGAAAACTTCCAACGCACGATGGTTATTTCAGCTTATTCCTTTACTGAAATTGCCCAGCGCGCGGGTAGGCTTATGCCCAATGGAGGAACACTTTTAACTCTTACCTACGGTGCTTCACAGCAAGTTGTGCCTAATTATAACATCATGGGTGTTGCTAAAGCAGCTCTAGAAGCTATGGTACGTTATTTAGCAGCGGACTTTGGTCCTCAAAATATCCGTGTCAATGCGATTTCCGCTGGTCCTGTTAGAACTTTAGCAGGTAATGGTATTGCAGCTGCACGTGCAATATTTTCACATCAACGCCGTAATGCCCCATTACGTCGTACCGTAAATATTCATGAAATTGGAAAATCTGCTCTTTATCTACTCTCTGACTTATCATCAGGTGTTACAGGTGAAATCCATTATGTTGATTCAGGCTATAACATCATGTCTATGCCAATACTTGAAGAGCTGAAAAAAAGTGATGATACTCAGGAAGGATAAAAATCATCGCACTTAGAAAAATATGACGTAAGGCACGTGTGCAGGTCTTTATAAGAATAAGTCTAATACAAAACCAGATACCTTGTTTTGCAAAGTGTTTCATAAAAATCCGGAATATTTCTTCAATCCATGGTTGATAAATTTTGTATTTTATGACGTTATTTACCTTACTAAAGCATACGCTTTTGCTGTTGCTTATAAATCAATCCCCAGCCCTCGCAGTGTGAAACAGAGATTAGGGGATTATTAAAATCCTTAGCTTCAGCTTTTGTATACCAGATTGAAAAAAATATTGCCTACCGTTTTATTTATTCTTGAAACGCAAAGGCAATCTAATTTAGGAAGAATATGAAGGCGTAAAGAAATCAATCATTAATCTGACTATTATTCTTTAATGAGGCTTTACAATTTTAAAAGCACCCACACAATATTTTTTTAAATAAGGGAGGTTACGCTTTACCTCACACCTTTATTTTCTCGTTCTTTAATGAAAGCATTTCTCTGATATATCAGGTAAAATAGAACGCCCAAAAACACTACGGCTGTTGCTCCTTCATGCATTTTTTTAAAAGATATCTCTCAATACACGCAATTCCATTTCACAATGGTATCTGTAGAACGTATAAAAATCCCCGTGAAGTACATAAATCCTTTTTGCTCCACCATTTTAATGTTTATAAAAATGACAAACCGACACCATCATTTTACTTGCCATGTTCTAATGTTGAAACACCCCTTGATGCTTGAGATGATTCATTAGAAGTATTTTTAATAATTTTTATCCACATACTAACCCGCTTGTGACAAGCAAACACATATTTTTAATTAATTCAATACAAAAATAAAATGAATTATTCATATAAATCAATTTTTTATCTTTATAATCACATTATTTTTTCAGTTTAAATGACAGCCACAAATAAGTACAATAACATTTTTTCAATTTTAGATTTTCAAATTTATAATTCCAAAAGTCATTTCTTGCATATAAAAAACAGAATTGACATGTGAGAAAATAAAAGGCGTAAACATCTCTACGGAACAGGCTCAAGTGCCAAGAGCTGTCTCAAGGTAGGATGTGTGATGATGCTCGGCTTCCTCCTTCATAAACATAAAGATGGGGACGTGCACAATGGCTTTATCGTTACACTATTTACGGTCACCGTCGCGAATTGGGCTTGGGAGTTTTAAGAGAGGTCTCTTTAAAACAAGCGCGTAAATATACAACAGCAATAGTGTTTTATTTTGGGCGTTCTATTTTACCTGACACATCAAGGTGTGAGGTAATCTCCATTATTTAAAAGATATGCTTTAGATAGCGTAAAACTGAATTTAAAAATGATGGTAGAAATGGAAACTGGTTTTCATCTTTAAAATTTCATCTTCTTCCCAAATTAGATTGTCTTCTTGTTTTAAAGAATTACACAAACAGAGACACACGATATCCCTGCCCCTATCGAGATATAAACGCTGTTACACGCAGCAAATAATATTGAAAATTGGATAATAGCAATGATATTTTTAGCTTATACGTTAATAAATAAGATGCTTCCACCTAATGAGTCTTGTATTATTCTGTTTGCAAATATCATTGTGAGATGAATTTAAGAGAAAATCAAAATATCTTCTTCATTACATTGCATAAATTCATTATATTACATAAACATGTGTAAGTGGAAACGATAATTTATTTTCAAAGAGATAGTTTTTAGACAAAAGCCAAAACTTTTATATTTCATCCATGTTTCATAAAGAATCGAATGATATGAATCTATAATTTCCTAGAATATGACTGTCTTATACAACCATCAATACAATCTATTTTATATGCCTATCATAGCATGTTTCTATTTTTTACAATTGGAATTATTTAAAAAAACAGGATATCATTGTATTTCATCCTTAAGAGTACGGCTTAGTAATGCGTTCGCCGCTTCAGTTATGTTTTTACCACAATAGAGAATTTGATAAATTTGTTCTACAATGGGCATTTCTATCCCAATACGTTGCGCCAACGTATGTACTTCCTTGGTATTTAAGTACCCTTCCACAACCTGACCAATTTGTTTTTCCGCTTCTTTGATATCTACTCCTTTACCAAGAAGTATTCCAAAACGGCGATTACGCGACTGATTATCAGTACATGTCAAAACCAGATCACCTAAGCCTGTCATTCCCATAAATGTGGAAAGCTCAGCACCCATAGCCCCTCCTAAACGACTGATTTCAGCTAGTCCTCGTGTGATGAGAGCTATTCGTGCATTTGCCCCAAATCCCATGCCATCTGATATTCCTGCACCAATAGCAATAACATTTTTAACTGCTCCCCCTAATTGAACGCCAATCATATCTGAACTTTTATAAACTCTAAAACTTTTGTCACAATGAAAAAGTTGCTGCAATTCTTTACCAAACTCAACATCAGAAGCTGCTATCGTCATTGCAGTAGGCCAACCAACAGCTAGTTCTTGAGCAAAAGTTGGTCCAGAAAAAACAGCTAAAGGAATTTTTTCACCTAAAATCTCACGAGCAACCTCTTGTAAGAAACGTCCGGTACCATGTTCTAAACCTTTTGTTGCCCAAATAACACGTGAATGCTGATCTAAATAAGGCTGAATGTTATACAAAACTTGATGAAATACATGGCTTGGAACAGCGATTAATATATTGTGACTTGCTACTATTGCAGTTTCAAGCGAAGCTTCAAGTAATAAATTTTCAGGAAATTGAATATCGGGTAAATATACTTTATTACAACGTTGTTCTTGTAATTCTTTGATATGTTGGGGTTTATATCCCCAAAGTAAAACATTATGACCATTACGGGCAAGAGCAATCGCTAATGCAGTACCAAAAGAACCAGCACCAATAACTGTCATTGCAACGGTTTTCATTAAGTTTTCTGATTATTCTCTAAATTTTTGATTTCAATGGCATATTATTATTACAAATAACTTTAATGCTATCTTTAATATAAATCCTGTAAATCATAAAAACGTTACCGCCTCGTAGCTTTTATCTCACACAACATAAAAACTTGTTTCTCACATTCTCTTTCTTTGTAGTAAATTGTATAAATATCACTTTTTGTATATCCTACAAACAGCTATTTATCTCAAAAATTAAGGCTTGACTAAATACTCCATGGAATTTCTCTTTTAAAATAAAAGTACATTCAAAATCATGATACTCATTCCACTGATATCTTGTACCTACCCCTCTCTTTAATATCCTACGAATTTCTTGTAAGAGCTGATACATGCCGCATCAGCTCCCACAGATATTTCTAACAACTACTCCACAGGAGACTGCGTACTTAGCCCCCCCTGCTCCATAGGCATTTCTGAGCCCTGTATCTTTTCTGGCTGTTTTCTTACGGATATATCTTTGTTTGATAACTGCTCAGATACTGAAGAACCATCTCTACTTGATATTTCCGGTTCAATAACACGTCCTGAACCACCCATCATATTATAATTCAAATGAGAGATAGCCCACCAAGTTCCCCCAATAATAACAAAAACGCAAATAGCAGCAAACCACAATGCGCTTAAATTCCACTTGGCATCTGGACCAGAGTTCAAGTGCAAAAAGAAAACAATTTGTACTATAATCTGAATGATAGCCATCCCAATAAGATACACAACTTTTGTACTAACTGCCCAACTTTCCATCATTCCATACATCACAGGAACAAAAGAACCTAGGGTGAAAAATACAGCCAGAATAAAGCCGACCAAATAGGAACCAGTACTGGGACCATGTGTTTCATTTTGCATGCTCATCACAACGCTCCTAATAGATAAACCATGGTGAAAACACCAACCCATACAATATCAAGTAAATGCCAAAAAATGGAAAGGCATGCTAAACGTGTTTTATTGTTCTGATCCAAGCCATTACGACGAAGATGAAAAAACATCACAACCATCCAAAGAAGACCAACACTTACGTGAAGTCCATGGGTGCCAACCAAAGCAAAAAATGCTGACCAATAAGCAGAGAGAATCTCCCGTCCAAAAAGCTGTAAACCCGTCGCAGGATCAATACCAGCATAAGCATTTGGATCGTAATAAAAGACCTCACCCAAAAGTTCATGAAATTCGTAAAGTTCCATACCAATGAAGCAACACCCAAATACAAAGGTAATAGCCATCCATAAACGCACACCACTGATGTTATTTTTATGTGCTTGTACCATTGTAAAACCATAAGTGACGGATGAAAACAACAAGAAAGCAGTCTCAACCAAAACAAATTTTAAATCAATAAACTCATTGCCCGCCTTACCACCACCATAAGAAGCAGAAAAAACAGCAAAACTTGAAAAAAGTGTCGAAAACAGGATCAAATCTGAGAGAATATAGACCCAAAAACCAAACGTCATTACCGAACTATTATCGTGGTGATGTTCATCCACAGCACTCACTTTATTCATTGTTACTGCACTCATACTGTCACTCCTTGTTCTTTAAGAACAGCTGTAAAGGCATCTTCAGTTTTTTGTACTTCTTCAGCCGGAATATAATAACCATGATGGTCACCTGTTAATGAATGACACACAAGCGTTGCAATAAAACCAATCAAGCCGACCGCAACAAGCCACCAAATATGCCAGACAAGCGCAAAACCAACAACTAATGAGAAAAATCCCGCAATAATTCCAGCCGATGTATTGGACGGCATATGAATTTTTGTAAATCCACTGGTAGGACGTTGATAACCACTTTTCTTCATATTCCAATAAGCATCATCAGACTGTATTTTCGGAACTATTGCAAAATTGTAAGAAGGAGGCGGTGAAGAGATAGACCATTCAAGGGTCCGTGCATCACCCCAAGAATCATTTAATGTTACAGGTAAATGTCCCTTATGTTTGATACCGTACCAAATCGCCAAAACAACTTGCAGCACAAAACAAAGGATACCAAGCAAAATAATAAAAGCACCCAATGCAGCAATCATAAACATCGGTTGCCAACTAGGTTCCATGTAATGCTGGAGACGACGCGTCCCACCCATTAAACCAAGTGCATAGACTGGGAAAAAGGCAAGGTAAAAACCAATGAACCAACACCAGAAAGATGCAATACCCAATGCTCGATTTGGTTTATAACCAAAAACTTTTGGAAACCAAAATGCAATCCCCGCTAAGTACGCAAAAACGACACCACCAATAATTGTATGATGGAAATGCGCTACCAAAAACAACGAATTATGAAACTGCCAATCAGCTGGCACAATAGATAACAAAACACCAGTTAATCCACCACCAACAAATGTAAAAATCATTCCCATGCACCAAAGCATTGGAGGCTCAAAGCGAATCCGCCCCTTATACATAGTTAGCAGCCAATTAAAGACTTTTACACCTGTTGGAACAGCAATAATCATTGTCGCAATACCAAAGAAAGTATTCACAGCTTCACCGCCACCCATTGTGAAGAAATGATGTCCCCAAACAAGAAGCGAAAGAATCAAAATAACCAACATGGCCCATATCATCGAAGTATAACCAAAGAGGCGTTTTGAAGAAAAAGTTGATACAACCTCAGAAACAATTCCAAAAGCAGGAACAACCAAAACATAAACCTCAGGATGACCAAAAACCCAAACATAGTTAATCCATACCATCGGATTTCCGCCACCAACATTAGAAAAGAAATTCATGCCCAAATAACGATCGCATGCCAAGAGTGCAAATGCTACAGTTAAGACAGGGTAAATAACTAAAATAAGGACATTGCTAACAAAAGCGCTCCAACAAAAAACAGGCATTCTCATCATCGTCATCCCAGGAGCACGCATCTTAATCAAAGTCGCAACAAAATTGACCGCCCCCATTGTTGTCGCTATACCAGAAAGTTGAAGTGACCATAAATAATAGTCTACCCCTGTATCTGGACTCGTTTGCAATTCTGTAAAAGGTGGATACATCAACCAGCCACCACGACCAAAATTCCCAACACCTAGGGATATGTTAATCAATATTGCCCCTGCAGCCGTAATCCAAAAACCTAGATTATTTGCAAAGGGAAAAGCAACATCACGCGCACCAATTTGAAGCGGTATAAGATAATTAAAAAGACCAAATAAAATAGGCGTAGCCATGAAAAAAATCATGATAGTGCCATGCGCCGAAAAAATTTGATCAAAATGGTCAGGTGGCAAATAACCTGCACTTTCACTCCCAAGAGCTAAAGCTTGATGTGTTCGCATCATGAGTGCGTCCGCAAAACCGCGAACAAGCATAATAATTCCAAGAACTATGTACATAATGCCTATGCGTTTATGGTCAACAGTTGTAATCCAATTTCGCCATAGAATCCCCCACCACCCAAGTGCTGTTAGAGCAACAACAGCAATTAAACCAACCACAACAATCGCAATACACGTGTATAAAACGATCGGCTCATGTGCAAGTGCATGAAAAGCACCTGCCGTAGGATCTGTAAGTCTTCCAAACATTTCTCAACCCATTTCAAATGAAATTCAAGTTTAAAAGAAACCCTATGTTAAAAGGGCTCTTTCTTTACTGATTCTTTAAATAACATCAGGATCAAATACTGAACATAGTGCACCCCATAGCGTCTGAGCAGCAGCACGTTTCATTAAATCCTCATTACATACCGTATTTTCATCGACACATCGATTAACAACACGATAGTAAAGGCGCTTCTCCACAGGTGCAAAATAACGAACTTCAGCATCTTTTTTCTTCGCAGCAATATCACCCATACGAGGCGCAATAGAAAGTTGACGATAAGATGCACGATCAAGTACTCGACCATTAGCCCGAGCTTTTACAATCCAATCCTCAAAGTCCTGCAAAGACACAGAATGCCACTTAAACCGCATACTCGAAAAACCATCACCACTGTAATTTGCTGAGGTTCCTTTGAATACTCCTTGCTCTTCAGCGACCAAATGCAACTTAGCATTCATCTGCGGCATAGCGTAAAGAACTGTACCCAGTTTGGGGACCCAAAAAGCATTGACAGAATTCTCTGACGTCAATTGCAATAAAACTTGACGCCCTTCAGGTGCATAAATCTCATTAATCGATGCAACACCATATTCAGGATAAATAAAAAGCCATTTCCAATCAAGAGAAACGGCATCTATCTGTAATGGCTTTCCTTCACCTACAACTTCCACTGGGAGAGGATTTGTAGGTTCCAGCTTATAAGTATAATAAGCTGTTAATGAACCTAAAACCATTACAATTACAATTGGAATACCCCACATCAACGCTTCAATTTTATTTGAATGCGCCCAATCAGGAGAATAGTCCGCTTTCATATTCGATGCACGATATTTTATAGCTAAAAATACCACACTCACCATAACTGGGATGACAACACAAAGCATCACCACCACACAAACAACTATCAAAATGAGCTGTTGACGTGCAACATAACCTGATGGCTGTATAACATCAATTTTACAACCAGATAAAAGCAGTGCTCCCCCTAAAATCACAAGCATTTCTAATTGTCGAACAAAGCTTTTCATCTCTATTTACCCCCGTCATATGCACCAAAAATTGTCATAAATATATACCTCGTATTGTACAGATTTGAAAATAATTATCAAGTGAATTCAATGCCTATATTACTCTTATCAAACGCTTATTCTTTACCTATCACAATTTAATTGTTTTGCTTAATTGTTTTGCAATATATTCAAGTGCAAACCAATATCCATCACCTCCACACCCAGTTATGATAGCGTCTACACCTGCAGATGTATAAGAGTAGTGACGAAAAGCTTCACGCTGGTAAATATGAGATAAATGAACTTCTACTTTTGGCCCTGAAAACATTTTTAGGGCATCAAGAAGTGCAACAGATGTGTGACTGTAAGCGGCTGGGTTAATAATCAATCCAGAACTTGCCTCTATTGCTTCTTGTATCCATGCTACCAACTGCCCTTCACAATTACTTTGATAAAAATTTATTATGATATCATTTTTTTTTGCCCATTCTCTGCATCTTTTTTCAATATCTTCCAGAGTCTCAGTTCCATAAATTTCTGGCTCACGTTGACCTAGAAAATTTAAATTAGGACCATTTAAAATCGTTATCATCTCAGACATAGCATGCCTTTTCTTTTAGACCTATCACTTATTAAAAATAATATTTAGCATGTTTTTACGACAATAAAGCCCCATCCTTAATCTCAAAGAATTCTGCGCGTCCTTTTAAGTCATCAAATAAAAGACGATCTGTTCCTGTCATAAATGTTTGTACAGCTAAATCATCAAGAATATCAAATAAAGCAGCACGTCGGTGCGAATCAAGATGAGCAGCCATTTCATCAAGAAGAAGAATGGGGGCTTTTTCCGACATCATACCTGTTAGACGAGCATGACACAAAACTAAACCTGTCAGCAGCGCTTTTTGTTCACCTGTTGAACACGATGTTGCTTCTATATTTTTATCAGCATAAAAAACCTGCAAATCTGCGCGATGTGGTCCTTCTAACGTCCGACCAGCAGCACGGTCCATTGCGCGATTATGCCGTAATCGATCACAAAATTGCTCTTCAACTTCAATTGCTGATATTTCACTAAGAGCTGTTTCCAAAAAACCATCAATTTGCAAAAAAGCTCGTGGAAAAGGTATCTGTGATGGCATTTGTGTAAACATATCATTTAAAAGACGAATAACATCAACACGCGCCGCAGAAATAGCTGTCGCCAGTTCTGCCATCTGCTTTTCTAAAGCATCAAACCAAGCACAATCTTCATTTCCATCTAAAAATAAACGATTACGTGCGCGCATAGCTCTATCATAATCGGCTATGCGGCGCCTATGCAAGGGATCAATCGCCAAAACCATACGATCCAAAAAACTACGGCGCTCAAGCGAAGGACCTGTAAAAAGACCATCCATAGACGGTGTTAGGACACTAATATGACAATAATCTGTTAGGCAATCACCCGACTCATTCACACCATTAATATGGACTTTTCGACTGTTATCGCTAACCTCCAAAGCTGTACCAATCTTTACTTCGCCATAAAGAGCGCATTCAAGACGCGCAAATACAACAAATCCTCCACCGCCACCATCTACAAAGCTAACGTCAGAATAAGCAGCACGCCGCAAACCACGACCAGGAGAAAGAAAAGATAACGCCTCTAAAAGATTCGTCTTACCAGCACCGTTATGGCCGGTAAAAACCACATGCTGACCAGAAAAATGAATA
The DNA here is from genome assembly GCF_042194435.1 of Bartonella sp. LB28NMGDW. Taxonomy (NCBI): domain Bacteria; kingdom Pseudomonadati; phylum Pseudomonadota; class Alphaproteobacteria; order Hyphomicrobiales; family Bartonellaceae; genus Bartonella; species Bartonella sp. LB28NMGDW. The sequence continues at coordinate 55,028 of NZ_JBHIMX010000002.1, forward strand.
TTGAAAAAAGGATAATTGCGATAACGTAAAAGCTTCAGCTGCCTCACTGCCACTTTGTGCACATGACTGGCCATACATTGCAAAACAATTGCCCCTAAACGCGAATAGGCATCAGTACATAGAGCACATCCGCATCATCATTATCACGAATCAGAGCTGGTGCTCCAGCCTCAGCCAACATAAAAACCATCTCGTCACTTGAAAGCTGCCCAGCAATATCCAAAAGATAACGTGAATTAAATCCTATCTCAAGCGGTTCAGATGCATAAGTTACTGATAATTGATCTTCTGCACTGCCCGAATCTGGGCTATTAACAACAAGCCTTAACTGTCCATGCTCAATCGTTAATTTAACTGCACGCCCCCGATCACTTGAAATCGTTGAAACACGATCAACTGCAGAAGAAAAGTCCTGCCTATTAACAATTAATTCTTTATCATTTCCAAGAGGAATAACACGTTGATAATCCGGAAATGTTCCATCAATTAATTTTGATGTAAAAATCACAGAACCTACAGAAAAACGAATCTTTGTCTCTGAAAGCTCTATACATACATCGCTATCATTTTCTTCTGAAAGAAGTTTTTGCAATTCTCCTACAGCTTTACGGGGAACAATAACACCGGGCATTCCCTCAACTCCTGAAGGAGCTTCCATCTCAACTTGTGCCAAACGATGACCATCAGTTGCAACCAAACGCAATTTCAAAACACCATCATTAATAACATGTAAATAAATACCATTAAGATAATAACGGGTTTCTTCAGTAGAAATAGCAAATTGCGTACAATCAAGTAAATGTTTTAAGCTTGATGCCGATAGAGAAAAACGATAACCAAACTGCCCAGGAAGCGACTCTGGAAAATCTGCCTTCGGAAGACATTGAAGCTGAAAATGTGCACAACCCGAAACAACAGACATTGTGCCTGCTTGATTCTCATCGACGGATAAGACAACTTCATTGCTATCAGGAAGTTTTCGAATGATATCATAGAGCAAATATGCTGGAACAGTTGTTGCTCCAGCTTGTTTAACATTAACTGCAAAAGATTCCGTAACCTCTAAATCAAGGTCTGTTGCTTTTAACTGCACACGACCATTTTCTGCATCAATCAGCACATTCGATAAAATAGGAACAGTATTACGGCGCTCTACCACACGGTGAACCCGACCAAGAGACTTGAGAAATTGACTGCGATCAACTGTAATACGCATAAAAGCCCCGTATGATTTACTAAAAACTATAAGAATTCCTTAGCATTAAAATAGATCCTCTTCAAAGAATCGCCTGCTAGACTTTATTAAACCTCTCTTAAAATGGCAAGTCACTCCTGCATAAGAAGAAAATAAATCTTTTCATTAAATTCTTTAAAGTTTCTCCAAAGAAAGAAACGATAAACACTATACAGCCTGTTCTCCAATCAAACGCTTAAGCAATTCAAGTTCCTTAGCCAAGGTCTGATCACCACAAACCAAATCTTCAATTTTACGCACAGCGTGTAAAACTGTTGTATGATCACGTCCACCAAAACGACGCCCAATTTCTGGCAACGAGCGAGGAGTTAATACTTTTGCTAAATACATTGCAACTTGCCGTGGCTTCACAACCGTACGTGTTCGACGATTAGATAACAAGTCCTGTTTAGAAACATTATAATGACGTGCTACCGTACGCTGAATTTCTTCAATCCGAATACGCTTAGGTTCACCAGGACGTGTCAAGTGACCTAATAACTCATCAATCCGCTCTAAAGATAAATCAGACTCAAAAGATTGGCGAAACAAGAGCTGATTAAATGCACCTTCAATATCACGCCCCGACCCTAAAACCGTTTTCGCAATATATTCCAAGATATCATCAGAAATTGATACCATGCCATCATCTTGTTGTGCCACCTTCAACCGCTGGCGCAACATTTGCAAACGCATTTCATAATCTGGTGCTTCAATTTCAAGAGCTACCCCTCCCTGAAGACGAGAACGAACGCGAAGATCAAGCGATTCTAATTCTGCTGGCGGACGATCTGCAGCGACAACAACTTGTTTTGCACTATCAAGCAACATATTAAGCAAATGGCAAAACTCATGTTGTATCGACTTACCCTGCAAAAACTGCATATCATCAATAATCAAAAGGTCGATATCACGAAGCTGCTCTTTAAAAGAAAGAGCATCATTATCACGAATAGCTGTTGCAAAACGCCACATAAAATATTCAGCAGTTAAATAAATGACACGCGCAGACGTTAAACGCTTCAATGCAGAAGCAGCAATTGCTTGAAGCAAATGTGTTTTTCCTAAACCAACAGATGCGTGAATAAAAAGAGGATTAAAACGCAAAGCACTTTTATGCCCCTCCGCAATTGAACGCGCAGCTGCTAAAGCAACACGATTAGAAGCCCCCTCAACAAAACTTTCAAAAGTATAGCGAGAATCAAGTGGAGATCCAAAAACTCCCGTTTGAGAACTCTTAACTGAATGCTCTGCACAACTTTCAACAAAAGATGAAGTCGCTTGCTCCTCTAGCACAGCAGAAGGAACACTTCTTTTACAAACGACGTCTCTTGAAACGCGTTCCATACCACGAACAATAACTTCAACACGAAGAATTGCTGAATTCTCTTGTTTCCATAAATGAGTCAAAAGAGAACCATAGTGATTATTAATCCATGAACGTAAAAAAGCTGTAGGAACAGAAAGCTTTACAAGAGTATGGCTATATTCAGCAAGCTTCACACGTCCAAACCAACTGGTATAAGCCTCAACACCAACCTGCACCTTTAATTGCGCCATAACACGTATAAAAGCCGCCGCACTTTCCTCCTCTGAAACAATAGAATGCCCTATAGAAGCATTTCTACAAACGTCCTCATCACTCTCTGTCATCCTATTCTTTATTATGTTCTCTGCCGACAGGATATTCACCGAAACCCTTTTAAAGGAACTAGCTTTAGAGTTCAATTTATCCACCATCTTTCATCCTGATAAAAATAAAATTCTGTCCTGCCAAACAGCTAAAATAAATCTAGCGAAGGCAAAACGCCCTACCCCAAATAAGATTACTCACCCTCCCCTAGGATAGCCTCATCACAACCCCACTAACAAAGATGACCAATAAGATTTACTTGCACTCATGATATGACCCACCCTTCTAAAATGGTAAACATATCTATTCAGAAAACTAAAAAATCGTCAGAAAACCTCCCCAGCACAAAAGCTTCAAAAAGCCTAAGTCAAAACATCTTGTACTCAACAAAATACAGAACAATGTGCTGGTGTGACCCCTTCATGCTTTTTAGTCTTCATAAGAACCATACAAAACAGCAGAGGTAAAATGCAAGAGGTCAAAATAAAATCAAAAAACCCGAAAAAAATGCTTGTATCAATGAGGAATGAAAAAAATATTGATTCAATTCATTTTTTTTCTCTAAATTTACCAACAATTAAAGAATCTCTTCAGATTTAAAAAAAAAAATAAAATGCTTGACAAAAAAGACTCTGTAAAAATCCACAAAGCTTGTGGATAACCATACCCCTCCTATAAACTTTCTCTCCTTTTTCAAGAGGAGAATCATTATCGATTCTTATTTTCGATAGAAACTTTTTGAAATAATAAACAAAAAGCCAGCATCCTCATGGATACTGGCTTGATTCTCAATAAAGGAGAAAAAGCTTAAACGCTGAGAGCCTTCAAACGTTTAGCTAAACGCGATACTTTCCTCGCAGCAGCATTTTTATGAAAAACTCCTTTAGAAACCGCACGCATAATTTCAGGCTCAAAATTCTTAAATGCAATCTCTGCAGATGCCTTATCACCACCCGCTAAAGCATCATCAAACTTACGTATAAAGGTACGAACGCGCGAACGGCGGGCCCTATTAACCTGTGTGCGCGCCGCAACCTTGCGCACCGCTTTTCGAGCAGAAGGTGTATTCGCCATAAATATAATCTCTCTTTCAACACCTTGGTAAAATGAGTCTAAAGAACAACTCTACCAATATAAATAAATTCAACCCAAGCAAAACTATAAAGCTGCCTATAACTGTGTGGCTTATAGCGCAATCCCAAAGCTAACGTCAATTAGATTTTCAAAGATAGTCATAAAAAAACGAAGCCAAACTCTTTGATCCGCAGCTTTATAGCTTAATAATAGACATTCCTTAACAAATAAAAGAATTTAAACGGCCAACTTACGCAAGACATATTGCAAAATCCCCCCATGATGCAAATAATCTAGCTCATCTTCAGTATCAATACGGCATAATAACGGAGCGGTTTTTATCGTACCATCAGAAAAAGTAATTTTCGCTACTGTCTTTTGACGAGGTTTCAAGTTATGAATTCCTTCAATTGTCACCTTTTCATCTCCCTTTAAGCCTAAAGATGTCCAACTTACACCCTCCTCAAAGACAAAGGGAACAATGCCCATACCAACAAGATTAGAGCGATGAATCCTTTCAAAAGACTGTACAATCACTGCTTTTATACCAAGAAGATTGGTGCCTTTGGCTGCCCAATCGCGCGATGATCCATTGCCATATTCAATACCAGCAAAAACAACGAGTGGAGTACCTTCTTGTTTATACGCCATTGCCGCATCGTAAATGGCTTGTTCTACCGCTGACGGATAATGAACCGTATAACCTCCTTCTCGACCATTTTCTCCCAACATGAAATTACGAATGCGAATATTGGCAAAGGTCCCACGCACCATAACTTCGTGATTCCCACGACGCGTTCCATACTGATTAAAATCAGCCACTTTAACACCATGATCCATTAAATATTTTCCGGCAGGAGAAGCTGCTTTAATAGAACCAGCAGGAGAAATATGATCCGTCGTGATTTTATCACCAAATAAACCTAAAATCCGTGCATCTTTAATATCTGGTAAGATATCAGGTGTTTTCTGCATATCATCGAAATAAGGTGGATTGCGTACATAGGTGGATTGCTCATCCCAAGAATAGGTAGAACCCGTAGGAATCTGAACTTTTTGCCAATTTTCATCTCCCTTAAAAACATCTGCATACTTTTCAGCAAAAACCTTACGCGTGACATTTTTTTCGATGAATTCCTGTATTTCTTGAGAAGTTGGCCAAATATCTCTCAAATAAATGGGTTGGCCATTTGAATCTTCACCAAGAGGTTCCTTGGTTAAATCTTTACACACCGTCCCGATGAGCGCATGTGCAACAACTAACGGTGGTGAAGCTAAATAATTCGCTTGCACATCAGGGGAAACACGCCCTTCAAAATTACGATTTCCTGAAAGAACTGCAGATGCAACTATACCATTGTCATTAATCGTTTTGGAAATAGCTGGATGCAAAGGACCAGAATTCCCAATGCATGTTGTGCACCCAAATCCTACTAAGTTAAATCCTAATGCATCTAAATCTTTTTGCAGACCCGAATTTTGAAGGTAAGCTTCAACGACTTGTGAACCAGGTGCAAGAGAAGTTTTTACCCATGGCTTGCTCTTGAGACCTTTTGCCACAGCATTTCGTGCCAAAAGACCCGCTGCAATAAGAACACTTGGATTCGATGTATTCGTACACGACGTAATCGCAGCGATCACCACATCACCGTGACCAAGCGTATATTCTTCACCCTCGACCTGATAACGCTTATCTTGTTCAGAAGTCTTCTTATAGTCTTCGACCAATGCCTTCTCAAAACCCTGCCCAACGTTTTCCAATGCAATACGTCCTTCAGGACGTTTAGGACCAGCCATAGAAGGAACAACAGTTCCCATATCCAATTCAATTGTATCACTAAAAATGGGATGAGCCACCATTTCGTCATGCCACATCCCTTGTGCTTTGGTGTAAGCTTCTACTAAGGCAATCCGATTTTCATCACGCCCTGTCATATTGAGATAACGCACTGTCTCCTTATCAATTGGGAAAAAACCACACGTCGCTCCATATTCAGGTGCCATATTTCCAATCGTTGCCCGATCAGCAAGCGTCATCTGCTCCAAACCAGGACCAAAAAACTCAACAAATTTACCGACAACACCCTTCCGGCGTAGCATTTGAGTCACCGTCAATACGAGATCGGTGGCTGTTACACCTTCTTTAAGTTTACCTGTTAGACGAAAACCAATCACTTCAGGTAACAACATAGAAACAGGTTGACCTAACATTGCTGCTTCTGCTTCAATACCACCAACACCCCAACCTAAAACCCCTAAACCATTCACCATAGTCGTATGCGAATCAGTTCCCACACAGGTGTCAGGATAAATCGTCTCACAGCCCTCTTCATTCTTCATCCATACACATTGTGCTAAATATTCTAGGTTAACCTGATGACAAATCCCTGTTCCTGGAGGAACAACGCGAAAATTTTGAAAGGCTTGCTGCCCCCATTTAAGGAAACGATAGCGTTCACCATTGCGTTCATATTCATGCTCAACGTTTTCCTTAAAAGCCATGGAATTGCCAAAAGCATCAACAATAACTGAGTGATCAATGATGAGATCAACGGGAATGAGAGGATTGATTTTTTCAGCGTTACCGCCAAGTTTAACCATAGCATCACGCATTGCAGAAAGATCAACAACTGCTGGAACACCTGTAAAATCCTGCATAAGAACACGTGCAGGACGGTAAGCAATTTCTGCCCCGGCGCTCCCTTTGTCGTTTAACCACTTAGCAACATTGAGGACATCCTCTTTTTTAACTGTGCGACCATCTTCAAATCGCAATAAATTTTCGAGAATAACTTTCATCGAAAACGGTAAACGAGAAACACCTTCAAGCCCATTCTTCTCCGCTTCGATCAAGCTATAATAAGTATATTCTTTGCCACCAACATTTAATACTCTGCGACAATTAAAGCTATCAATTTGAGTCATGACTGTCCACCCTCATACTATAACCACCCAATTTCCAGGAATGAACAACACAAACTACGATTCAAGGTCGCAGCTTGAGCGCAGACGCTATCACCTCCGCTATCCATTTCCCCCTCCACCTCTCATAGGCAAATGCGGAAATCAGCGCCAGAAACCATTTTACACCAGATATTGATGTAAGGTATCCCTTATAGAACTATTTCTAGAACTATTCTAGGTACAATTGCACAAAAAATGTGTTTTTTATTCTATAATGCAATAAAGAATATGAAAATAAAAACAAAATAGGTAATCACATGGTGTTATCAGGCAAAGATTTAGCCGCTTACAGAAACGAGGAAATTCTGTTTAAAGGTCTTTCTTTTTGTTTATTTTCACAGCAACTGATGACAATCACCGGTCCTAATGGTATCGGAAAGTCTACATTACTCCGAATCATTGTCGGTCTTCTTGAAGCTGCTGAAGGTCATATAATACTTAAAGACCATGATCAAATATACCCTGTTGCAACTGCGTGTCATTATCTTGGTCCTCAAAATGCTATGAAACCTCTCTTATCTGTCATTGACAATTTGCAATTTTGGGCAGATTTTTACGGTCAACATTTACGCTTTGTGCATGAGGTTCTTGCCGATATTGGTCTTTCTAACCTTGAACATTTACCCTTTAAAGCTCTATCAACTGGACAACAAAGACGCGTAGCTATTGCTCGCCTTTTGCTCTCCTATCGTCCTCTTTGGATTTTAGATGAACCAACATCTGGGCTTGATAACCATGCTCAAAAACTCCTTGCTCGTATTTTCCAGCGTCATCTCAATCAAGGTGGTATGATTATCGCTGCAACTCATAATTCCCTAGGTATTCCAGAAAACCATAAAATCGCTCTGGAAAATTTTTTACCTCTCTAGGAGAGAATAAAATGAAAGCACTGTTCTGGCGTGACCTTAAACTATTATTAGCGCCACAAGCCTCTTCACTAACAGGACTATTGTTTTTTATCGCTGTTGTTGTCATAACCCCCTTTGCCATTGGACCAGATCCCAAAATTCTTGCACAAATAGGGCCTGGTATATTGTGGTTTGGAGCCCTTCTTGCAGGACTCCTCAATCTGAACAAACTTTTCCAAATCGATCGCGATGATGGTAATCTCGACCAATTTATCCTTTCAGGAAAAAGACAAAGTTTTACACTAATTGTCTTTACCAAATGTCTTGCCCATTGGGTAGGAACAATGCTTCCTCTTATTTTTGCTACACCTATTTTAGCCCTCATGCTCCATTTAGATGTAGCAATAACTTTTACAACAATACTTACCCTTTTATGCGGAACACCAGCCATTATTTTTATTGGCGCCATAGGTGCTGCACTCGCAACCTCATTGTTGCACAGTACTCTGCTTATTTTTATCATTATCTTGCCGTGGATCATTCCAATTATGATTTTTGGTGTTTCGACTGCTACAGCCCCAATAAATCCAAATATTTCTTTTCTCACGTCCTTGGCTCTTCTCAGCGCTTTTTCACTTCTTTTGAGTCTCTTTGGCTCTTTTGTTGCTGCGATAACGCTTAAACTTTTATCAGAATAATAAAAGATGATTGCCGCATTGAAAAACTCTGCCTATTATGAATTTCATGAATGAACTATCTCGTCCATATAAAATCAGGTCACTCCCTGAAAGTTTTATCCTTTTTATGAAAATAAGCAGTGTCGTCTTACCTTGGTTGGCCGGTATAACATTGTGTTTCCTTATTTTAGGGCTTATTCTGGTGATGCATTCCCCTGATGACTATCAACAAGGCATTACTGTTAAGATTATGTACCTTCATGTACCCTTTGCGTGGTTGTCTACATTCTGCTATGTAACGATGAGTGCAGCAGCATTAGGAAATCTGATTTGGAAATATCATCTTGCTGATGTGGCCCTTAAATGTGGGGCGCCTATTGGGGCAATTTTTACCGCCTTGGCTCTCATGACAGGAGCACTTTGGGGGCGACCTACATGGGGAACATGGTGGGTCTGGGATGCACGTTTAACATCAGTTTTAATTCTGCTTTTTATCTATCTTTCCATTATCCTGCTCGGACGTACTTTTGAAAACCAAGTAAAAGGTGCTCGCGCTACTGCAATTCTTACACTTGTTGGATTTGTTAATATCCCTGTTATTAAATTTTCCGTTAATTGGTGGAATACATTGCATCAGCCAGCATCATTGTTACGTGCTGGAGGATCAACAATCGACAATGCTATGTTATGGCCTCTTATAACAATGCTATTTTGTTTCATCTTTATGTTTATTGCGCTCTATTTGATGGCTATGCGAAATGAAATCAATAGTCATTATATCCGAATACTTCAGATTAAAAAATCCCGCCGTGCACAACAACAGGACTCTTCATCATGCTCGACCTAAATGGCATCCAGGGCGGACTTTTAGGAAATCTATCTCAGAAAATTGATTTTTTCCTTAGCACCCTTAAACACGAGCAAATTGTTGTTTTAAGCTATGTGCTTTCTGCAATATCCCTCTTATGTCTTATTGGATATATTCTTTGTAAAGCCCTATACCAAAAAAAAATTCTCCAACAGCTAAACAAAAAAGAGCTGCCACAAAAAGAAAAGTATAATGAAAAACATCCCTCCAAAACTTAAAAAAAATATATCTTTGCCTGTTCTGCTTGTTTTTTTTGGACCATTTGTGCTTTTTCTTCTTCTCATGGTGTTTTTTTTCAACTTTATGGATAAAAAATACCTTCAAGATTCTTCTCTTCTCCCAAACGCATTAGCTGAAAAATCTGCTCCCAATATTCATCTTCCTCTTCTTGATAAAGAAAGTTATCTCAATTCAAAACAGTTTAAAGGACGTGTCACATTGGTTAACTTTTGGGGCTCTTGGTGTTTGCCATGCCGCGAAGAGCATCCTATTCTTATGAAAATTGCACAAGATAAACGTTTTGATCTGATTGGTATTAATTATAAAGATAACAAAACAAACGCCCTGCGCTTTTTAAACAATTTTGGTAATCCTTTTAAATTTATTGGCTTTGATGTTTCAGGATATACAGCCATTGATTGGGGAATATATGGACCCCCAGAAACCTTTCTCTTGAATAAAGAGAGCATCATTATTGTCAAACATGTTGGTCCCTTAACATGGAAAATTTATCAAAAAAAAATTCTACCAAAAATTGAACAAGCGCTCATGACAGAAGAAAAATAAAATATCAACATATTGATTTATAAATAATAATTTACCATTTTTATCTATTAAATGAAAATGCCCTATACTATGAGATTTTTAAAATTTCTATATGTTGAATCAAAAAAACATTTAAGATAAAGACTAAAAATACCTTTTATGAATTGTCTAAACGTGAAAATAATTGGCAATATTTTAAGTTGAAAAATATAATAATGCAGGTTTGTAAAAACATAACGTTTTATCATGCTATGTATGCTATTTTATTTATATGGATCCTCATTCTTCTTAGGAAAATTTGACAAGAGCATTACCATTGTTGATTCAAAAACATGTGCAAAGAAATATCTGTAGAGCAAACCTCCCAAGTATGACAAAAATTTAAGTAGTTTTCATTTTTTTAGCGATTAAATATCTGTTTGGGAGCTTTATTTTTGATTATTTGGACAAAACAATATTGTTATAGAAACATCGTTAGATTAGTGAAAGAAACCAACTATTATTTTCAAAATCATATAGTGTTCTGTCTCCGCTTTTTTATCTGAAATGCACATTGTTATGAGGGGACTTCACCACTATTTTCATCTTTATAAAATAACAAATCCATTCCTTCGCAGCGTTATTGGTATATTTATTCCCATTATACTATCTGTTCGTAATAGACTCCATAAATTCCATATTGAGTCTATACATTCTTATTCTTTCGATAATTTATCTTATGATTATAACTAATAAGCTTTTTTGACTCTTAATAAGATAAATTCGAGTAAGCAAATATGACTATAATCAAAAAATCTCATTTAACAGAAAAGATAAGTTATGAGTACATGATCAATCTATCAATGAATATTATAAAAGAATTCATTGTAAGAAATAGGCTTTTGAGATGAAAAAAATAAACAAGAAGCTTTTTCGAGAGGAGAAAATATATTTTACAGAGAACTCTTTTTTAAGCACTCTGTGACGTGATTACTGATTTCAACAGAAAGATCACTCGTATACATTAAAAAACTCTAAGACAAGAAATATTCTAGAAGTTTATATGAGCTTATGGGTAAACTTTTATAACGCAAATAAAATAGGCTTTTGTTGCAATCATCATTTTTTATGAAAAATATTTGATTATGTTTTTTCTTCTAAAAATTCTTGTGGTGTAAAACAATACGTTTTTGAGCAAAATTCACATGTGACTGAAATATATTTATTTTTAACCATTTTATTGCGTTCATCAATAGAAAATCCTTCTAGGATTCCTTTAATTTTTTCGTGTGAACAAGAACATTGATCGACAAGAGAAAAAGGATTAAAAACTCTAACACCTTGTTCATGAAAAAGACGGAACAAGAGCTGTTTACTACCAACTTGGGGATCTGTTAATTCTGAACTTTCAATCGTTGCCATGAGTATTTTAGCTTCCTGCCATTGGTTATCCAATTGGGTGTGGGTTTTCGTTTCTTCTCGCTTTTGATGAGAGACATCTATTTTATGATGAGAGGATTCTTGAGGTAAAAGTTGGATCAAAATACCTCCAGCTCGCCAGCTTTTCTGCGTTTTTCCTTGTTGGTCACGATTAATTAATATAGCAACAGCCAAACGGATATCGGTAGGAATTTGTTCTGATTGATCAAAATAAATACGAGAAGCTTCTTGTAAATTTGATCCATCTAATGCAACTATCCCTTGATAGGGTTGCATATGGGGACCTTGATCAATTGTGAAGGCTAAAGTGCCTTTCCCTAAAAGTGTTTCTGAAGAGATTTGATTATTGTCTATGGCTTGTTTAAGCTGTTCTTTATCAAAACGAGCGTATCCACGTAAACTGGAAGGAGGCGAAAAATCGCATACCAACATATTAACCGGTCCATCGGAATGAGTTTGTAAAATAAATTTTCCCGTAAGCTTTAGAGAAGTTCCAAGCAGAACAGTTAAAAGTAAAGCTTCTGCTAGAAGATAAGAAACCGGTTCAGGGTATTGATGTCTGTTAAGAATAGAATTTAAAGTTTCCCCAAGTTGTACGGCACGTCCACGGATATCAAGTTCTTCGACTTGAAAGGGAATAACAGTATCATCTTCATGCAAGAAGTTGTTGTCGAGAGAGGCTTCATCTTTAGCTTGTTTACTCATAGCTTTGCCTTTTTTATATAATTTGTTGTAGAGGAGCTATTGTGGAGAGAAAAACGCATCTTGTAAACACCAAGAAAGAATTGCTTTTTGAGCATGAAGACGATTTTCAGCCTCATCGAAAACAACGGAGTGCGGTCCATCAATCACAGAATCAACCACTTCTTCACCACGATGAGCAGGAAGACAATGCATAAAAAGAGCATCAGATTTTGCTAATTTCATGAGAGCTTCATTGACTTGATAAGGCTGAAAAATAGAACGACTGCGAGCACGAAATTCTTGTCCCATGGAGACCCATGTATCGGTCATAATACAATCAGCATCTTGAGCTGCTTTTTGGGGACTATGAGTTAGTGTAAGGTGTGCTCCTCGTTCACGTGCCCAATGTATAAATTTTTCTTGTGGTTCACTGCCCTTTGGAGTAGCAATACGCAAATGAAAATCAAAAAGAGCTGCGGCCTCAATTAAGGAATGGAGCACATTATTACCATCCCCCATCCACGCGAATATTTTGCCAGCAATTGGCCCCCGATGCTCTTCATAGGTTAATATATCTGCTAAAATTTGGCAAGGATGTGTATCATCTGTAAGGGCATTAATGACAGGAATTTGTGCATATTGTGCCAATTCGAGCATACGTTGATGTTTTGTTGTTCGTAATATCACGATATCCACAAAACGGGATAAAACACGAGCTGTGTCAGCTATAGTTTCACTATGACCAAGCTGCATCTCTGAACCCGTGAGCATGATTGTATCTCCCCCAAGCTGGCGCATACTGATATCGAATGAAATACGGGTTCGTGTGGATGGTTTTTCAAAAATCATCGCAAGTGTTTTACCCATAAAAGGTTTTGAACCTTTCCCTGCTTTAAAAGACGCTTTAAGGATTTTTGCATAATCGATCAGTGCGCGCGCTATTGCTGGCGTTAAAATGGATAAGTCCGTGAAATGACGAAGAGCATTTGTCATGTGTGTAATATTTGTCTTTCTTTGTTTACTTGCGAAAGATAAGCTATTGCTTTTTCAATACGATGCAAACTTTCATCTATTTCTTCTTCCCTAATGATAAGAGGAGGCAATAAGCGCACAACGTTGTTGTTGGCAGCAACACTTAAGAGATATTCATTTTCTAAAGCATTAACGACAAGATTTGAAGGCACAACACACTGAATACCCACCATTAGGCCCATCCCCTGAACTGCGCAGATAATATCAGGATAGATATTGAGAATGTGCAAAAGTCCACTTTTTAGTTTATCCCCCATGCGCTGAACATGGTTGAGAAAATTTGGCTCTAACAAAATATCAAGAACACTATTTCCTACAGCCATTCCAAGAAGATTTCCTCCAAAGGTTGAACCATGGGTCCCAAGTGTCATGCTTTTTGCAACTTTATCAGTTGCAAGGCAAGCACCTAATGGAAATCCTCCTCCTAATCCTTTTGCGAGGGTAAGTATATCAGGAAAGACATCACTCCATTCATAAGCAAAAAGCTTTCCTGTTCGTCCTATACCCGTTTGGACTTCATCCAAAATCAATAACAGACCATTATCATCGCATATTTTGCGCAAAAATCTTAAATATTCATGAGGGACCGTTCGTATTCCTCCTTCTCCTTGAATAGGTTCAATAAGAATAGCGGCGGTATTTTTATTAATAGCGTTACGCAAAGCGATTTCATCACAAAAAGGTACTTGAATAAATCCACCAGCTTTAGGTCCAAAGCCTTCAAGATATTTTTCATGCCCAGTCGCAGCAAGTGCTGCAAGTGTACGTCCATGAAATGCCCCTTCAAAAGTAATTATTTCAATGCGTTCTGAATGACCCGCAGCATAGTAATAATGACGTGCCGTTTTGAATGCGCACTCCAATGCTTCAGTGCCTGAATTGCAGAAAAAAACCTTATCCGCAAAACTATTTGCACAAAGCCGCGTAGCAAGAGCTGATTGTTCAGGGGATTGAAAAATATTAGAAACATGCCAAAGTTTTTCAGCTTGCATTTTGAGCGCATCAACTAATTTTGGATGTGAATACCCTAATGCATTAACAGCAATGCCAGATGTGAAATCAAGATAATGTTCTCCCTTATCGGAAATAAGCCATACACCATGCCCCTGTTCAAAATGCAAATCTCGTCGTGCGAAGCATTCATAAAGTGGTTGTATAGAGACGGCATCCATCATAATTTCCTTTATATTTTAACCTTTTCAATATATATACAAAGCAACACTACAAATAAAACAACATGGTACATTTCGTTACGGTGCTTTCAACATTTCATTACGATTAATGATTACACCTATGGAATAGATCATTACACCAATTGAAAAAAAGTCAATGAAGGTTCTACAAATAAGCATTTTTGGAAAAATCCTTAAACAAAAGTAAAAGTTTAACCTATGATTGATTTGCAAGTTGGGGAAAACATTCTAAATAAACTCTTCAAGAGGTAAAGACTCTTGTCATAGAGTGAGTGCATATTGTAATTTATTATATAATAAGCAAGATGATGTGTTTTGGTTTGTAAGTCCAAAGGTTGGATGATTTTCTTATGCTCGCTTAGAGTGTAAAATTCTTTCATTCAGCGTAGTGAAAACATTATTAAAACATTTGAAGATGCAAAGGGGGAGAGCATCTTAGTGACGTAATCGGAATGGAGTGCTGGTATGGGTTGGACATGTGAACGCGTTGAGCTTCTTAAAAAGCTTTGGAGTGAAGGGTTAAGTGCAAGTCAAATTGCTGCTCAATTAGGTGGGGTCAGCAGAAACGCAGTCATCGGCAAAGTACACCGATTAAAGTTGCCAGGACGCGGTAAAACACCACAAGGAAGTGCGCGTACGCAAAAAACCCCCGTGGGAAGCAGCCCATCATCTCCACGTGTGCGTCGCAACACATCCACGGTATCGCCAATAAACACATCATCTGTAGGTATTGAAGAACCAGTTTTAAAGACAGAATTTGTAGCAGAAGATGTAAAAGAAGTTGATATGTCCACAAAATCCAATGTAGTTGTGCCTATATCACGTCAACTTAATCTTTTACAATTGAGTGAAAATACATGTAGATGGCCGGTTGGCGATCCATTATCAGCAGATTTTCATTTTTGTGGTGCAGATTCTGATGAAAATAGCCCCTATTGTGCCTTTCATGCTAAGCTAGCATTTCAACCAATATCTGAAAGACGTCGGATAAGAGTGTAATATCCTCGATTGAATCTCATATTCTAAGCCTTCTGCGCTTCGTTATTAAATTTTAATTATCGAATTATTATGAGAAAGAAATTTAATAAAGCTTTTAATGAGTGAAAAAATTTCTTCATGAAACTATTCAACGAAATTGTATCTTTTGGTGCTATTGCACAATTATGTATTGTAAAGTTATATTCCTGTTTATTTTCAAGATTCTCTTTAATTTAGTTGCACTACTTTTAACACTATCCATAGCAATATCTTTTGAATAAGATAATTTCTCATGTTTTTATTCTTCGTGTATTTAATAGAGTAATGCTGTGGTTTATAAAAATAATTTATCGCGTTGCAACCTAAATGCGACCCATCAATATCTCTTTCATTTTAAGCCTCTTATATTGAATCAATCAAAATCTTTCGTTTAAGCGTCACGAGCAAGATGAGAGCTGCGAAGAATAAAAACACTTAAAGAAAAGCATGCCTTTTATAAATGCTTTCAAGGAACAAGGGCTTCAAGGGGTGTCGCAAAATAGGCTTGGGAGCGTTGAGAAATGTTTCTTTAAAACAAGCCTGTGAATATATGCAACAATGTCATTCTGTTTTGCGTGAGGGATGTGCTCCATTAAAGAACGCGATAAACAAAAGCGTGAAGCAATACGTAGAATGTAAAATGATATATTTATAATTATTTATAAAAAATTATAAATAAGGGGATATTGTATTCAAGACTCTTACGAAATATACGAAAACAATAAATTATTACGTATAAATAAATATTAAACCTAGAACGACCACAATAACATCACTTTCCTTTTCCCGACACAAAACGGCGCAACCAAACATAAAGTGCACCTTCTCCGCCATGTTGACGCCCTGCTTGCTCAAACGCGTGGACATAATATCGAAAAGCTGGTGTTGATAACCAATACGGAACAAATCTATACAAAGTTCCATCGCTCCCAACGGATCGTCCTTTTCCTGTAATCACAAGGACATAACGTAATCCTCTCTGCTGAGAGGATTGTAGAAATTTTTTTAAGAAAAAATAAGCTTCTTCCTGCATATAACCGTGGAGATCAAGGCGCGCCTCAAGAGGATAACGACCTTGGGAAATTTTACGATGTGCAACATGATCAAAGAAATGAATCTTTTGTGCTTGTGTAACTGCCCTCTTTTCGCTTTTAATAATTGTCGAGGGTTGTTGATTTTCCTGAGACAATGAGGAGATTTGAGTTACAAGCTGTTTTTTATCATTAATATTTGCAATCGTTTCTGAAGTAGAAGAGAGCATCTTACCGTGAAGCGGTGTTATCGTACGACAAACCGTCTCCCATAAAAGGCGATCTTGTGAAGCCAATAAATCTCTTTTTTGTCTCCATTTACTTGAGGACATTTTAATTTCTCATAAATCATTGAATGCTTATGGAAGAAAAACAAAAAGTATTTTAATTTTCATTTTCTGTAGCAAAAAGCTTCCAGTTTGGATCTGATGATAAACTATTGCGAACAAAAGTCCAAATATCTCTGATTTCTACAATAGCATCAGGATCACCGTCTATACGCTCGCCCTGTTCATTATAAGTAACAGAAATCATCTCACTGACAATACGTATCGTTAGAAGTTCATCCTTTTCTTGTATTGCCGCCGCAACAAATTCGATCTTATTAATTCCAACAAAAGTGAACTCTATTCTCTCTTTATTTTTTTCTCGTTGCTCAATAGCCGTACAAAAGCTCTCAAAAACATCCTGACAAAGCAAGCTTCTAAGTTGATTGCGATCACCTTTGGCAAAAGCTGTTACAATCATTTCATAAGCAATTTGTGCACCTTTTATAAAAAATTGAGGAGAAAATTGAGGATCAATTTTATGCAATTCCCGCAAATTTTTATTCAAAATACTCCCCTCCGGTGCAATTTTATCAATTTCACTAAAGTCGTCTTTTTGTGAATTTTTCTGATGAGGGAACGAAACAATATTATCAGTCGTTTCTGCTTCAACCTGTTTTTTAGAACGACGTGAATAAGGATCAAAGGGGGGCTTTTCAAACCCAATTCGTTTCCCTAATACATTACGGAGCTGCACAAAAATAACAACCATAACAACAAGAGCTATGACAAGTATAACGTCAAATTCCATGGGCGCTGTCAATCTCCAAAGCTTAAATCTCTAATAAACATTGCAGTCAATACCATTTATCAATAAATATGTAAAATAAGGAATCCTACCATTCAAATATTTTTATAGATTTTATATTAAATGGAGTGCTCTTAAGAATTTCTCCCCTTACTCATCCAGAAGGAAATTTGCATGTGATAAAATTTTATTCTATAAATCCTCGTTTTTTTGTTGTTATCTTTCTTTGCAGTCTTTTAATCGAGATCGCTGGTTTTATCTTTGTTGGTCAAGAAATTGGTATTTTAGCAACTTTGAGTTTGGTTATTCTCACAGCCATAGTTGGGGTTGTTTTATTGCGAGTTCAAGGGTTTAGCCTTTTAAAAAACATACAAACTGAACTTATCCAAGGACGCACATTAGAGAATAATATTATTAATGATGTTTTCATCATGTTTAGTGCAATTTTACTTATTCTTCCTGGCTTTGTAAGTGATCTCTTGGGAATATTACTTCTTATTAAACCAATTCGCTCTGTTGTTTGGCATTTTTTTACATCATTACAAAACAAAATGAATCTCAATACTAAAAGAAAAAATGACGCTGAAAAAGTAATTGATCTTAACGCAGAAGATTACACAATTTATGATACGACAGAATCTCCATGGCGCAAAAATGATGATAACCATTGAAATGCCTAAAAAACCTGTAACAAACTAAAAAAATATTCAAGATAAAGAGCGCATTTCTTGCAACCTTTTGCAAGGCGTGATAACCAGTTTGGTCTTTAGATCTAAAATAAATATACATATTATAATGAGAGAGGTTCGTCGTATGGCCGAAGATGAAATGAATAACAGTGGTGGAGAGCCGGTTTTTGCTGTATTAACTCAATATTTAAAAGATTTATCATTCGAAAACCCGGGTGCTCCTCGTTCATTGCGTACACGTGAAAAATCACCACAAATTGATATCAATATTAACGTCAATGCTAACCCAATTGGTGATGACAATTATGATGTCGTTTTGTCTCTCTCCGTCAAAGCCAATGATGAAACTGAAACCTTATTTCATGTAGAACTGATTTACGGTGGTGTTTTCCACCTTAAAAACATTCCACAAGAACATGTTATGCCATTGGTCTTTATTGAATGTCCCCGTCTTTTATTCCCATTTGCTCGCCAAATTATATCTAATGCTACTCAAAATGGTGGTTTTCCACCTTTATGGATTGATCCTATTGATTTTGCAGCCCTCTTCCAAAAGCGTCTCGCTGAAGAACAAAACGACAATCAAATACAACCCTCTTAAAAAATTTATTCTTTTGCTATCATAAAGCCCCTTAATATATTATTGGTATATTAGGGGCTTTTTTTCTTTAGACGACTTTTGCGGCATGATAAGCCGCAAGCATTGCGATATTGACAACATCTGTATCGCTTCCACTAAACGGTACAATTTGGACAGATTTTTCCAATCCAATTAAAATAGGACCAATGATGGTTGCTCCACCAAGTTCTTGTAACATTTTGCTTGCAATGGAAGACGCGTGATATCCAGGCATAACCAAAATATTAGCGGGCTCTGTTAATCCCATAAATGGATATTGCTGCATCAATTTGGAATTGAGTGCCACATCAGCGCTCATTTCTCCATCAAACTCAAAATCAACCTTGCGTTCATGCAAAATATTAATCGCATCCTGAATTTGCTGTATGATCTGCCCTTTCATATAACCAAACGTAGAAAATGCTAGAAATGCTACCCGTGGTTGATATCCAAATCCACGTACAAACGAAGCGGTTTGTTCCGCTATATCCGCAAGTTCTTCAGCATTAGGATTTTCATAAACAGCTGTATCCGCAATAAACACAGTTCGTCCACGGCAAATAGCCATTGAAATACCAATCAATCGTTCTTTTGGTTTTTCATCAATCGCACGACGTATATCGATCAGCGCTGTTTCATAATTGCGTGTCACCCCTGTAACCATTGCATCAGCATCTCCTAGTGCCACCATACACGCAGCAAAATAATTGCGATCATTATTGATACGACGATGACAATCACGCAACAGCCAGCCTTGACGCTGCATCTTTTTATAAAGATAATTCGCATAAGCATCTGTACGGCAAGAAAGCTTAGCATTCATAATAGAAATACCTTCACGCTCCAGATCAATTCCAGCGATAACAGCCGCTTCTCTTACTTGCTCTTCACGACCAACCAAAATCGCTTGTCCTAATTTTTGATGAACATAGGAAACGGCCGCCCGCATAACTTGCTCTTCTTCACCTTCTGCAAAGACAATTTGTTTTGGCGCTTGACGAACATGATTATAAATCCCACGCATCATCGAGGAAGTAGGATCACGTCTCGCATTCAAATCGCGCTCATAGGCCTCTAAATCATCTATGTTCTTTTGCGCAACACCACTTTCCATTGCTGCTTTTGCTACCGCTATTGAAACAACCGTTAATAAACGCGGATCAAAAGGAACAGGGATGATATAATTAGGACCAAATTTTAATCGCTTTCCACGATAAGCTTCTGCAACGCTGTCAGGCACTTCTTCGTGCGCTAAATTAGCAAGAGCCTTTGCCGCAGCAATCTTCATGTCTTCATTAATAACTCTTGCACGCACATCAAGTGCACCACGAAATATATAAGGAAAGCAGAGAACATTATTAATCTGATTTGGATAATCGGAACGCCCTGTTGCGACAATGGCATCATGACGCACTTGCATAACCTCTTCCGGCGTAATTTCTGGATCAGGATTAGCCATAGCAAAAATGATCGGCTGTGGTGCCATGGATCTTACCATTTCAGGAGTAAGAGCACCTTTAGCAGAAACCCCAAAAAATATATCTGCACCTTCCATTGCTTCCATAAGCGTACGTTTATCTGTTTGAATAGCATGCGCAGATTTCCATTGATTCATTCCCTCTTTGCGGCCTTCATAGACCACACCCTTTGTATCACATAATATGATATTTTCGGAACGAAAGCCCATCGCTTTAATCAGTTCAATACAAGCAATCCCTGCAGAACCAGCACCATTACAGACTAACCGCGTATTTTGCATATCGCGCCCTGTTAAAGTCAAAGCATTGAGAACACCAGCAGCAACAATAATTGCTGTACCATGTTGGTCGTCGTGAAAAACAGGTATATTCATCACCTCGCGTAGGCGGCTTTCAATCATAAAGCACTCTGGCGCCTTAATATCTTCAAGATTAATTCCACCAAAAGAAGGTTCTAAATGACGCACCAAATTGATAAAACTTTCTGTATCGTTTATATCAATTTCTAAATCAATGGAATCAATATCCGCAAAACGCTTAAACAGCACTGCTTTGCCTTCCATGACCGGCTTAGAGGCAAGGGCTCCTAAGTTACCTAACCCTAAAATAGCGGTTCCATTTGAAATAACAGCAACAAGATTGCCTTTTGCTGTATAATCATAAGCTAACGCTGGATTTTGAGCAATTGCCTTAACTGGAACTGCAACACCTGGTGAATAAGCAAGTGCTAAATCATGCTGTGTTGCCATAGACTTTGTTGCAACAATCTCAAGCTTTCCTGGTCGACCACGACTATGAAAATCTAGAGCTTCTCGTTCGCTCGCACTGTAAACAGTTTGAGACATTTTCTGATCCTGCTCGCTCTCTTTCATCTCACTTTATTTTCTCCAAAAACAGTGTAAATTTTGCTTGATAATGCGTATAGTCATTAAATTTGATTCATATATTAGAAATCGCTATTCTTGCCTTAGCAAATCTGATGATGCGTTGCAATTTAGAGATAAATAGATATTGAAGTAAACAAAAAAGAGTAAAAACTTCACTTAAAGGAAACAGGCCTCATACAAATGGATAAAAAAGACAACCATAAAAATAATTTAATTCCACAGCCTGCCTCCTCATCTGCTTCCTCTCAAGAACGTCTGACACCTATGATGGAGCAGTACATAGAAATCAAAGCCGTACATCATGATTCTCTTCTCTTTTACCGAATGGGGGATTTTTATGAATTATTTTTTAATGATGCGATTGAAGCTGCTCAGGCTTTAGGAATCACACTCACAGCACGCGGAAAACATTTAGGACAAGATATTCCTATGTGCGGTGTTCCCGTTCATGCTGCTGATGATTATTTACAAAAACTGATTGCTTGTGGTTACCGAGTTGCTGTTTGTGAGCAAATAGAAGATCCTGCTGAAGCAAAAAAACGTGGCTCAAAATCTGTTGTTCGGCGTGATGTTGTTCGCCTTGTAACACCTGGAACTATAACAGAAGAAAAACTCCTTGATCCAACACGCGCAAATTATTTGATGACACTTTCCCGTATAAAAACTAGCGATGGAGAGGAATTTGCTCTTTCTTGGATTGATATCTCAACAGGCATATTTCGTGTAACAGAAAGCCGCCAAGAAAAACTTTTAGCAGATATTATGCGTGTGGATCCACAAGAAATCATTGTTGCTGATTCATTCTTTCATGATAAATCTCACAAATCACTTTTTAATGTTCTTGACCGTATCATTTCACCTCAACCTGCTTGTCTCTTTGATGCACTAACCGCTGAACGCGATATTTGCAATTATTTTAAACTCTCAACTCTTGAAGGTGTTGCTGATTATTCACGTTCCGAACTCTCTGCAATTGTAGCTGCTATTCGTTATATCGAAAAAACACAAATAACGCATCGTCCTCCCCTCATGCAGCCTGAGCGCCAAAATGAAAGTGCAACTCTTTTTATTGATGCCGCAACCAGATTAAGCCTTGAACTTATTCGTACGACATCAGGTCAACGGGATGGAAGTTTATTAAAAGCTATTGATCGCACTGTAACAGGAGGAGGATCACGCCTTCTTATTGACCGCCTTATTGCTCCCCTCACCACTCCTTCAGCTATTGATACGCGTTTGGATTCTATCGATTTTTTTCTACGTAATCCTTCTCTTGCAGAAGCGATAAAGCTTATTTTAAAAGGGGGACCAGATATGCCCCGCGCCGTTTCACGTTTGGCTCTTGGACGAGGAGGTCCCCGTGATATGGCGACAATCCAGCGCGGCTTTGAAATCATTCGTGAATTGCATCAACTTCTTGATAATGAGCTTCTGCCTCAAGAAATAAGTGATGTACAACAGATGTTCTCAAACTTACCCACAGCGTTATATTTTCATTTAGAACAAGCATTAGCTGATGATCTCCCGCTCCTTAAACGTGATGGTGGTTTTATTCGTTCAAATTATCATAAAGAGCTCGATGAAATGCGTGCTTTACGTGATGAATCGCGCCGTGTTATTGCTGAACTTCAAGCGCAATATGCTCAAGAAACAGATATTAAGACGCTTAAAATAAAGCATAATAATATTCTAGGTTATTTCATTGAAGTAACCAGTACACAAGCATCTGCTCTTACAAATAATCCACAAGCTAAAGCACGTTTTATTCATCGGCAAACAATGGCAAATGCTATGCGTTTTACGACAACAGAGCTTGCTGACCTTGAAAGCCGTATTGCCCATGCCGCCAATCACGCATTAACACTTGAACTAGAGATTTTTGATATTCTCGTTCATGAAATTACCGAACAAGTTGATTTTATTCGTAAAGCCTCTGAAGCACTTGCTATTTTAGATGTCTCTGTCGCTTTAGCATATCTTGCTGAAGAACAAGGATATTGCCGCCCTAAAATTGATCTTTCACTTACCTTTCGTATCACAGCAGGACGCCATCCTGTCGTCGAGCAAGCACTTCGCAAACAAGCAGCAGAACCTTTTATTGCCAATGATTGTGATCTCTCTGTACAAGAAAATCAGCAATATGCAGCAATATGGCTGTTGACAGGGCCTAATATGGGAGGAAAATCAACTTTTTTGCGGCAAAATGCTCTTATTGCTATTATGGCGCAAATGGGGTCCTTCGTTCCAGCAAGTTCAGCACATATTGGTGTCGTTGATCGCCTGTTTAGTCGTGTCGGGGCTTCCGATGACCTTGCACGGGGACGCTCAACCTTTATGATGGAAATGGTTGAAACAGCAACGATTCTCAATCATGCTAGCCACCATTCCCTTGTTATTCTTGATGAAATAGGGCGTGGGACATCAACCTTTGATGGACTTTCTATTGCTTGGGCTGCCGTTGAATATCTCCATGAGGTTAACCATTGTCGTGCTATTCTCGCTACCCATTTTCATGAAATGACCGCACTTACCGAAAAACTTGACAGACTGCATAATGTAACCATGAAAGTCAAAAATTGGGATGGTGATGTAGTTTTTCTTCATGAGGTCACACCAGGAGCTGCTGACCGTTCCTATGGTGTACAAGTCGCAAAGCTTGCTGGACTTCCCCCAGCCGTTATTACACGAGCAACAGATGTACTCCATCAATTAGAACAAGGTGAAATGGCTGGAAAAGGACATAAACTCATTGATGATTTACCACTCTTTTCTCTTAAAGCAACATCTCCCGTCAATGAAGCAAGAAACAAACATTGTGTACTTCACGAAGCTTTAAAAAATATCCATCCCGATGAACTCTCTCCTAAACAAGCTTTAGAAGCAATTTACCACCTCAAACAGCTTGAAAAGAGCAACCCTTTATAGAAAACGGATGTTATTTTTTATTAAAAAGCTTTCTTAATAGGAGATAAAGTATCCCTTTTTGATATGCCACAGCATAAACTGTTGTTTACCGTATTCCCATCGCTTTTCTACACAATATATTTTGATAAGTGTAATGCATATAGAGGCAAAATCCTATGTATTATATTTCATATTTCCTTAGATCAATATTGGCCCGTATACAAAAAATTGGTCAATGTCGAATATTTTTACAAGATAGTCGTTTTTTGCAAAGATTGTCATGAAATCTCCTCCACCTTGCAAATACGCAATATTTAATGAATTATGCTTTTTCATAATCAATATTATTGTTATCATAGCAACAGTTTTAGTTTAAAGCTGTCGGTGTTGGGATGCCACTCCATTTTGCATAATAACTTCACAGATAATGGGTCTCGCATTTTCTTCACATTTTAAGTTATAAAGAGCTCTTTTACTGTTTTCATATGAACCATATAATCAAATATATCACAGCAGTATTTTATTTTCCTAAACATCCTTGAACTCCTTCCCGCATCTCAAAGGATAAGGATTTTCATTCGAATCAAGTCTGCAAACAGTCCAGATTCTAAGAGATTTACCTTGACTTCCTAGTCATGTGATTCACCTAAACTCAAAGCCTGATAAACAAATCTAAGAATATTCACCACACACTAAAAAAATACTTAAATATATTAAGAAGAATACCATATATCACAGCTCTAAATGACAGTGTTTTACGGTATTGCAAGATAATGCCACCACTACAATAAATATCTTTCATAAATATGAGTAACAAGAAATCGTAATTTCGTATAAAATTGGAATATGATATGAAAAGTAATCATACCATATCTATCTTTATCTGTCTTACCTAGCTGCTAAAATAAGCAATCCTCAGCAGCTTTTAGTTGTATTGATAGCTTTTTAATCATACTCATCATGACTCGAAATATTCTGTTAAGTTCATAAACTCATAAAATAATTAGCTTAGAATATCGTGCAAAAGATGCAAAAAATCAGAATACTATCTCTCTTTTATAAGACGCGTCATTCATCTCATCAAATATTACGTACTGCACCCTTTGCAGCAGATGTGGTCATCGCTGCATAGGCTTTGAGAGCCTTTGAAACTTTACGCTGACGCTTCTCAATCGGTTGCCAAGCACCTTTTCCTTTTGCTTCCATCTTAGCACGGCGCTGCTTCATCTCAATATCATCCACCAACATATGAATTCTACGATTTGGAATATCAATTTCTATGATATCCCCCTCCTCTACCAACGCAATTTCTCCTCCTTCAGCAGCTTCTGGTGAAATATGTCCTATCGAAAGCCCTGAACTTCCCCCTGAAAAACGCCCATCTGTAACAAGTGCACAAACCTTGCCCAATCCTTTAGATTTGAGATAACTTGTTGGATAAAGCATTTCTTGCATTCCAGGTCCACCACGTGGACCTTCATAACGGATTAAAACAATTTCACCTGTTTTAATCTTATCAGTTAATATAGCTGAAACAGCTGAATCTTGGCTTTCAAAAATTCTTGCCGGACCTTTAAAAGTTAAGATTGATTGATCAACGCCTGCTGTTTTTACAATGCAGCCATCTTTTGCAAGATTTCCATAAAGAACTGCCAATCCTCCATCTTGTGAATATGCATGTTCCCTATCGCGAATCACACCTTTTTCACGATCAAGATCAAGGGTCTCATAGCGACAAGATTGGCTAAAAGCTGTCTGTGTTGGAATACCACCAGGAGCAGCACGATAAAATGTACGAACTGTTGGTTCATTAGTTTGTTTCACATCCCAACGGTAAAGAGCTTCTTTCATTGTTTTTGCGTGAACCGTATAAGTTGACGTATCAATGAGTCCTGCCGCATCCAGTTCACCTAAAAGCCCCATAATACCACCAGCGCGATGAACATCTTCCATATGTACATTCGCGACAGCAGGAGCAACCTTACATAAAACAGGAACACGACGTGAAAGATGATCAATATCCGTCATGGTAAAATCCACTTCACCTTCTTGCGCCGCGGCTAAAAGATGCAGTACTGTATTGGTTGATCCCCCCATAGCAATATCAACGGTCATTGCATTTTCAAAAGCCTTGCGTGAAGCAATAGAGCGCGGCAAGACTGTTTCATCATCTTTTTCATAATAACGTTTAACCAATGCAACAATCTGTTTTCCAGCTTCTTCAAAAAGCATCCGTCGATCTGCATGTGTTGCTAACATTGATCCATTTCCGGGAAGCGAAAGCCCCAATGCTTCCGTTAAGCAATTCATGGAGTTGGCTGTAAACATTCCTGAACAAGAACCACATGTAGGACAAGCAGCACGCTCCATTTCAGCAACTTCTTCTTCTGAATTCTGTTCTGAAGCTGCTGCGACCATGGCATCGACCAAATCAACCCTTAGATCTTGATCCTTCCATTTAATCTTACCTGCTTCCATAGGACCGCCGGAAACAAAGATTGTCGGAATATTCAACCGTAAAGCAGCCATTAACATACCAGGCGTAATTTTGTCACAATTAGAAATACAGACAAGTGCATCCGCACAATGTGCATTAACCATGTACTCTACAGAATCAGCAATGATTTCACGTGAGGGCAAAGAATAGAGCATTCCATCGTGCCCCATCGCAATTCCATCATCTACAGCAATGGTATTAAATTCTTTCGCAACACCACCGGCAACTGCTATCTGTTGTGCGACTAATTGCCCAAGATCTTTTAAATGGACATGCCCTGGTACAAATTGTGTAAAAGAATTCGCAATCGCAATAATGGGTTTACCAAAATCAGTATCTTTCATCCCTGTTGCACGCCAAAGTCCGCGGGCTCCTGCCATATTACGCCCGTGGGTCGATATTCTTGAACGGTAAGAAGGCATTATTTTTTTCCCCTCAAATAATTCCATTTTGCTTGTTGTGCTGTAACTTCATTATAAAAACAAGAGCTTTAATATTCAAAAGAGAAAAATACCTTGTACTGAGGCATTTGAAGCACAAAATTAAAAGCTCTGCATAAACTTTTTCATAAAGCCTTTGTTTTTCTTATTACCTGTTAATCAACATCTAATCCCTGTGCAATTCCACGTTTGAGACAAATATCAAAACGCTTCAGTGTGGCACGAACTGTTCCAGATTTTTGTATGCCAGATTTGGCCAGATTTGGTAAGTATATTGCATCTATCTGTTTGCGTAATTTCTGGAACAAGAAGACAGCCTAATTTGGAAAGAATATAAAAGCATCATGTAAAAATCTATCATCTCCTTACAATTCAGCTTTACACTTTTCAAAAGCATTCATAGCAATATCTTTTTAATAATGATGACGCATTATCTCATGCTTTTGTTTTTACACTCTTCAATGGAGTTACTCCCCTTAGGAAGAACAGAACACCCCAAACAAAATACACTTTTATAGCCTTCATGTACTCATTTTAAAGAAACACCTTTCAATGCACACTCGAACCTATTTCACGATAGCGCCCATGAATGGTATAAAAATCCCCGTGAATAATATAAATCTATAGAGAACATCTTCACACTTATGAAGAAACAAACTGACACCATCATACATTTTTCTCATCCCCAATATTGCGAACATCCTTGGTAATTAAGACAATTAACAAGAGATATTTTTATTCCTTCCTTCAAGCGTTTTTATCTAAATGGCTTTCCCTGCGTGTGACATACAAGCAAGTGACTTTAATTGTTTTAATACAAGAGGATCTAAAATGAGAGAACCTTATGATATTCGGGACTCTCATTCCAGTTGTAAAAAATTAATTATGAATATAAACCAATACTTATCTCATTATAACTCACATTACACCCTTTACGAAAAAACAGATAGAATTTACAAAGAGTACAGCGTTTTCTCGTAAGGTAATCTAGTGCAGAGTTACAATTTGTAGTTCATGCTCATTGGCTCCAGCAAGAGCGATAGAACGCTCATCGGATAAAATGATAGGATAACCTGTTTCACCAAAGAGAGCCCATATCGTAATTCCTGGGGTCATTGGTGGAAGATCTGGAAAATTTTTAGCCAAATCATCTGTACAAACTTTTTTTAAATAGGCAATCTGTCCCGCATCAGAGTAGGATGTGTTCTGAAACGACAAGTTCTGTTTATGTTCTCCCATTTCACTGTTCCTTTACGCCTTAACTTTTATGACTCACCACTACTGACTTTAATTGGAATCTGTTTTATTTCTTTTTTTAACTTTGGTTGATACAGATTAATTGATAAAAGACCATTTTTCAACTCTGCATTTGTAACATGCATCCCTTCCGCGAGAACAAAGGTTCGCTGGAATTGTCGCGCAGCTATACCGCGATATAAATATTGATGATTTTGGTTATCTGTTTGTTTACCATGAATAACCAATTGATTATCATCGAGAAAAATATTAAGATGGTTAATCTTAAATCCAGCAACAGCCAAAGTTATGCGGATATGATTTGCATCATCATTTTTATGCAAACGTTCAATGTTATAGGCTGGGTAAGCCTCATCAGCTTTACCGATACGTTGCAATATTTTTTCTACGGTTTCAAACCCTAAAAGGAAGGGATTGGAGAAAGGTGTCACATGTGTCATTCATGAGTATCCTCTTTAAAACGGCTTTACTTGACCAAACTCTATAAAAGTGTTCGCTGCATTCCTCTCATATGGCGAGCGTGAATGATAACTTCAAGAGAGAAGATTTAAGAGAGTTCAATGCCTCAAAGTACCATAAAATTGTCAAACGTGCGAAATTTATCTGGTATATTATATAATGAAAATGAAATTGCAGAAATATTTCGCCGTTTTTCTGTGCAACGCCCAGCGCCTAAGAGTGATCTTATCTATACAAATATTTTTACGCTTTTGGTTGCCGTTGTGCTTTCGGCTCAAGCGACAGATGTAAGCGTTAATAAAGCGACAAAAGAATTATTTCGCCTTGCTGATCAACCGGAAAAAATGGTTGCATTAGGAGAAGAAGAAATAGCACATCATATCCGTTCAATTGGTCTTTGGCGAGCAAAAGCACGCAATGTTTATGCACTTTGCAACTGTTTAATTGATTGTTATGGCGGTCAAGTACCTGATACGCGTGAAGCACTTATGTCCCTTCCTGGAGTGGGGCGCAAAACGGCTAATGTTGTTTTGAATGTTGCTTTTGGTCAGCCTACATTGGCAGTAGATACACATATTTTTCGCTTAAGCAATCGTCTTGGTTTAGCGCCTGGCAAAACACCGGAGATTGTTGAGAAAAAATTATTAAAGATTATACCAATCCATTATCTTCGTCATGCACATCATTGGCTGATTTTACATGGACGCTATGTTTGCCAAGCACGTAAAGCACAATGTAGGCAATGCATTATTGCTGATCTATGTAAAGCAGCTATCAAAACAAATGCTATTCCGGCACCTTTAGTTGAGCTTCAAGGCAATGGAGCTCCGATTTTTTTGTAATACGGTCTTGCTATTTTGTGTATACTAGCTTATGGAAACACTATTAGAACCGCCCGGCAGGGCATGCCGTGGCTGTTTAAATGCTTGTTCAAGCGTTGGTCCGCTTGAGTGAATAAAATGTTTGATTGAATAAATTAATGTACGGAGTAGCAAAATGCCCAAGATGAAGACCAAATCATCCGCTAAAAAGCGGTTTAAAATCACTGCGTC
This sequence comes from Bartonella sp. LB28NMGDW, assembly GCF_042194435.1. Lineage (NCBI taxonomy): Bacteria > Pseudomonadati > Pseudomonadota > Alphaproteobacteria > Hyphomicrobiales > Bartonellaceae > Bartonella > Bartonella sp. LB28NMGDW. The sequence goes on from NZ_JBHIMX010000002.1 coordinate 84,823, forward strand.
AGGCAAAATTAAAGTAGCAGCTGCCGGTAAGCGCCACGGTATGATTAAGCGTTCGAATAAATTTATTCGCGATGCACGTGGAACAATGGTTTTGTGTGAACAAGATGCTAAAAAAGTCGTTCAGCATTATTTGCCGAATGGTGTTTAAACCTTACGCTTTTGATTTTGAGGAGATTATAATATGGCACGTGTGAAAAGAGGTGTGACAGCACACGCTAAGCACAAAAAAGTTCTTAAACAGGCTGAAGGTTTTTACGGTCGTCGTAAAAATACCATTCGTGCAGCTAAAGCAGCAGTTGATCGTTCAAAGCAATACGCTTATCGTGATCGCAAAAATAGGAAACGTACTTTCCGTGCTTTGTGGATTCAGAGAATTAATGCGGCTGTTCGCGCAGAAGGTTTAACTTATGGACGTTTTATTGATGGTTTATCAAAAGCCGGTATTGAGGTTGATCGTAAGGTTCTTTCAGATATAGCGATCTATGAGACAGAAGCATTTTCTGCTTTAATTGCCTCGGCAAAAAAGGCTTTGGAATATTTAAAAGATACGACACCTAATGCTTTCGAAGGCGCTGTCAAGTAAGCCAGTCGTGTTCTCTTAAAGCATTTATTTATTCGAGGTCCCGTGCTGGCTGTTGCGAGTGCGGGTTTTTCTTTATTAAAAAATAGGCAAAAATATGAATGATATTGAGCGTCTGGAACAAGAAATTTGTTTAGCCTTAGAGGCAGCAGGTGATGAACAAGCACTTGAGGAAGTGCGTATTGCAGCATTGGGTAAAAAAGGTAGTATCTCTGAAAAATTAAAAGAATTAGGAAAAATGGATGCTGGCGAGCGTCATAAAGTTGGACCAGTTCTTAATGGATTAAAAAATCGTATTTTAGAATTATGGGCACAAAAGCGTGATCTTCTGAAAAGACAGGCAATGGATGCTCGGCTTTCTCGTGAAACAGTTGATGTTACCTTGCCTGTTCGCTCTTCACCTATAGAACGGGGGCGCATTCATCCTATTTCACAGGTAATTGAGGAAATTATTGCCATTTATACGAAGTTGGGTTTTTCTCTTGCAGAGGGACCTGATATTGAAACAGATTATTATAATTTTACGGCATTGAATTTTCCTGAAGGGCATCCAGCACGAGAAATGCATGATACCTTCTTTTTTGATGTCGATAAAATGGGAGAACGAAAATTATTGCGGACCCATACATCACCTGTACAAATTCGCACACTAGAAAAACAAAAAGCACCGATACGGATCATTATTCCTGGAAAAACGTACCGCATGGATTCGGATGCAACACATTCTCCCATGTTCCATCAGGTAGAAGGTCTTGTCATTGATAAAACCTCCACCATTGCCCATATGATGTGGTTACATGAAACCTTTTGTAAAGAATTTTTTGAAGTTCCCTCTGTAAAAATGCGTTTTCGTCCCTCTTTTTTCCCTTTTACCGAACCATCTATGGAAGTGGATATTCAATGTGATCGTTCTGGTTCAGAAGTAAAATTCGGAGAAGGACAGGATTGGTTGGAAATTTTAGGATGCGGAATGGTGCATCCTCATGTGTTGAAAAATGTTGGTTTAGACCCCGATGAATATCAAGGCTTTGCTTGGGGAATGGGCATTGATCGTATTGCCATGTTGAAATACGGTATGCCTGATTTACGGGCTTTTTTTGATGCCGATCTGCGTTGGTTAGACCATTATGGCTTTCGTTGCTTTGATATGCCTGCTTTTTTTCCTAATAGAAATATGTGATCTTAGTCATCGCTTTCATGTGAGGTTTTAAAATGAAATTTACATTGTCGTGGTTAAAAGATCACTTAGAGACAAATGCATCTTTAGATGAAATTTGTGAGAAACTAACAGCTATAGGTCTTGAGGTTGATTACGTTGATGATCGGTCTTCTTTAAAAGGTTTTGTGATTGCAAAAGTTTTAACTGCAATAAAACATCCTGATGCAGATAAACTCCAGATTCTGTCCGTCGATACAGGGATTTCTACACCTGTTCAAGTTGTCTGTGGAGCACCAAATGCGCGTGCAGGTCTTGTTGGTGTTCTGGCACTACCAGGCACTTATATTTCAGGACTCGATGTGACATTATCTGTAGGAAAAATCCGCGGTGTTGAAAGTTTTGGGATGATGTGTTCGCAAGCGGAGCTTGAATTATCAAATGAACATGACGGGATTATCGAACTTCCAGAAGATGCACCTATTGGAGATTCATTTGCAGCTTATGCTGGTTTAGATGATCCGATTATTGATATTGGTTTGACCCCCAATCGCTCTGATTGTACAGGTGTTCGTGGTATTGCCCGTGATCTTGCTGCCACCGGAATGGGAAAATTAAAAGAATTATCCTTGTCAAAATTTGAACCTTCCTTTGAAACACCTCTCGATATTTCATTAGATTTTTCACAAGATTCATCATTATGTTTAGGTTTTGCTTGGCGTGAAGTTCGCAATGTTCAAAATGGAGCATCGCCACAGTGGATGCAACAGCGTTTGAATGCAATTGGTTTGAGACCGATTAATGCGCTTGTTGATATGACCAATTACATCAGTTTTGACCTTGGTCGTCCACTCCATGTTTTTGATGCAGATAAAATTAAAGGTAATTTGTGTGTACGTTGTGCTCGTGAGGGAGAACAGCTTCAAGCACTGAACGGAAAAATCTATCATTTGGGCGCTAAGAATTGTGTCATTGCAGATGACGATGGGATTGTTTCGATTGCCGGTATCATGGGCGGTGAAAGAACGAGTTGTGATGAAACAACACATCGTGTTATTATTGAATCGGCGCTTTGGGATGCGAAAAACATTGCACAAACAGGAAGAGCATTAGGTCTTATCAGTGATGCGCGTTATCGATTTGAACGAGGTGTTGATCCGGCTTTTATGGAAACAGGGCTTGAGATTGCAACAGAATTGGTCTTACGTCTTTGTGGTGGTGAAGTATCTAAGAAGAGGATCGCTGGCTATCAGCAACAAGAAATCAAACAGATCGTTTTTCCTTTTTCTGAAATTAAACGTTTAACCAATTTGGAAATAGAGCCTGAAAAAGTCATCTCTATTTTAACAAAACTTGGATTTTTCGTTGAAGGAAAAGGAGATGTCGTTACAGTAAAAGTACCATCATGGCGCCCTGATATTATGGGGAAAGCCGATTTGGTGGAAGAAGTCATGAGGATTTATGGGCTAGATAAAATTAAACCTATTCCTTTGGAAAACTTCGCAGAAGGAAAAGATCAAATTTTAACATGCGCACAAATTCGTTCACGTGCTACACGTTTGGCTTTAGTGCAACGTGGTATGAAAGAAGCGGTAACATGGTCTTTTATTTCTGAAAATCAAGCTCTTGCTTTTGGAGGAGGTCAAGAAAAGCTTAAATTGGTTAATCCTATTGCTGCTGATATGTCAATGATGCGTCCTTCCCTTTTACCTGGTTTGATTATGGCGGCACAGAGAAATGCTGATCGTGGTTTTTCCGATCTTGCTTTGTTTGAAGTTTCCAATATTTATGAAGGCGATACCCCTGATAAACAACACCGTGTTGTTAGTGGGATTCGTCGTGGAACAGAGCAATTTAAAGGGGCTGGTCGTTTTTGGAATGGAAATGCAACCGTCGTTGATGTTTTTGATGCCAAAGCAGATGCTTTAGCTATTTTAGAGGCATGCGATATGGATGTTGGAAAAGTGCAGATTGAAGTTGGAGCGCCCGATTGGTATCATCCTGGTCGTTCAGGTGTCATAAAACTTGGATCAAAGATTATTCTTGGTTTTTTTGGTGTTTTTCATCCTGCTACATTAGAAAAGTTAGATGTCAGTGGCCCTTTATGCGGCTTTGAAATTTTTCTAGACAGAATTCCAGAATCAAAGAAAAAAACGACCAAAAGCCGTCCTCCTTTGAAACTCTCACCTTTTCAAATGGTGCGGCGTGATTTTGCCTTTATAGCGGATAAAACTGTTGCCTCTTCTCTTATTATTCGTGCGGCAAGTGGAGCCGATAAAAAACTTATTCATTCAGTGCAGATTTTTGATATTTTTGAAGATTTAAGCTTTGGCGAAGATAAAAAATCTGTTGCGATTGAAGTAACTATTCAGCCCATAGAACGGACTCTAACAGATGAAGATTTAGAAAAGCTTGCCTTAAAGATCGTGGATAATGTTACCAAAATGACAGGTGCATATTTGCGCTACTGAGTATTTTCATTTTTTATGAGATATTTTACATGAAGTGGGAGCATTTTTGAGTGCTCCCTTTTTATTTGGCATTCAAGAGCGATGGAGCTTCTTGAAAGCGGTGCTCCTTACCAAAACAAGCTGCTTAAATCATCAATTTTTTCAATATGAAAAAAACTATTTCTAAACATCTTGAAAAGTTATTTTTTCTCTTAATCCTTCATTGCAAATGTAAAAGATAACTGCTATTGCTAAATGATAATGCAAATTATTTGCAATAAAAAGAAAGCATATAGAGGAAAGAGAGAATCAATGAACGTAAAAACGTTTTTCAGCATAGTTTTTGGAAGTGTTATTTTTTTTACACCCAATTTTGCTTTGTGTGCTGGTAAATTTAAAGCTGTTACGACATTCACTATCATTGCTGATATGGCACGCAATGTAGCAGGTGATGCCGCTGAGGTTGAATCCATTACAAAACCAGGTGCGGAAATTCATGAATATCAACCCACCCCACGCGATCTTATGCGTGCCCAGGGAGCTAACCTTGTATTGTGGAATGGATTAGAGTTAGAGCTTTGGTTTGAAAAGTTTTTTCAAAACATCAAGGATGTTCCAAGTGTTGTTGTTTCAAAAGGTGTTGTACCCATTAAAATTGGTGATGGCCCCTTTAGCGGCAAACCCAATCCTCATGCGTGGATGTCACCGACCTCTGCTTTGATTTACGTTGATAATATTCGCGATGCTTTTGTAAAATATGATCCTGAACATGCTGAAATTTATAAAGAGAATGCTGAAATTTATAAACAGAAAATTCGTGCAACAATTGATCCAATTAGGGCTGAATTAGAAGCCGTACCACAAGATAAACGTTGGCTTGTGACCAGTGAGGGGGCTTTTAGCTATTTGGCGCGTGATTTTGATCTAAAAGAACTTTATTTATGGCCCATCAATGCTGACCAGCAAGGAACACCACAGCAAGTCAAGCATGTTATTGATATGGTTCGCAAATACAATATTCATGCAGTTTTTTCTGAAAGCACTATTTCCCCTGCACCTGCTAAGCAGGTTGCCAGAGAAACAGGGGCTAAATACGGTGGTGTTCTTTATGTTGATTCTTTAAGTGAGAAAAATGGTGAGGTACCCACTTATATTGATTTATTACGTGTCACGAGTGGGCGTATTAGCAATGCTTTATTAGAGGGAGTAAAAAGCCAATGATGGAATCTGGAATATTTGCCCAAGGAGTAACGGTAACTTATCGTAATGGACATACAGCTTTACGCGAAGTAAATTTTGAAAGTCCAAAGGGTTCTATTACGGCATTAGTTGGTGTTAATGGATCCGGTAAGTCAACGTTATTTAAAGCGATTATGGGGTTTGTACGCCCCTCAAAGGGAAAAATTCGCATGTTTGATTTGCCCGTTGATATAGCTTTGAAAAAAAACCTTATTGCTTATGTTCCTCAAAGTGAAGATGTTGATTGGAATTTTCCCGTCTTGGTCGAAGATGTTGTATTGATGGGGCGGTACGGTCATATGAATTTCTTTCGCTATGCCCGTACACAAGATTATGAAGCCGTTCGTATTGCCTTAGAACGCGTTGACATGTTGGCTTTTGCCAAGCGCCAGATTGGAGAACTTTCTGGTGGACAGAAAAAGCGTGTTTTCCTAGCACGCGCTCTTGCACAGAAAGCAAAAGCTATTTTATTAGATGAGCCATTTACAGGGGTTGACGTTACAACAGAAGATAAAATCATTGCTTTGTTACAAGATCTTCGTAAAGAAGGAGCAGTGATCTTGGTTTCAACTCACAATTTGGGTTCTGTTCGCGAATTTTGTGATCATACAGTTTTAATAAAAGGAACCGTTTTAGCTTCTGGGTTAACAGAAAAAATCTTTACAAAGGAAAATCTGGAGAAAACTTTTGGAGGGTCTTTGCACCACCATATTTTTGATCTTCAAAGCACAAAAAAAAATGATGTTTTCATGGGAAGAAAGCAGGCTGCAGTTTGTGAAGATATTGAAAGAGTGGAGAACGTTGCATGATTTCTTGGTTGCTTGAGCCACTAAGCTATCAATATATGGTGAATGCAATGTGGGTTTCTGGGTTAGTTGGGTGTGTTTGTGCCTTTCTTTCAGCTTTTTTGATGTTAAAAGGTTGGTCATTAATTGGTGATGCTCTTTCCCATTCGATTGTTCCTGGTGTAGCAGGAGCTTACCTTTTAGGGTTACCTTTTTCACTCGGTGCTTTTTTTTCTGGTGGTCTTGCAGCAGCAGCAATGCTCTTTTTTAACCACCGGACAAAGCTGAAAGAAGATACCATTATTGGACTCATTTTTTCTTCCTTTTTTGCCTTTGGGTTGTTTCTCAAATCATTAAAACCAATGGCTGTTAATATTGATACGATTGTTTTGGGAAATATTTTAGCCGTCAGTTCATCAGATATTCTACAATTGGCTTTTATCGGCTTTTTTTCGTTGCTTATATTGCTTTTGAAATGGAAAGATCTTCTTGTTTCGTTATTTGATGAAACGCATGCGCATGCCATTGGATTAAATGTAAAGTTTTTAAAGATTCTCTTTTTCACATTACTTGCTGCTTGTACTGTTGCTGCTATGCAAACCGTTGGAGCGTTCTTGGTTATTTGTCTTGTTGTGACACCTGGGGCAACAGCCTATCTTTTAAGTGATCGTTTCGTGAATATCTTGGTTATTGCAGTTATAATTGGAACATTCACGAGTGTTTTGGGTGTTTATGTGAGTTATTTTTTAAATGCACAAACGGGGGGGGTTGTTGTGCTTTTTCAAGCATCTTTATTTGTTTTGGCTTTTATTTTTGCTCCTAAACATGGGTATATTGCTGCGCGCTTACGCATAAATGCGGCAAAAAAGGGTGTAATATTATCATGATTGATCAATTACTGCTTCCGTTTCAGTTTTCTTTTATGCTTAAGGGTATGCTTATTGTCATGATTCTTTCTATTCCCATGGCGATGCTTTCCTGTTTTCTTATTTTGAAAGGATGGGCGCTGTTAGGCGATGCCATTTCTCATGCAGTTTTTCCAGGTGTTGTTGTTGGCTATATGACAACACCATGGGTAATCGCATTTTTAACTTCTTTGCCATTTGCTTGGTTTCAGCATATGCGTCCAGAGAATATTACAATGACTTTGATTACTTGCGGTGCTTTTGTTGCAGGAATGGTGTGTGCACTATTAACGGGTTTTTTAGGGAGCAATAGCCGTATCAAACAGGACACGGTAATGGGTGTGGTATTTTCTTCGATGTTTGGTTTGGGGCTTGTTTTAGCCACGTCTATTTATAGTAGCTTAGATTTAAATCATATTCTATTTGGTAATCTTTTGGGTGTTAACTGGCTTGATATAACACAAACGGCGATTATTTCTGCTGTTGTCACTTTCATTTTAGCAGCAAAATGGCGCGACTTTATGCTGTATATTTTTGATACAGTTCAAGGACATGCAATGGGGTTACCAATATCTCTACTCCACTATACCCTTCTAACGATGATTTCTCTTACAATTGTTGCGGCTCTGAAAGCTGTAGGTATCGTGCTCGTTATTTCTTTACTGATAGCACCAGGAGCAATTGCTTATCTTGTTACAAAGCGGTTTTCTTTTATGTTAATGATCGCGATACTTGTTGCAGCTTTTTCTGGTTTTTTAGGGATTTATCTCAGCTTATTTATCGGCTCTGATTCTGCTTCCACAATTGTGTTGATCTTGACGTTGATTTTTATGGCTATTTTCATGATGATTTTCTTTCGTCAAAACACAGTTCAAGAAACTTGAAAGTGTTAAATTTCATGCATATCAGCCATGCATTTTTATATATTGTTTCTCATTTTTATTTTAATTAGAGTTCGGGGTGCTAGGTTATTTTTCCTCCTAATGTCTAGCAGGTGAATGCAGTGCATTTTCTCCCCCCCCCCAACGCTGCATTCTTAATTAAGAGGCTGCATTGATTTATTCTGCAGCCTTTTTATTTTTTTGATTTTCTAAAATCTCTTCTCTTTTCTTGAAATCATTTAAAATGATTATCATATTGCGTAAGCTATTCGGTATTTTCAAGGAACTTATAACAGCAAAGACGCTTACGCATAAAAGGGTAGAACGTAATTGTGCACTCGGACATGTAAACAGAAAAAAACAGATACAATGTTTTTGTAGAAGGTTTTGCGTAGAGGAAAATAGTACGAGAAAATGAAAAACGATTTGAAGATATCGCATCTTTTGCGTATCTGCTATTATATAGCAGGTTGGATAATGGTTATATTAGGTATTATCGGTGTAGTATTACCTATTATGCCAACTGTGCCTTTTTTATTGGTTGCCTCATGGTGTTTTACGCGTTCTTCTCCACGTTTTCATCAATGGTTGAATAATCATCGTATTTTTGGTCCCCCTCTTAAGCGATGGGAAGAAAAAAAAGCAATCTCTCCATTCGTTAAAGTTTTTGCAATGATGAGTATGACAGGAGGATTTTTATCCTTTTTCGTAATGGTACACCCTCCTTTATGGATTTCCTTACTTGTTGCGGTTATATTATTGCTAATTGGCATTTATATTGTAACACGTCCATCTTCATAAGGATAGAAAAGGCTTTATGAGATATTCTTTTTAGCTTCGACTTATTTGTAAAAACTATGAGGACTTTTAAGTTTTGAATATAAGCTCTCCATATCCAAAATGCATATGAAGTAGTAAGCTTTTTGAAAGCAATTAATTAATAATATGTTTGTGAAATGATTTTTATGAACAAAGAAGACTGTTTACGCACACTCAAAATGTTCTCACTTGGATAAACCACATTCATGGAAGAGAGTCATTATTTTTATAAGACATGTTTGTATGAATCTCTATATATACGTCATTGAAAAGTCATTGATATGATAGCCTTTTCTTTCTAAAAAGACGTTTCGTTTGTTTTCATATCTCTTAATGAGGATATAATACAAAGCTTACTAAACATCATCATTTTATACTTATACAGTTAAGAAACCGGTCTATTATATCAATCTTTAATGTTACATCTGTTCTTAGCTTAAGGATAATTCTTAAAAAACAACAGAATTTTTCAGATGGTTTTATGCATACACGCATTCTTATTATAATATGCGAATAAATAAATTCTCTATCTTTGTATAAGTTTATTCGAAATAAAAATATTATTGCATTCTCTGTTTGTTAATGAGGTCATGCCCCCCATGTAAAACAAAAGGTCTCCCAAATCATGTTATTTACACATTTATTTTTATGAAACATTTCTCAACGCTTTACGCATTTCATGATAGCAGACCATACATTGGATAAAGTAAAATCTCCTGTAAAGTTTATAAAATCTATTTGGGCACTATCATCCTTGCCTTGCAAAATGCACACTGATAGTCACCATGCTATTTGTCATCCTCCAATGTTGCCTTAGCAATTCCTAATGTTACAATTGTAGCTTATCATTTGGTTTTGTATATTTTGACGCTAGTTTTTTTACCAATTTATTTTTTTTCAAAGAATTTTAAAGGTGTTCTCAAAGGGGTTTCAAAGCCTTTTTTCATTTTTACTATGGAAACGCATTTTTTCTGATTTTCGGTAATTTTTGCAATTTTAGGCGTCAAAATTTATTTTGACAAAATGCGCATTTAATGGTCAAAATTGTACATAAAAACAACAAATTACCACGTATTCCTACTTAATCCTATCTCTTCCCACTTAGTACAAAACCTACTGTCGAGCTACAACAACAACCCTTAAAAATTGAAAATCTTCATACACGCAAGGAGATTAGTGTGCTTGATTTAACAGGGTTGAAATGAGAAAAATTTATGATATTCGCGCTCATTCAACATGCAAAATGATAGTATCTTGTTATGCCGTATAACACCGTTATTTATGAAAATGATATAAGGAAGCCCCCTTGGCTAAACTTCCCTAGCACGTTAAGTATTTTTTTAAATCTGATCTGTCGATCCTTATGTAAGTGAAGCGTATGCGTGGTAGCCCAAGTAGAATCTGCTCAAAAAACAGCCGAACTATTTACAGATCAGCAAAGGTTAAGAACCCCATCTTTAGGGCAGGACAAAAATCAATCTTATAAACAATATGGTGAGTCAATATACTCGTTTTAAAGAACCGGAAACTACGTCTTTATAGATCTAGCAATTCGCTTTTTATTACTAAAAAAATTGAGATAACGTTGTACTTCTTTTGAATTACCGATCGTTTTTTCAGGATTATCTGAAAGTTTTACGGCTGGTCGACCATTAGCATAGGTCACCTTACAAACAAGGGAAAGAGCATCAAGAGTTTCGATTTCCTGAGGTGCACAGCCTGTAAAGTCATTGGTAAGATCCGTGCCCCATCCAAAACTCATGCGCACTCTACCATGGAAATGATGATAGGTTTTTTCAATTGTATTGACATCAAGAGCATCAGAAAAAATTAAAAGTTTTTCGCGTGGATCTTTTCCTTTTTCTTTCCACCATTGAATAATACGTTCGCCACCTTCAATAGGGGGCGCACTATCGGGTCTGAAACCTGTCCAATCAGCGACCCAATCTGGTGCATTGCGTAAAAATGCTTCTGTACCAAAGGTATCAGGTAAAACAATGAGAAGATTTCCACCATAATAACGGTTCCAATCTTGCAAGACTTGATATGGAGCTCTGCGTAATTCATCATCGTTGTTGCTGAGAGCCGCAATAACCATGGGCAATTCGTGTGCATTGGTTCCAAGAGCTTCTAAATCCGTATCCATGGCAAGAAGAACATTAGAAGTTCCAGTAAAAGAATTACCAATGCCTTCTTTTAATGCTTCCACACACCAGCGCTGCCATAAAAAAGAATGGCGACGCCTTGTCCCAAAGTCAGATATTTTAATATCAGGCAATTTTTTGAGACGTTCAACTTTACTCCACATTTTTGCTTTAGCACGCGCATAAAGTACATCAAGAGCAAAACGATCTAGTTTTTTGAGAGCTGCACGTGAACGTAATTCACTGATAATAGCAAGGGCTGGAATTTCCCATATAGAGCTATGAGCCCACGAACCATAAAAATGAAGCATATATTGGCCATCTTTGCGGGTTAGTTCATATTCTGGGAGTTGAAAATTCTCAAGCCACTGAAGAAAATCCGGTTCAAAAATTTGTTTGCGTCCATAAAATGTATTACCAGCAAGCCAGATCATTTCTTTTTTTGTAAAGCGCAAACTAAGAGCATGATCAAGTTGAGCACGTAATTCACTCTCATCAATATCATCGGCAAGACGTATTGTTTTAGAGCGATTTATGAGGGAAAAAGTAACATTAACATCAGGATACAACCCCCAAATCATCTGTACCATAAGAAGCTTATAAAAATCCGTATCGAGAAGTGAACGAATAATGGGATCAAGTTTCCAAGTATGATTGTAAACACGTCTAGCAATATCCGGATGATTCATAACCCTTTTTCTTTCAGTCTCATAGAATCTAAAATTATTGTGCACCAATATGGTCAATATAGGGAGTGCAGAAAATATAACAATTCTGTGGCTTTGAGCAAGAATAAAAAAGCCTGTTATTTTTTCTGTTTTTAAGATTTAAGAATACGTATGATTTCATGTTGACCTATTTTTTTTAACTTTATTCCTGCGTTAAGTTTGGCATATTTCTTACCGTCAACACTAAGCATATTTTCAGATCCCCATTTTACTTTGATAGTATAGATGGCATCATAAAATTTTATTTTTGTTTCATATTTAGGCCAAGAGGAGGGTAAATGTGGTTTTAAAAACAACAGATTGCCTTGACGTTGAATCCCAAGAATGGCTTGTATCGCGGTATGGTAGAACCATCCTGCTGAACCTGTATACCATGTCCAACCGCCTTGTCCACGACGTGGTTCAATGGCGTAGATGTCTGCAGCCATAACATAGGGTTCAACACGATAAACTTCAGGATTTTTACCATGGGTGATTGGATTGATCATAGAAAATAGAGAATAAGCTTTGTCTGCTTCACCCATCTCAGCAAGCGCTAGAATGCTCCAAATAGCACCATGCGTATATTGACCACCATTTTCTCGAATGCCTGGAGGATAACCTTTTATATAACCAGGTTCGAGAGTACTTTTATCAAAAGGAGGCCAAAAAAGACGTATAATGCCGGCTTTTTTGTCCCATAGATGTTCAAGCATAGAAGCCATTGCTTGTTTTTGGCGCTTAAGTGATGCCATTTGAGAAATGACAGCCCAAGATTGCGCAATGGTATCAATTTGGCATTCATCATTTATTTTAGAACCAAGGGGTGTTCCATCATCAAAATAACCACGTCGATACCAAGCGCCATCCCAACCATTTTTTTCTAAAGCTGTAGTCAAATGTTTAAGGTATGCACTCCATGTGTTAGCATGGTTATGGTCGCCACGTTTTTTGGCAAGAGGAATAAATGCTTGTAGTGTAGTGCCAAGAAACCAACCCAACCAAGTACTTTCCCCTTTTTCTCCAATGCCCACTAAATTCATGCCATCATTCCAATCTCCGCCTAAGATGAGAGGAAGACCATGTTGACCACAACGTTTGATGGCAAGATCTAAAGCTAAAGAACAATGTTCATAAAGTGTTGCTGTTTTTTGAGATTGCGTGGGTTGAAAATAAGCATCTTGTTGTTCTATCTCTAGAGGAGGGCCTTCAATGAACGCAATGGGAATATCAAGAAAGTCGTACTCACCAGTGGTGTTAACATAAAGGGCGCTACCATAGGCTAGCCAAACAATGTCATCAGAAATGCGTGTGCGAACGCCTGCGTTGGTGTCAGGCAACCACCAATGCTGTACATCACCTTCGGGAAATTGATGGGCTGCAGCGTTTAACAATTGTTCACGTGCCAGTTGTGGTTCAAGGAGGAGTAAAGACAAGCTATCTTGCAATTGGTCACGGAAGCCAAATGCACCACTAGCTTGGTAAAATCCTGCGCGTGCCATGATGCGGCATGCATAGGTCTGATAAGGGAGCCAATGATTGACCATAATATCAAAAGAGGGATCCGGTGTTTTAACTTGAAAAGGAGAAACAAAATCGCTCCATTGCTGTTTTTGTTTTGTGAGCAGAATTTCAAAATCACTTGCACGTACTTGATTGAGTAATTTTTCAGCTTCTTGTCTATTTTCAGCACTACCAAGATAAAAGATGATTTCTTTTGTTTGCCCTGCTTGAAGATCAATATCATAGGAAAATGCTGAACAAGGATCACATCCTGCTTCAATGGTATTCGAAAGAGCACCAGCTTTACGGATCGCAGTTGGATGCGTTACGGTTCCCGTTGCACCAATAAATTCAGCACGATTGGTTGTGGTGCTGGTTGGCATTTCAGATGCCGATAAGAATGTGACTTGTTGAGATTTTTCAATGTGATAAGGATTTTGAATAAAATGTACACCCCTTTTGTCCTCATAAGAGGAAATAATGAAGGGGGCATATTTTGTACGGGTATTTCCCAAAACCCATTCAACATAATTATAAAGGCGTAAACTGCGTGGTTCTTTCCCTTCATTCGTAAGGATAAGACGTGAAAAGCGAATAGGTTTTTCGGGATCAAGTGTATGAGTCAGTTCTAATGCGATTTCTGAATGTGTTGATTTAAAAGTTGAGAATCCAAACCCATGACAAGCCTCATAGACAATATTTTCATCACATTCAACAGTAGAAACGGGTGAAAAACGTTTTAAAGACTGGCGATCAACCAGATAAAGTGCTTCTCCTGGCCGGTTAGATGTTGGATCATTTGCCCAAGGAGTTAATTTATAATCGCAGCTATTGTTAACCCAAGTAAAAATTGCACCTTCAGCAGAGACATGAAAACCAAATTTGTGATTAGCGATGACGTTAATCCACGGGTGCGGTGTAGTTGTACGTCCATGAAGACGTATTACATAATGGTTATACTGGTTAAAACCACCGTAACCATTCCAATATTTTAGATCTTCTCCATTTATGGGAAAAGAAGATGGTTTTCGTTGGCTAATAAGACCAATGGAAGCAAAAAAATTTTGTTCAGTTTGTGTTGTAACTTGCCTTCCTTCGTTATATTTTTGGTAATCTAATTGATCATAAGATTCTTGATAATTTTTACGAATTGTAAGATCAAAATCACTCTCATCAAATCGTTTAAGCTGTTCAGATAAAGAGCCATTTTGGGCATCAAGAACGATGCGCGCTGATGCAAGAAGCGTTTTAAAGCTTTGTTCACTCATTTGATCGCGCCGAAGCATGAAAATATGTTGGCGTTCATCTGCTTTTTGCATGTGGTGATAATAAGATTCACAGACCCACTCAAGAGCGCGTTGTGTATTTTGTATATAGGAAAATGTTTGTTCATTAAGAATGACCAAATCCACAATGAGTCCGCGCATACGCCAATATTCATGTGCTTTAAGGAGCTCGCGCAGTACGGTTATATTTCCCTCGTTATTTAATCTAAGAAGACAGAGTGGATTGTCTCCTGAGATAGACATGGGCCAAAGATCAGACTGTTTTCCTAGCGTTTTTGCTAATATTTCAGAAGGAAGACGCCACGTTCTTTCTGGATAAATAAGCGGTGTTGCATATTTTTGATAGACAATAGCTTCTTTAAGCTGGGTTCCGCTCTGATACAGTGCAACTTGTGAGCGCGTCCATGCCATTGAAAGTTCTTTTTGAAACATATCAGGTTGTCGATAATGTTTAATATGATTATTTAGTGCTTCTTTTGTATGAGCAGCAAAAGTCCAAAAAATAAGTTCTGCTTTTTCATGGGCTGGAATTTTTATACGGCATCGCAATGACATAACAGGATCAAGAACGCAACCTTGACTGTTACTGAAACGAGCATTTTGATCAAATGCAGCGGGCCGATGAATGGATCGGCCCCGCCCAATAAACAGAGAGCGATCCGTTTCAGCTTCTGTCTCTCGGAGAGTATCTGTTGTACTGGAGACAAAATGAGCAACATAGATTTCAGGATCGCTAGGTGAGCGTTTGCGCCTTTTGGCAAAAATTGTTTTACCTTCCTCAGCAATTTCTGTCTCTATAAACATGCGGGAAAAAACAGGATGAGCTTGGTCTGTGCCCATTGTGGCAAGCGCTAATTCACCATAAGAAGTCACTTCAATGAGGCGCTCTTTATTTGTCGTATTCATCAGTTGAATACGTCTACCTTCGCCACATCCTTCAGATGTAATAAGACATTCAAGTGTTGATTTTATACCATCAACCATTTTTGTATATTCAGCCTTTTCATCTGTAAAAATGCTGACAGCTTCTTCTTCAATAACACGTGTTGGTTCACCAGTAACAGACCACCACCGTCCACTATGCGTATCCCGTAAGAAGAATAAAGTACCTTGTTGATCTTCTGTTGCATCGGGAATAAAACGCGTAATCGCATAATCGCGCCAACGGCTGTAACCAGAACCATTCGCTGTTAACATAGTAAAATAAAAGCCATTAGACAAAAGTAAAGTTGCTCGTGGTTTGAACAACGGGTTTGTAATAATGCGCAAAGGGGCGGCGTCAAATGCTTGAGACTTGTTGCGCATACGATTAACAGCTTTGGTATGAATAATAGGAATAAGATGAGGCGCTCTTTCCTGTAACAGCAGTTGCGTTGCTTCAACAACGGGATCACGGTGAAAACGATCACGCATTCGCCCTTGAAAAATAACATTGTTAAGAGCAAGGATAGACATGCCATGATGATGCGCATAATAATTGCGTACAACAGCGTATTTTTCCCCTGTTTTCACGCGTGAAGGGGTAAAATCGACAGAGTCATAATAACCATATGTTCCTAAAGCTCCAAGATCACGGAGTCGTTTTAAATTAGCAACAGCACAAGCAGGAGCATATTGTGCCGCTAGAAGGCTGGCATAGGGAGCTATGACAGCATTGCGTGAAAGACCACGTTGGAGTCCGAGGTTTGGAACACCAAAATGAGCGTATTGGTAATTCATTAAATGATCGCGAGCGTTAAATGCAGCCTCTGAAATACCCCATGGCAATTCCCGTTTATGGGCATATTGTATTTGACAACGAATAATCAATCGATTTGTTTGATCTAGGAGAGATCCTAAAGGTTCATGCATTATGAGAGATGGCATAAGATATTCGAACATCGATCCAGACCATGATAGGAGCGCACCTTTCCAACCTATGGGTACGAGGAGTCGGCCAAGACGAAACCAATGTTTAAGTTTTATGTCTCCTTTTGCGATAGCAAAAAAACTTGCAAGACGTGCTTCTGAAGCAAGTAGATCATAACAATTGTCATCGAGTTTGTTTTCTTGAACACGATATCCAATAGATAAAAGATGCCGTTTAGGCTGTTCTAAAAAGTCAAATTTCATATCAAAGGCTACTTGCCGTGCCACTATAGCCAGTCTGTTTAATTTTTTACGTAATTTGTCAGTATCACAATGAGCAGTCGCATCATAATGATAAGCGTTACAGGTATCGATAAGGCATTTAGCCCAAGAAAGCGCATGAGCAGATTCTATCGTTTGAATTTTGTGGTCAAGTTCACTGACTAAGTGCACAATATCGTGGGCTGCATGTGAAAGGTCTGTGATGTGAGAAGGAATCGTATTTTCTTGTTCTACAAAAGTGAGGACAGAGTCATGAAAACGAGTGATGTTTTCTTCAATTTTTTGACGTAAAGAGCGTAAATTGGGTTGATGATCTGGAATTTCTCTGACAGTTTCTTCAAGAATAGCAAGAACATCCGATAAGCCTTCTCGATCACTTTGAAAAAAAAGATGCGGTTTTTCAGCCCATTCACTTAAGGCAGAAGAGAGTGTTATCAAATGACCGGCAAGATTTCCTGAATCAACGGTTGATACATAAGTAGGCAAAAGAGGCCTGAGTGTATCCGTTTCATACCAATTATAGAGATGACCACGGAACTTTTCCATTTTTGTAAGAGAGCGTAATGTACACTCAATACGGGTAATGGTCTCTTCAAAACCAATCCAGCCAAAATCACGTGCCGCAATAATAGAAAGGAGATAAACGCCAATATTCGTAGGAGATGTACGTTGAGCAACAAGAGGTTCAGGATCTTCTTGAAAATTATCGGGAGGCAAATAGTTGTTTTGTGCATTGACAAAGGTTGTATAATAAAGCCATGTACGCCGTGCAATAGAGCGAAGTTTTTTTTCATCTTTTGAAGAAAGATCAAGGCTATCTTGAAAGGTTGAAGGTTGACTCACAATCCAAGCAATGAAGGGTGAAAAAAACCATGCTATCCCAAAAGGCAAAGCAATCAAGCTTGCAAAACTATCAGAAAAAAGAGGGAGTGCTATAGTAAGGATACCAATAAGCGATGCTGGTGCCATTGTAAAAACATAGAAACGCAAACTATTGGGCATTGATTTTGTTGCGGCAGAAGTTTTCCATTCAAGAAGATGCTGTTTTGAAATCGTCATACGATAGAGTGTACGAATAATCGCATCGGTCATAAAATACGCCGAATGAGCAAGAAACGTCGTTTTAAGAAATATATCAGCGCTTGTAAGAGCAGTTTTGTTCCAAATTAATTGAAAATGTCCACGCAAAGAATGATCTATATTGGACGAGACTAGCGTTTTTAATACACATAGAATGGGAGAAATGAAGGAGCTAAACAACAAGAATATTTGCCAGACAATTGCACTCTTGAAAGACAAAAAAGCCCATCCTGCAAATGCTGCGATTAACCACATAAGTGGAGTAAGAGAACGACGTAAATTATCCTGCATTTTCCAACGCGTCACGAAACTTATTTGACGGTGGAAAAAAAGATAAGGCAAAAGCTGCCAATCACCGCGAATCCAGCGATGATAACGCATAACATCAATATTATAAGCGGTTGGATAATCTTCAATGACTTCTATGCTACTCACCAGAGCAGTACGAGCATAACCTCCTTCTAAGAGATCATGACTAAGGATAGTATTTTCTTTAATTTTGCCATCAAGCGCTTGTTCGAATGCATCAATATTATAAAGACCTTTACCGATAAAGGTGCCTTCTCCTAAAAGATCTTGATAAGTATCAGAAACAGCAAAAACATAAGGATCAATGCCACGGTTGATAGAAAAAATCCGTTGGAGAATTGATGTTTTTTTTCCTGTTGTAAGCGAAGGAATAATGCGTGGTTGTAAAATGCTATAGCCCTTTACAACCTTTCCACTTTGCGGATCAAAAATGGGATGATTGAGTGGATGGTTAAGCTTTCCAACAAGTTTTGCGACGCTCTCTGGAGTAAGACGTGTATCACAATCCAACGTCATAACAAAACGGCAATCCATAGGAAGATATGGATTGGGAGGGTAAAAGCTTGTGTTTTTATCGCCTCTTAAAAGCTGATTAAGTTCATGAAGTTTTCCTCGCTTTCGTTCCCATCCCATCCAACATTTTTCGCTTGTATTATAAAGACGTCGGCGATGTAAAAGGAAAAAAAGAGGAAGTTCATCACGATGATAACGACTATTGAGTTTATCAATACTCTTTTGCGCATAGTGCAATAAATCAAGATCATCTTGCGTTTCTCTCAATGGAGCATCCACCCAATCTGTAATGAGTGCAAAATGAATGGCACCTTTAGGATTGGAAAGATAGTGCACTTCAAGATTGCGCACTTGTTCATCAATATCATCGCGTGATGTCATCAAAGTAGGTACAACAACCATTGTCCGTGCATGTTTTGGAATACCTTCTTTATATTCATAACCAATGAGTTGTTTTGATGGAACAAACCACGAAACAACAGTGTTAAATAAAGCAAAAGCAGCATCGATAGAAGGAAAAAGCGCCAATACAGTAAAGCAAAAAGACTTCCATTGTGTCATGCCAGATATTTGTAAAAGGGCATAAATTACAAACAAAAGAGTGAGCGTCAGAAAAGAGACAGGAATGGCGATGACTCTCAATTTTGAGCAACAGGAAGCGCGTATCCATTTTATGAGAAAGGGCGGAATATATCCACAAGCCTTTTCAAATATGCCACGACCTTCATCAACAAGGTACCATCCCACACAAGAATGATGAGGCATATCTTTAGAAGTGGAATTTGCCATTTCTACAACTTTATGTGCAATTTCCAACTCACTAAGAGGCGAAAAGCGTGCAACTTTTTCAATGACTTGTCGATAAATATTACGTGAGTGAGAATCAATTTCAGAAAAATCACTATTTTTACGCAAAATAGAATCGACACAACTCACTGTTTCAAACCATGCTGTCCAATCAACATCATCTATAGTTTTAAGAGCACGGATAATATTTCCCATGGTCACACCATCTGCTGCTTGTCGGGTATGTTCATCGGCTGTTACAATCTCTAAGCTACTTCCTTGGCTTTTCAATTGCTTTTCAAGCCAAGTTAATGCTACGGTTGTATCGACAGATGCGCTGCGCAGGCGATAGAATAAATGTGCTGAAAAAGTTGGATCAACAGTAAATGGTTTATACCGCGTAAAAAGAGAGTGTAGATTTGTTTTATTTTCTACAAGAGAAATTTTATCCGCTACTTGACTAGCAAGATGGCGCATATGTCGCGCTTTTTCGATACGGACTGAAAGACGACGGACATTTTCAATGAGCAGCATTTGCATAACAGAAGGAAGAGCCCACAATTCACCAATTGTGAGCGCACAAACTTCTTGAAATCCGTTGGTTATAGCAGTGAGTGTTTCTTGTGAAAAGCTGCTATCGGTATGCGCAATATAAAGCCAAGTTAAAGCAAAAATTCGTGGTATTCCCGCTTTGTGTGTAGAAAGAGGAAGTTGCTTTATGAAAGACTTGGGCAGATTACGACGTAGCTTTTGTATGGTTTTATCAATGGTGTAATGATTATCAATGAGCCATTGAGCAGACGGTGCGATGGTCTCATCATTTCGGGCAGCAAAATCACTGGTATGAAAGGCATGAAGAATAAGTTTAGCATTTTCATTCAATTTCTTGCGAAAATCTTCTACTCCGTCATATTCAGGGAGTAAAATTTCTTTACCAGAAGCTATATCATGCCCTAAGTTATAAAGATCTTCCTGTACCTTATAAATTGCACGAAGAGGAAAATCCGTATTAATAAAATAGCCTTTTTTCTCTTTTTGAGAAAAAAAGCACTTTATGAAAGGTATTATGCACGTCATAATGTCCCATTGTTATCCAATTACATCGTTTTTATTTAAATTGTAAGCATTTTATCTGAATAGTGAACCGTTGATAGACAAAAAACAAACTTTTTGTTTTTATTTGCAAGCATTTATAATTTTTGACGCCAATAATTAGAAAATAAGCAGACAATTTTTTAGAAAATAAAAAGGTCACCCTAAAATGAGTGACCTTAATAACACCGTCAACTTTAGTGATTGATGATTAATCTTGTTCTTGTTTTTTCAAAGCTGCACCAAGAATATCACCAAGAGAAGCACCTGAGTCTGTAGAACCATATTGTGCAACAGCTTCTTTTTCCTCTGCAATTTCTAAAGCTTTAATCGATACTGAAATTTTACGTGTTTTTTTATCAAATGCTGTAATGCGAGCATCAACCTTTTGCCCAATTGCGAAACGCTCAGGACGTTGCTCATCACGATCACGCGCGAGATCAGCACGCCGAATGGTTGTCTCAAGGTTGTGGTCAATCAATTTCACACCAATGTCATTGTCGTTAACAGCAATCACTTCGCATGTTACAACAGCACCTTTTCGCAATTCGCCAGAAGCAGCTGCTTCTCCAACTTTATCGCTGGAAAGCTGCTTAATTCCAAGAGAAATGCGCTCTTTTTCAATGTCAACATCAAGGACCACAGCTTTAACGATATCGCCTTTATTGTAAGTATCAATGACTTGTTCACCAGGACGGTTCCAATCAAGATCAGACAAATGAACCATACCGTCAACATCGCCTTCAAGCCCAATAAACAGACCAAATTCTGTTTTATTTTTAACCTCTCCTTCAATTTGCGAATTGACAGGAAATTTATTGGCAAAAGCTTCCCATGGATTTTCAAATGTTTGCTTTAAGCCAAGAGAAATACGCCGTTTAGAAGGATCAATCTCAAGAACAACCACTTCTACTTCTTGTGATGTAGACAGAATTTTTCCAGGATGAACATTTTTCTTTGTCCAGCTCATTTCAGAAACATGGATCAGCCCTTCAATTCCTGGTTCAATTTCAACAAAACCACCGTAATCAGTAATGTTGGTAACAGCACCCGTAATTTTTTTACCAATCGGATACCGAACACTGATGCTTTCCCAAGGATCACTTTCAAGCTGTTTCATTCCAAGAGAAATACGGTGCGTATCTTGATTAATGCGAATAATCTGCACTTTAATCGTTTGGCCAATTGTGAGCACTTCAGATGGGTGATTAACACGCCGCCATGCCATATCTGTAACGTGCAAGAGACCATCAATCCCACCAAGATCAACAAAGGCACCATAATCTGTGATATTTTTCACCACACCTTCAACGATTTGGTTTTCTTCAAGATTTTGTACAATTTCTGAACGTTGCTCAGCGCGACTTTCTTCTAAAACAGTGCGACGTGAGACCACAATATTGCCACGACGACGATCCATCTTCAAAATTTCAAAGGACTGTGAATTATGCATGAGAGGTGAAACATCGCGAATGGGACGAATATCAACTTGGCTGCGCGGCAAGAAAGCAACGGCACCATCAAGATCGACTGTAAAACCACCTTTTACTTGGCTAAAGATCACTCCATCAACGCGCGCACCAGCATTGAATTTTTCCTCTAAACGGACCCAACTTTCTTCGCGCCGTGCTTTTTCACGCGATAAAACAGCTTCACCCATCGCATTTTCAATGCGTTCAATGTAAACCTCAACTTCATCGCCAACTTGCAAAGAACCGTCTTTTGCTTTAGCTCCAAATTCTTTGAGAGGAATACGTCCTTCGACTTTAAGACCAGCATCAATAATGGCCATGTCTTTTTCGATTGCAATAACACGACCTTTAACAACAGATCCTTCATTAAGATCATTAGTTTGAAAAGATTCTGTTAAAAGGGCTTCAAAATCCGCTGTTGTGGGATTGTATTGTGACATAAGAACTCCTAATATATACCTTGTATTATAAGGTATGAGCGCTAGGTTAGTGTTAACATAAGCAACTCCTAGCCTTTTTCCTTGAATAAAGGAAGAAAAGTTAGCGCTAGGCTGGAAGTTACCTTAACGAATTTATCCAATTATATGCATTTTTATGATTGGATCAATAAAACTGCATGCAATTTCAAATGTTGCTTCTATACTCAATTCTGACGTATCAAGCAAGTGGGCGTTTTTTGCTGGTTTTAGTGGACTTTGTTTGCGCGTTATATCGCGACTGTCGCGCTGTTCAAGTTGAGCTAGGATTTCATGATAATTTGCCTGAACACCTTTTTTTAAAATCTCCTGATAGCGACGTTTGGCGCGTGTTTGAACATTGGCTAGAACATAAAACTTGATATCGGCATCAGGACAAACAATAGTTCCGATATCACGCCCATCAAGCACACAGCCGGGTAAAACTTTAGAAAAGTTGCGTTGTTTTTCGACAAGAATTTTGCGTACAGCAGGGTTAATCGCTATTTTTGAAGCCGCTTCACCAAGTTCATGAGAAGAAAGAAGAGAAGGATTTAAGGTGTTAAAATCGAGTTCTTTAGCATAAATAATAGCATTTTTTTCATCATTAAGAGCTAAATTTTGTTGTAAAAGCGTATGAGCAACACTACGATAAGTAAGACCAGTATCGAGATAGCGAAGACGATAATGTACAGCAATTTTGCGTGCTAAGGTTCCTTTGCCTGAGGCTGCAGGTCCATCAATGGCAATAACAAAAGGCTTCAAGCGATTTTCCCCCCAAGTTGTTTTATAAAAGGAATAAATTCTGGAAAGCTCGTAGCGATCATTCGTTTATCATCAATGGTAACAGGTTTTTCTGATACAAGCCCAAAAATGAGAAAACACATAGCAATTCGATGATCAAGATGTGTGGAGACATGTCCACCACCCAAACCTTTGGCAGAACCTTTCCCATAAACAATAAGAAAATCTTGACCTTCTTCACAGTCTACGCAATTAATTTTTAATCCTTGAGCAACAGCAGACAGTCGATCTGATTCCTTTACACGCAATTCTTCAATTCCTAACATCACTGTTTTGCCTTCTGCAAAGGCTGCTGCTACTGCCAAAGCAGGATATTCATCAATCATCGATGGAGCACGTTCTTTGGGCACCGTAACGCCTCTAAGAACCGATGATTTTATCCGTAGATCAGAAACATCCTCTCCACCTGTTTGACGTCGGTTCAAAAATTCAATTTGAGCACCCATTTCCCACAATGTTTCGATAAGTCCCATTCGAGAGTTATTTATCAAAACATTTTCAATGGTGATATCAGAGTCTTCTACAAGAAGGGCTGCGATAATTAGAAAAGCAGCAGAAGAAGGATCACCCGGAATATGAATTGTTTGCCCAATAAGATGGGGTTGACCGTTAAGATGAATCAAACGCGCACCTTCATTATCTTTTTCTATTTCAAGTTGTGCACCGAATGCTTTTAACATTTTTTCCGTATGATCTCGTGTCAGAACTGGTTCAATAACAGTTGTAATGCCGGCGGTATTGAGTCCAGCAAGCAAGACTGCTGATTTAATTTGAGAGGAAGCTATTGGAACACGGTAACGAATCGGATTAGCCATTTTCGGGCCATAAAGCGTTAAAGGAAGGTGATCGTCGTGCGTTGCTTCAATTTCAACCCCCATGAGACGCAGTGGATCAAGGATACGTCCCATTGGACGTTTAGAGAGAGAAGCATCACCAATAAAGGTTGTTTTCATATGATATGGACCAACCATTCCCATAACCAAACGAGCACCCGTTCCAGCGTTTCCAAAGTCTAAAGGTTTTTGTGCAGCTAAAAGGCAACCATTCCCTGTTCCTCGTATGGTCCAGAAGCCATCTTTTTTAATAATACAGGCACCCATAGCTTGCATAGCAGCAGCTGTATTGAGTACATCAGCGCTTTCAAGTAATCCATGAATATGTGTCTCACCACTTGCTAATCCTCCCAATATAAGAGAGCGATGAGAGATTGATTTATCTCCTGGTATTTTAATTTTTCCAGAGAGACTACTCGATTTATAGGTGGTTATAGGGATTGCTTTTTGCATGGAAATTCTATTTAATTCTATCTAACTTTTATGAAATTGTGCATCCTTTAGCACATGCTTTAAAAGACGTCATGAAAAAATCACTGTGGAACAGTGTATTTATCTTTGACAAAGGCATTATTTTTCGATTAAGCACCATACAATTTATCTTTTAATGGAATAATAGTTAATCAAAGAGGCACGGTTTATGGCAAAACAAGAACTTGGAACTAAACGTGTTGATCCAGAAACGGGAAAAAAATTTTACGATCTAAATCGCGATCCTATTGTGTCGCCCTATACAGGAATTTCTTATCCGCGTTCTTACTTTGAAGTTGCAGCAGCTGAAGCAAACAATGAGGAAGACGTTGATGCTGAAGAGCTTGATACAGCACTTGAAAAATCTGCTTTTATGCTTCTTGAAGAGGATGATGAGGATTCTAAAGATGACGATCTTCCTGATTTAGAAGATAGTGATGTAGATCTCGGTGATGACGATGATACATTTTTATCTCATGATGATGACGATGAAGATGATGACGTTACTGATATTCTCGGAGGCGGTGTTTCTAATGATGACGATGCTTAAGAGAAGTAAAAGAGGATATCTTTTCCATTGAATGTAAATTCTTCTTGATCTTCAATTTTGATCGTTCTAGAAAAGCTGAAATTGTATACTTCCCTTTTGGGAAAGATTGTTTTTGTAGGGGCTATAGCTCAGCTGGGAGAGCGCTTGCATGGCATGCAAGAGGTCAGCGGTTCGATCCCGCTTAGCTCCACCAAAAGGACCAGCTATCCTATCAAGGGTTAATTATAATAGAGAATGTGTGCATCAATTTAAAAGGTCTATGTGCTATTTAATCATCATTCCAATAGCGCCTGTTCCTTGCATTTTTATGATATTATAACACATTTTTAATCATTTGTTGGATTATAAAATTTTACTGTCGTAACTGTAAAAGTAGATAATTTTTATGCTTTGCATAGAAATAGACGATGAGCTGTTTAACTTACGCTTTGTTTTAAAGGACAAATTTTGAATTCCCTTTATCACAATATTTCCACAAAATCATAATATGTTGGTTATCTATATCTTTTTAAAAGGTACGAAGTACCTAAACAGAGATGAGAGAATAAAATATTAAAATATACTTCTCAGTTATTGCGAATGAGAACTTTTTTTGAGTATTTTTACCCTAGTCAGATGTCCTGCAAATTAAAAAATTGCCCACCTTGAGTAGCATCTACCTGCTCAATACTAAGGTATATTCACGCTTAAATAACATATTGAATCAATTAATTTTGTTTCCTTGCCCGTCACAAGCAAGGTTGAGTTGTGAAAGCAAAGTGGCGCCATCATTATATGTGCTAATTCCCTATGTTGCCGATAATTCTTACATTTGAGAATGTTCATAAAAAACATTTTTAGTCTTTTCTTTCACAGTTTTTATCCACATGCCAATTACGCTTGTTATGTGCAAGCCAATAGTTTTTATTGATTTAATCTCAAGAGATCTGAAATGATAAAACCCTACGCCATTCGAGATTCTTACTTTGAATATGATGCTCGAATTGCATTTTTTTGATTGCTATTTTATACGCTTAACAAAGAAAATATTCATGTAATAATCAGCCAGTAATACGCATAATGAAAATAAAAAATGATATTAAACTTTAAAATTTTTCTTTAATAATCTCTGATATTTAGACCTGTGCGAAATGCCTGAGCCAAATAGGATATAGTTTCCATTGTAAATTTTTTAAACAAAGAAGGTAAAAATATCGAGAGTACAGTCAAATATATTGAGCATTGCAAAAGCTTTCTGTCTCTTGGGTTTATTCTAAAAAATAACAATTTATTTCATTTAACAATCAGAAAAACGATACAACCTTATTACGCCATAAGAAATTTGGCTCTCAAATAATTTTACCGCAACAATTCCCTAATTGAGATTTTCAAAAATCTTCCCTAATGCCATCCACATCTCTTTAATTGCTGTTCATAGAGCCTTGATATCCTTGCCATGCGCTGTGCTGCCTGTGAAAGTGCAGCAGTGACACGCCCGCCACGCGCATAAGCACCATGTCCCATATGATAATTTAAATAAAGGCTATATGCATCATCAAATCTCACCCCATTGCGTTGAACACTTTGGCGATGGTACCAAGCAATAAAATCAGCAGAATCTGCAAAATTCGTACGCCATGCAAAAGATCTACCCGTAGAGCGAAGATACATTGCCCATGTACTGTCAAGCGCTTGAGAATAACCATAGGCTGTCGATTGACGCTTCCATGGAATAAAACCAAGTAGTTTTTTACGTGGAGGACGTGCATTGTGACGAAAGCTCGATTCCATATTAATGGTTGCAAGAATAATAGGCATAGGAATCCCATAGCGCATTTCTGCACGTTTAGAAGCCTTACCCCAATTGTCAAAAAAACCATTTTTTTGTGCCAAAATAGCACAAGCATTGTTTGTGTGGGTGGGAGTGGTCGTTGCACACCCATCTAGCAGAAACACCAGTGCCCCTAAAAACAAAAGGTGTCGCATATTCCTATTCCTCTCGTTTAAGAAATAAAACAAGATAGAGATACTAAAAAAGTATTACCAATCAATAAAGAACATGATCTGACTTGTGATTTTAAAAAGCTTTCTTTGCTTTATTCCTCGTCAGCAAAACGCAATGTTTGCGACTGAGCCAATGTTGTTATTTTTGTTTGTTCAGAGTGATTCTCTTTTAATTCGACAGTTTCAATGCGATTTGCCCGTTTCATAATTTTGGAGGATGATATCAAAATTCCCTCTATATCTTCACCTGCTTTGTGAAAGTGCTTCTGTAACGCACGAACACGTATATCCATTCGTCCAAAATCTTCCATCAATTTTGCTACTTCTGATTGAATTAAATGTGCTTGTTCACGCATCCGTGCATCTTTCATAATGGTTTGTACCACTTGGACAGAAAGCATCAACAAAGATGGTGAAACAATAATCACATGGGCTCTATTGGATTTTTGTACCAATGCCTCAAAGTCCTCATAAATTGTTGCAAAAATCGATTCAGATGGCACAAAAAGGAAAGCAGTGTCATGGGTTTCTCCCGGAATCAAATATTTTTGTGCAATATCACGAATATGAACTTCCATATCGGTACGAAATTGGCGTTCTGCCTCTTGACGCTCTTGCGCTGATTCTGCCTTACGCATAGCATTCCAAGCCTCCAGAGGGAATTTAGCATCAACAACAAGAGAAGGGGCTTTATTGGGCATATGAATGAGACAATCTGGGCGCTTTCCATTGGAAAGAACAGCCTGAAAAGCATAAGCATTTGTTGGTAAGGCATCGGCAATAATTGCTTCCATCCGCCCCTGACCAAAAGTACCACGTGTCTGCTTATTGCTTAAAATGGACTGCAACTGAACAACTTGTCCCGTAAGCGATTGAATATTATTTTGCGCCGCATCAATCACTGCTAAACGCTCTTGCAAACGATTCAAATTTTCATAAGTGGATTTGGTCTGTACCTGAAGTGTTTGGCCTAAGCTTGTTGTCATCCCATTGAGTTGCTCACTGAGTGATTTATTTAATTCAGCCTGCCGTTGACCAAAAATTTCCGCCATCGTTTGCATTCTCCCTTGCATTTCAGCTTGTGTTTTCAGCAAGGTAGCCATCTGCATTTGTGCCTCACGTGCGCGTTCAGCAATTTCATTTTCCAAAAATGCTTTTTTTCGATGAGAATGTATCAACATAAAAAATGCCAAACAGACAAATATAAATAAAAGCAAAAGCATTAGTTTAGAAAAAAACTCACCAGCGAGTATGGAAAAAAACGAATCAAACATAAATTATAATATAACGCTCTTATTGTAAAAAAACGCAAGAATCCGTTATTCAATATTGACCAATAACAAACCATTGATTAATCTCTACTTATGCCAATGAGATCTTTAGTTACTTTACCTGATCCGATTTTACGGGAAGTGTCCAGACCTGTTGAGCAGGTCGATTCAGCTCTCCAAAAACTTGCGGATGATATGTTGGAAACCATGTATAATGCTAAAGGCGTTGGTCTTGCTGCTATTCAAATTGGTATACCGCTACGTATGTTGGTTATAGATGTCTCTGGAAATTCTGAAGATGAGCAGAAAAGACCATTTGTTATTATCAACCCTGAAATTTTATGGCTTTCAGATGAGCGTAATATTTACAAAGAAGGTTGTCTTTCTATTCCTGATTATTTTGCAGAGGTTGAACGTCC
This sequence comes from Bartonella sp. LB28NMGDW, assembly GCF_042194435.1. Lineage (NCBI taxonomy): Bacteria > Pseudomonadati > Pseudomonadota > Alphaproteobacteria > Hyphomicrobiales > Bartonellaceae > Bartonella > Bartonella sp. LB28NMGDW. The sequence continues at coordinate 113,446 of NZ_JBHIMX010000002.1, forward strand.
TAAACGCCTTCGTGTTCGCTATCAGAACCGTGAAGGAAAACAAACAGAAATTGAAGCAGACGATCTCTTAGCAACTTGCTTGCAGCATGAAATTGATCATTTAGATGGGCGCCTTTTTATTGATTACATTTCAAAGATCAAACGCGATATGGTGATACGAAAATTTAAAAAACGCGCAAAAGAAAAAAACATGCAGGAAGCAGTTTTGTAATGGCTTTACGATTAGCTTTTATGGGGACTCCAGATTTTTCTGTTCCTATTTTACATGCTTTATTGGATGCAGGTCATGATGTTGTTGCTGTTTATAGTCAACCCCCTCGCCCAGCAGGACGTCGAGGACTTAAATTAATCCCCTCAGCTGTTCAAAGTGCAGCGCAAGAAAAATCTATTCCCATCTTTACGCCACAAACACTCAAAACAATCGAACAACAGGAGCAATTTGCAGCACTTTCTGTTGATGCTGCTATTGTGGTGGCTTATGGACTCCTTTTACCCAAAGCTATTCTCGAAACGCCGCGTTTTGGTTGTTTTAATGCCCACGCTTCACTCTTACCACGTTGGCGTGGTGCTGCGCCTATTCAACGAGCAATTATGGCTGGTGATAAAGAAACAGGTATTATGATCATGAAAATGGATGAAGGACTTGATACGGGACCTATCGCTCTTTCTCGCTCCATCCCCATTACTGATAACACCACCACTGCTGAGCTTTTAAACAAACTTTCACATATTGGCGCAGAACTTATGGTAGAAACCCTATCAACTCTTGAAAAAGGACAACTTAAACTGACCCCACAATCAGAGGAAGGCATCACCTATGCTGCCAAAATCAAAAAGGAAGAGACCCGCATTAATTGGACAAAACCTGCAGAGTTTATTCATAGGCATATCCGTGCGCTCTCTTCTTCTCCTGGCTGCTGGTGCAATATGAATATTGGGGGACGAGAAGAACGTGTAAAAATTCTTGATAGTCGCTTAACAACAGGTCCTTCTCTTGAAATTGGACGAATAGAACCAGATTCTTTGATTGTCCATTGTGGACAAGGGCGGATAGAAATAACCTCTCTCCAAAGATCGGGTGGTAAAGTCCTTGATAGCGCAACCTTTTTGCGAGGCGCTCATATTTCTGCTGTTTTTTAAGATGCCACGTTTTAAACTCACTCTTGAATATGATGGCTCAAATTATGCTGGTTGGCAGCGTCAAGCAAAACTTCTCACTATACAAGGAGCTCTTGAACAGGCGCTCTTTTCCTTTAGTGGACAACAATTGACCATAACAACAGCAGGAAGAACCGATGCGGGCGTACACGCTACGGGACAAGTTGCGCATGTTGATTTCATAAAAAACTGGCATCCCCATACTGTACGTGATGCGCTCAATGCTCTTTTACGTAAACAGGGAGAAGCGATTTCAATCTTAAACGTACAAAATGTCCCTGATGACTTTGATGCACGATTTTCCGCAACCAAACGCCATTATCTTTTTAAAATACTTAATCGTCGCTCTCCACCAGCCTTAAATGCCAAACGCGTGTGGTGGTTGCCAAAGCCTCTTAATGCTGAAGCCATGCATGAAGCTGCTCAAAAGCTTGTAGGAAAACATGATTTTACCACTTTCCGTTCAGCACATTGCCAAGCCAAAAGCCCTATTCGCACCCTTGAACGCCTCGATATTCAAAGAGAAGGAGATGAAATTTTCCTTTATGCGCAAGCCCGTTCTTTTCTTCATCATCAAATCCGTTCATTCGCAGGAAGCCTCATGGAAGTGGGTATTGGACGTTGGACAGCTCAAGATCTCGAAGCAGCTCTTCATGCTAAAGATCGTAAACGTTGTGGTGTTGTTGCTCCTCCTTCAGGACTTTATTTAACCAAAGTAGAGTATTAATTATCCTTCAAGAGTGGACATCTTAAAAGTCGTCAAGGCAGTTTATAAAAAGAACGAATTTCTTCAAAAGCTTCTGCTGCTGTATTGACAAATTTCATATAATTAACATCAGTAGGAGAAATTGTACCTTGTTCAGACAGATACTCAAAATTGATAGCATTGCTCCAGAACTCTTTGCCAAACAATAAAATTGGTACCTGTTTCATACGCCCCGTCTGTACTAAAGTTAACGTCTCAAACAGTTCATCCAGAGTCCCAAATCCTCCAGGGAAAATAGCTAATGCTTTCGCTCGTAATAAAAAATGCATTTTGCGCATCCCAAAATAATGAAAATTGAAACACAAATGCGGCGACACATACGAATTAGGCTCTTGCTCATGTGGTAAAATAATATTCAAGCCAATCGTTGGGGCACCAACATCACAAGCACCACGATTTCCCGCCTCCATGATTCCTGGTCCGCCCCCCGTAACAACCACAAATTCACGATATTCTGTCGTAGCGGAATAAAGTGAGCACAAACGCGCAAACTCTCTTGCTTCATCGTAATAATGTGACATAGCATGCAAATTTTTCTTTTGTATTTCATTTTTTGCAGCCCACGCTGCTTGCCCAGGTTCAGGAATACGCGAACCACCAAAAAAAACAACTGTTGATTGAATGTCATATTCTTTAAGGGTTATTTCCGGCTTTAAAAATTCAAGACCAATACGTTGTGAGCGCAACTCTGGACGCATTATAAAATCTTGATCGATATAGGCTAAACGATAAGTAGACGAACGCATTTGTGCTGAATTAGAGATTTTATGTATTTGTTGTAGAGCATCCTTCGTATGGAGAAGTGGTGTCCAATTTTCTTGCTCCTCTTTTCTTTTTTCTTTACAGCTTTTTTTCATGCACCTGTTCTACTTCCTCATCGTTTTATTGACTGAACACATTTCTTCGCGTAGTTCATAGAGAATAAACCTTGAAGCTTTCAACTTGTTTAACGGAACTCTCGTCATGACCCATCTCACACAACTTGAAATGATTATCGAACAAGCTTTTGACGATCGCGATTCTGTCAATACTACCACAAAAGGCGAAATCCGTGAGAGTGTCGAACATGCATTGAACCTTCTTGATAAAGGTGAAATCCGTGTTGCAGAACGACAAAAAAATGGACAATGGCATGTTCATCAATGGTTGAAAAAAGCGGTTTTGCTCTCTTTTCGGCTTAATCCTATGCAACTTATTACTGGTGGAATCAATGGAACACATTGGTGGGATAAAGTTCCTTCAAAATTCTCTGGTTGGCAAGAAGCAGATTTTAAAAGTGCTGATTTCCGTTCCGTTCCTGGAGCCATTGTACGCTATTCTGCTTACATTGCACCCAACGTTATATTGATGCCATCCTTTGTTAATCTTGGTGCTTTTGTAGATGAGGGCACAATGGTTGATACATGGACCACCGTTGGTTCTTGTGCACAAATTGGTAAACATGTCCATCTTTCTGGCGGTGTTGGTATTGGAGGTGTTTTGGAACCACTGCAAGCAAACCCAACAATCATTGAAGATCATTGCTTTATCGGTGCTCGCTCTGAAATTGTTGAAGGCTGCATTATCCGTGAAGGTGCTGTTTTGGGAATGGGAGTCTTTATTGGAAAATCTACAAAGATTATTGATCGTACAACAGGTGAAATTTTTATCGGTGAAGTACCAGCCTATTCAGTGGTCGTGCCAGGTTCTCTCCCTGGAAAACCTTTACCAAATGGTGATGCAGGACCAAACCTTTATTGCGCTGTTATCGTAAAACGCGTTGATCAAAAAACACGAGAAAAAACATCCATTAATGATCTTTTACGTTCTTAAACACAAGATTAATTCATAATAATATTTCATCGTTTTTTAACTTGAATAATAACCTCGAATACAAGGATTCTCTCATTTCAAATCCTTTCATAGTGAATCAATCACTATCATTTCCTTGCACGTTACAAACGCAGTTAGTGTGTGGGTAAGAAACACTTTAAGTAAAGAGTAAAAATATCTTTAATGAATTCTCTTAAGTGATAAGGATTGCCATAATATTTTGAGCTGAAAAAGAGTATGATGGGCGCGCTTTACACCTTTATGACGCGTAAAGACGCTGATGCCAAAGGGATTTTATATTATTCACTGTGTATTTTACTTTATATTTTTCACAGCCCCATTGCGAAATGAAGTTGATACATTGAGTGATGATTCACTAAAACAAGCGCGCCAATATGCAACATAAATGTATTTCGTTTAAAGTATTCTTTTTTACGTGAGAAGCATGACACAATTACGCAATACACAAAAATATGAAGCACAGCGCAATTTTATTTAAAAGTGTTCTTTAAGCATCTGAACCAATCGACAAAAGCAAAAGCACAATCAATGAGAGAAAATACTCCTTTTTTCATTATTTGTTCATTTTGAGCGCTTGAATAAATGCCGATTGTGGAATTTCTACTTTTCCAAATTGGCGCATCCGCTTTTTGCCTTCTTTTTGCTTTTCCAAAAGTTTGCGCTTACGCGTGACATCACCCCCGTAACATTTCGCTGTTACATCTTTACGCAAAGCACGAATTGTTTCACGCGCTATAACTTTACCACCAATAGCCGCTTGAACTGGAATCTGAAACATATGTTGGGGAATAAGATCTTTCAGTTTTTCACACATGGAACGCCCGCGCTTTTCTGCAATCGTGCGGTGCACAAGCATAGACAATGCATCTATAGACTCTCCATTTACCAAAATAGACATTTTAACTAAATCCCCCTCCGCATAATCGGTCATCTGATAATCAAAAGAAGCATAACCCTTTGAGATTGATTTTAGCCGATCATAAAAATCAAAAACAACTTCATTCAGTGGTAAATCATACGTTACCATAGCACGGGTTCCAACATAGGACAAACCAGCCTGTATCCCCCGCCGCTCTTGGCATAGTTCTAAAATTGACCCAAGATAATTATCAGGAGTCATGATTGTCGCCCGAATCCATGGTTCTTCGATTGAAGAAATTTTAACCACATCAGGCATATCCGCTGGATTGTGCAACTCTTTAACAGAACCATCATTCATATTCATGCGATAAACAACCGAAGGTGCTGTCGCGATTAAATCCAAATTAAACTCACGCTCTAACCGCTCTTGAATAATTTCAAGATGAAGAAGTCCCAAAAAGCCACAGCGAAAACCAAATCCCAAAGCCGCGGATGTTTCCATTTCAAAAGAAAAACTCGCATCATTTAAGCGTAATTTGCCCATGGCTGCACGCAAATCATCAAAATCGGCAGCATCTATTGGAAAAAGACCACAAAATACAACTGGTTGCGCAGGCTTAAAACCAGGTAAAGCATTTTCACAAGGACGGCGCTCTTCAGTAATCGTATCCCCAACCCGTGTATCTGCTACCTCTTTGATAGAGGCAGTGATAAAACCAATCTCGCCTGGTCCTAACTCATCAACCTGTACCATTTTAGGTGTAAACACCCCAACGCGCTCAACTGGATATTTTGCTCCTGTACCCATCATACGAATGGTTTGGCCTTTTTTTAAAATACCATCTATCACCCGTACCAAAACAATGACACCAAGATATGCATCATACCAGCTATCAACCAACATTGCTTTCAAGGGATTTGCAACATCGCCTGTATGGGGAGGTGGTAATTGTGCAACAATTGCCTCCAAAACATCAGGAACACCCAAACCTGTTTTTGCTGATATTTCTACTGCTTGAGATGTATCAATGCCTATCACATCTTCAATTTGTTCTTTAACACGCTCAGGTTCTGCTGCTGGAAGATCAACTTTATTGAGTACAACAACCAATTCATGCGAATTATCAATCGCTTGATAAACATTTGCTAACGTCTGTGCCTCTACACCTTGGCTTGCATCTACCACCAACAGAGAACCTTCACAAGCTGCCAATGAACGCGAAACCTCATAAGCAAAATCCACATGACCAGGTGTATCCATAAGATTTAAAATATAGGTTTCACCATTCTTTGCCTTATAGTGTAAACGTACCGTTTGTGCTTTAATAGTAATTCCACGTTCACGCTCAATATCCATGGAATCGAGTACTTGTTCTTTCATCTCACGTGTATCAAGTCCACCTGTTATTTGGATCAAACGATCAGCTAAAGTGGATTTGCCGTGATCAATATGCGCCACGATGGAAAAATTACGAATATAATTACGATCTATTGTCATATAAGGCGATTTAGCAAAGAATAATACAAAACGCAAAGACCAATTATGCTCCGGCTTCTATCAAAAGAATATAAACCTAAAAAGCTTCTCAAAACACAACTTTTCATAACCTAAAAAATAAGGCTTTTATTTGCTAAATTAAATCCAACGGTGCTAAAATGATATTTTCACATCTTATTTTATGACTCATATGCTGGATAAACCGATACCATCACACATTTTGCCAGCCTCCAATGTTGCAACAATCCTTTACACTTGAAAAAGTTTATAAGAGATATGCCTTTCTTGTACAGTTTTTACCCACATGGACTACCTGCTTGTAACGTGTCAGCAAGTAGATTTGGATTGATTTAATATGAAAACGATTTGAAGTGAGAAAATTTTACGGTATTCAGGGTTCTAATTCAATGTGAATAATTCTATATTATAATTATAAATCAATGTGTTATAATATTTATATGATGGGCGTGTATATCACTTAAGCTTGCAATAAAATTCGCAAGAAATGCTTTTTTATTTATACGCAATAACCTGCTTTTTTTAGCAATCTTATATAAAATAACATGAATATCGCGAGCCTTTCTCATTTTAAATCTTTTCATAGTGAATCAATCAAATTTTTTGCTTCCCCATTATAAAACAGGGCTAGTATATGGATAAAAACGTTTAAGAAATGAGTAAACATGCCTCTCTCTCTTTCAAATGCCAAAGGCTGTCATAATATTGAGAACTGACAAAGAAAATGCTAGTGCCTTTTATTTAAGTAAAACGATGATGCTCTGTAGTTTTTCTATACTTCACGCGGACCGTCAATGAATATGATGTATATTAAGAAAATTGTCTTTTTAAAAAACGCGTTAATATACAACATTATGGGAGGCTGCTTTAGGCGTTCTATTTTACGTGAAAAGCGTGATCCCATGAAATAACAAAAGAAATAAAGTGCGACAGTGCGTAATTTTCATTATTCAAAAACATTACCATGGATGTTTTTGAAAATTGTAAAGCTAAATTTAACAATAACAGTAAAGATGAAAGCTGTTTTTTGTCTTTACCACTTCATGCTTTGACTCAATGAACGTTGACTTCCCGTTTCAGAGGTTAAGAAGACAGATAAATATTATTGCTCCAATTTACTATACAAAAGCTGGAATAGCTTATAAAGCCTCCTTTATCTTCATATTAAAAAAAGCCTCAAAAATGAAAACTTTGCAAGCAAAAATCTCATGTAATAAAATCATAATAGAAAAGGTGCATAGCTAATCAATTTTTTCAATTGCTTTGTTTTTTTTACGCCATTGTGAAGGTTGTAATTCAGCCACAATGATCCCAATCAGAATAAGCAAACCGCCCAATAAAGCTAAGGGAGATAAATGTTCTCCAGCCAAACGCCCAACAATACCAGCCCATACCGGTTCACCTGCGTAAATGAGTGTCGCACGTGTAGGGGAAATGGACTTTTGTGCCCAATTCATAGCTAATTGAATGATGGCACTCATTAATGCCAATCCTATACCAATATTAAACCATACCCACGAAAATTCAGGGATGCTTTCACCCATCAAAGGCATACAAGCAAATGAAAAAAAACCACTAAAAAATAACTGAATAATGGTCACACGCCGACTATCAACCTTATTGGCAAAAATTCCGATGAGTATGACTTCTCCAGCAATCGCTAAAGCACCTAACAAAGTCAAAATTTCGCCTTTTGAAAAATCAAAATTTCCCGGCTTTTGTCCTGAAATAAGTACAAGCCCGATAAAAGCGAAAACAATACCAACCCAACAAGCAAAACGGGGAGGTTTTTTAAAAACAATCCATTGCAAGATTGGAACCATAGGTACATAAAGCGCTGTAATAAAAGCTGACTGACTACTAATAATTGTTTGAAGTCCAGCTGCTTGAAAAGCATAACCAAAAAACATGGCTAAACCAATCGCCATCCCAGCGAAAACTTCATAAACCGTTATACCTTTTATAGAGCGCCAAAAAATTGCTCCACATATAAGAGATGCAACAATAAAACGAAATCCAACAAAAAACAGGGGACCACTATAGCGTACTGCAATATGAATGACTAAAAACGTAATACCCCACAATATTGTTGCAGCAAATATTGCCAATTCTGGCTTACTTAATAAAGGATATTTAAGCTGTTTTATATTTGTCATGAAAGGCTTTCTCCTCCAATTTTCCGCACAATTTATGAAACAATAAGCGTTCCAACTCCCTGTTCGGTAAACAGTTCTAGTAAAACAGAATGAGGAGTTTTACCATTTAAAATGACAACACCTTCCACACCATTTTGAAGGGCTTTTATACAAGTCTCTACTTTTGGAATCATGCCTCCTGAAATTGTCCCATTTTTGATAAGTTTCTCTGCTTCAGAAACTGTCAATTCTTTTAAAAGTTGGCCCTGTTTATCCAAAACACCAGGAACATCAGTGAGAAATAAAAGGCGTTTAGCCTCTAATGCACCAGCAATAGCTCCAGCAAAAATATCAGCATTAATATTATAGGTTTTTCCATCGCGTCCTGGAGCCACAGGAGCAAGAACTGGTATCATTTCAGAACATGCTAAAAGATCCAGCAATGTGCGATCAACTTCAATAGGCTCACCAACAAATCCCAAATCTAAAACACGTTCAATATTCGAATCAGGATCAATGACAGTTTTATAAGCCTTTTCGGCAAAAACCATATTGCCGTCCTTGCCACATAATCCTATTGCCCATTCACCCTCTGCATTGATGAGAGCGACAATTTCTTTGTTTATGGAACCGGCCAAAACCATTTCAACGACTTCAACGATCCGCTCGTCGGTTACCCGTAAACCGTTTTCAAATCGTGATTCAATCCCCATTTTCATCAAAATTTCAGCAATTTGAGGTCCTCCACCATGAACAACAACAGGGTTAATCCCCGATTGCTTTAATAGAGCAATATCACGCGCAAATGCTCGCCCCAAGGCAGGATCACCCATAGCATGACCGCCATATTTTACCACAACCGTTTCATTTTCGTATTTTTGCATATATGGTAAAGCAGACGATAGAAATGCTGCTTGTTTTTCTAAAACATCTACAGCACCGTTTTTAGCATCATCCATTAATAGGGCCTCCTCATCACTTTTTACCATCTCTTAGTGGAATTTAGGAAAAGTAATAACGAAATGAAACAAGAAAACAACTTCCTCAAAAAATTGACAGCGAAAAATTAAACAAAACAGGCGTACAAAACGTCATTATTTTATGATTTTATGTATAAAATTGAAAAGCAAAGTTCTGAAAAAATTTTAAGCTATGCCGTACATTCGACTCGTTAGTTTACGCCTATGGATACTTAACAATGAATAAGAATATATACAACCATTGATTTTGTAAGATAAAAACAAAATTTTCTTATAATAATAAAATTAACAGATCACCAAGATAAGAAATAGGTTGACTTAGCACTGTAACCTTATCCAAGCAATTTTTAAGACTATCAAAAATGCCAAAAATAAAATTGGTTATGAGGAGTTGATATTTTATTTGAAAAAAATGGATTGTCTAACAGCTTATTTAGCTACTTTTTGGTAGGCTACTACCTATTTGACAGTTTTAGCATAGGGCTTTTAAAAAGGCATTTTGAGTAAAACAATAAATACAAAAAATGCCGAATGCATAAAGGCAGTTATCATGACACTGGAAATTAGTCACTCAATTGCGTTCTTCTTGTATGGATAAGTCCTTTTTAAAATATCATAGATACTCAAAAATAAGACTTATCCATAAAACTCGTTAAATGTAAAAAACTATCAGTGGCAGGCACTTACCCTAAATTAATCGTTTCTCTCTTTTCTTTTCAAGAAAAAAATGCTTTTCACAGATGATAAGGCTATAGAAAGCTTAATTAAAATAACCTTCCAAAAGTTTTTTCTAATCTATTCTGAGAACATTCACATATTTTAACCAGAAATATTTTCAAAAAATTCTTTCATACGTGAAAAAAAGCCATGTGATTGCGGTGAATTCTCATGATTTGAAAGTTTTTCAAATTTTTGCAATAGTTCACGTTGTTCTTGCGTTAATTTCTGTGGTGTCTCAATCGTGATATGGATGTAAAGGTCACCCCTTGCTTGCTGACGGCGCAACATGGGCATACCTTTGCCTTTAAGGCGGAATTGACGTCCATTTTGTGTCCCTTCTGGGATCTTAACACGCGCTTTAACACCATCAAGATCGGAAACTTCAAACTCTCCTCCTAAAGCAGCTGTTACCATTGAAATAGGAACGCGACAGTGAAGGTCTGCTCCTTCTCGCTGAAAAAATTCATGCGGTTTAACGGAAAGGAAAATATAAAGATCACCATTGGGGCCACCACGAATACCAGCATCACCCTCACCAGAAAGGCGAATACGCGTTCCATCTTCAATACCAGCTGGAACATTCACGCTCAATGAACGTTTTTTCTCTATGCGTCGTGTCCCCTGACATTTTGAGCATGGATCCATAATAGTTTCACCACGTCCATGACATGAAGGACATGTTCGCTCAATAGAAAAGAAACCTTGCGCAGCACGCACACGACCAGATCCATGACATGTTCCACAAACTTGCGGCTTAGAGCCCTTTCTCGCTCCTGATCCTTCACAAACATCGCACGTAACGGAACTGGGAATAGTAATTTCTGCAGTTTTTCCTGAAAATACCTCTTCTAAGGTTATTTCCATATTATAACTCAGATCTGCACCACGTTCGCGACCATCACCACGCTTACGGTGCGCACCTCCCATAATTTCGCCAAAAAAATCTTCAAAAATATCAGCAAAGCCACCACCAGCAGCAAAACCTCCAAAGGGATTTGCTCCTCCTTGACTACCGCTATTTTCAAAAGCCGCATGACCAAATCGATCATAAGCAGCACGCTTTTGGGGATCTTTAAGGACTTCATAGGCTTCGCCAATTTCTTTGAATTTTCGCTCTGCCTCTTTATCCCCGGCGTTGCGATCAGGATGATATTGCATTGCCAACTTACGAAAAGCAGATTTCAACTTTTTATCATCACATTCACGAGTCACGCCAAGAATTTCATAATAGTCAACCTTCATCATGTATTCCTGATAATTTCTCTGTCATCCATCTTTATGGATAAGATTGCTTTTAATTTATATTTTTAGCAACAAAGTTGCAACTCACTCAAATAATAAAGCCCAGCCTTATATTTCAAAGGCCGGGTTTATAAATTAATCAACACATATGCTGACACTATTTCTTCTTATCATTAACTTCTTCAAAATCAGCATCAACAACATCGTCATTCTTTGCTTCTGTTTCAGTGTCAGCGCTCGCTGCTTGTGAAGCTTCATACATAGCCTGTCCAAGCTTCATACTGACTTCAGCTAATTTTTGCATCTTTGTTGTTACTTCTTCAGTATCACTGCCTTCAAGCGCAGATTTCAAATCAGATATTGCTGTTTCAATCTGTCCTTTTTCTTCAGCTGATACTTTATCGCCATATTCATTGAGTGACTTTTCAGTTGAATGAATAAGAGCTTCGGCTTGATTTCTAGCTTCAACACCTTCACGGCGTTTTTTATCCTCAGCTGCATGCTCTTCCGCATCCTGTACCATTTTTTCAATATCAGCATCACTTAAACCACCTGATGCCTGAATACGAATTTGATGCTCTTTACCAGTTCCCTTATCTTTGGCCGAAACATTAACAATACCATTCGCATCAATATCAAAAGTAACTTCAATTTGAGGTATACCACGCGGTGCTGGAGGAATACCAACAAGATCAAATTGAGCCAGTAACTTATTATCACTCGCCATTTCCCGTTCACCTTGGAAAACACGAATAGTCACAGCACTCTGGTTATCATCCGCTGTTGAAAAAACTTGAGATTTTTTCGTTGGGATAGTGGTATTGCGCTCAATGAGACGTGTAAAAACCCCACCCAAGGTTTCGATCCCCAAAGATAAAGGCGTTACATCTAGCAACAACACGTCTTTGACATCGCCTTGCAATACACCTCCTTGGATGGCAGCACCCATTGCAACAACTTCATCAGGATTAACGCCTTTGTGTGGATCCTTACCAAAGAAGCTTTGCACGACTTGCTGAATCTTGGGCATACGTGTCATACCACCCACTAAAACAACTTCGTCAATCTCACCGGCCTTTAATCCAGCGTCTTTTAACGCAGCTTTACAGGGCTCGATCGTACGCTGCACTAAATCGTCAACCAAAGATTCAAATTTTGCCCGAGTCAATTTCATTGTTAAGTGCTTGGGACCTGATTGATCTGCCGTGATAAATGGTAAATTGATTTCTGTTTGCTGTGACGAAGAAAGCTCAATTTTTGCTTTTTCTGCCGCTTCTTTTAAGCGCTGTAAAGCGAGTTTATCATTTTTCAGATCAATTCCTTGCTCTTTCTTAAACTCATCGGCAAAATAACCGACCAAGCGCATGTCGAAGTCTTCACCCCCTAAAAACGTATCTCCATTGGTTGATTTAACTTCAAAAACGCCATCTCCAATTTCAAGGACTGAAATATCAAATGTACCACCACCAAGGTCGTAAACAGCAATTGTTTTTCCGTCTTTTTTGTCTAAACCATAGGCTAAAGCAGCAGCAGTCGGCTCATTAATGATCCGTAAAACTTCAAGTCCAGCAATTTTACCCGCATCTTTAGTCGCTTGACGTTGCGCATCATTAAAATAAGCAGGAACAGTAATAACCGCTTGTTCAACTTTTTCGCCAAGATAAGATTCAGCTGTTTCTTTCATCTTTTGCAAAATCATAGCTGAAATTTGCGATGGAGAGTATTTCTTACCCGCTTCTTCAACCCATGCATCACCATTGTCACCTTTAACAATTTTATAAGGCACAAGTGCTTTATCTTTTTCAACCATAGGATCATCAAAACGGCGCCCTATTAAACGTTTAACTGCAAAAACTGTCCCCTCAGGATTTGTTACCGCTTGCCGTTTAGCAGGCTGCCCAACAAGCCGCTCTCCCCCATCAGTAAAGGCAACAACGGAAGGTGTTGTTCGCGCTCCTTCTGAGTTTTCGATAACTTTTGCGTTTTTGCCATCCATAACAGCCACACAAGAGTTCGTTGTCCCCAAATCAATACCAATTACTTTTGCCATATTATAATCTCCATTCAGCAAGCTACCTCAACCTTCATAAAGCATCTTTTTAAGATAGCTCCTCATAACACCTAAAGCCCGTATATTGCTTCAAGCAACATAAAATAATAATAAACCGCAAGTCGCAACAAGCCTTGCTGCCTCGTATATAAGAACAGGCTTTTATTGCTACAAGAGAATAATGAGAGAAACATCTCCAAAATAAAAAATTTATTTTAAAATAGGCGCTCTAATGACCCATAAATACCATATTTATGAGAGACTTGAGATCATAATATATTTTTCTTGCAATTCTCAAAAAATATATCTTTCTATAAAAATTAAAAAATAAAAGAGTGATGCACTCTCGCTCTTGATCTTCTCATCATTGATAAAAAATACCCACGTAAAAGCTTTTTAAAAGGCGAATAATTTATATCACAAATATTACAAATTTTCCCTGGACTAAAATAGTCATCATATCTAATGCTCATATTAGTAAAGGTATTATCTATCAATCTCCTTTCAAAAATTCTCCTTCTAACAGTCTCATTGTTTACTGCTATTTGAAATTTGTACTTTAAACTCACCTAAAGCGTTTTTCTTAACTGTATAATTTTGAACTTTGAAAATATATAAAAATACCTCTGTATAAATGCTTTAAAATGCCAAAAGCTCTCGTAATATTAAAAATTGGTAAAGTGGTTGATGATTGTTCTTTATTATATCTTTATTAAGTAAAATAGTAGTACATCATAGATTTTATACCATTTACAAATACTATTTATGAGATGAACATGGAAGCGTTGAGAGGTGTGTTGTCATTGTAAACCTCACTGTCTTCCTTTAAAATCCAAGAATTCTATGATTTTTATTCTCATATTCAAATCAATTTCACTTTAGCATTTCTTTCTTTTATTTTAAATAAAAGCTCTGCTAAAATAAAAAAATATTCAAAGTGTGAATCTTATGACGGAGGGTAAATCAATGATGACATCTATTATTAAGAAAATAACAAATCTCATCTTTAAGGATATAATACATACACAATATTCATACAAAAAGGTTATCATAAATATCATGTGTACTCTTCTCTTTGCTGGTATAACTCTGCCAGCAGGTGCTCAGCAATATAAACTTGGCGACATAGAAATTCTCAATCCTTGGACACGAGAAACACCTAGAGGTATAAGAGTTGGTAGCGGTTATCTTTACATTATTAATCACAGTAATACTCCAGATCGTTTGGTTTCTATATCTACAAACGGAGTAAAAACAACAGAGATACACTCTATGGCTGTCGTTAATGATATTATGAAAATGGAAAAAATGCACAATGGCATTGAAATTCCCGGAAATGGCGAAATCACGCTTAAGCCTGGCGGTGATCATATTATGTTTATGGGACTTTCACAACCATTCAAGTTAGGTGATAAAATTAGCGCAAAATTGACATTTGAGAAAGCAGGAACGATTGATGTTGATTTCTCTGTAAATGCTATGAAAGCACCATCACCTTCTAAATCCTCTCCTGTTCACTAAGCTCCTTTATATTATAAATACACACTTTTAAAATGAAGAAGCGTGAAATTTTTGTACGCTTCTTCATTTTTTTATTTAATGACATCAGTAAAAAATTACCCCCTTTGATGAATTAACTATGGTCAATTTCAGGAATACGTAAAACTTGTCCAGGATAAATTTTATCAGGAGATTTTAGCATTGGTTTATTGGCTTCAAAAATAAATGTGTTTTTATCACCTTGCCCTTTTCCATAAACCCCTTCAGCAATTTTCCAAAGATTATCACCAGATTTAACCTCATAAAAGCGAGAAGTTTTTCTAGGCGTTGTATCTATAACCTTTAATTGATCAACATCTACAGAAGAGATACCTTGTGAATTGCCAACAACCAGCAGTGCTTTTTCAAGTGTTTCCCTGTCTGGAACTTCACCGCTTAGAATAGCTTTACCGTCTTCAACTTGAATATTGACTTTTTCTGTACCGAGTTGAAAATCATTAAATGCTCTTTTAAAATCCTTTTCTTTTGGTTCATGATCCCCAATACCTAACTTTTCCCCTACAGTTTTAATAAAATTAAAAAATCCCATTACGACCTCCTTTCGTGTAGCAGAAACAAATTTTTGTGCATATATTGCCACATTCTTTTCTTTGCTCTTAAAACACATAGGCAGATTTTCTAAACTTCAACAATCAAAATTACGCCTGTGCAATTATGGGACAAATACAATAATAAACTTTGTAATAAATCTTGATAAAAAAAGCCTTTATGAAAATTTTCTCTCAAACAAAGGGATCTTAATAGATGTAGAAACATTATAAATTATGAAAGCAAAACAAGTTTTTACAGTAATGACAAAAGGTTTTTTATTTTACTACAATTTGTATCATATTTGTTTTGCAAAAAAAATATGAACTCCCATATAAATAAGTGTGGGTAATTTGCTACCATGGCAATAGAAAGGTCTAAGAAACCATGAAAGATACACCAACAATCACGCAAACGATTGTACTTGTTGATGATGATCGCAATATTTTAACGTCTTTATCTTTTGCGCTTGAGACAGAAGGATATCGGGTTGAAAGCTATACAGATGGAGCATCTGCACTTAAGGGTCTCACACTTCACCCTCCACACTTAGCTATTTTTGATATTAAAATGCCCCGAATGGATGGGATGGAACTCTTACGTCGTTTGCGTCAAAAATCCGATCTTCCAGTTATTTTTCTTACCTCTAAAGATGATGAAATTGATGAATTATTTGGTCTCAAAATGGGAGCTGATGATTTTATTACTAAACCTTTCTCCCAACGTCTTCTTATTGAACGCGTGAAAGCTATTTTGCGCCGTTCTAATGCACGTAATCAACCGCTTTCTACAGGAACTTCTTCCACCTCTTCTCTCAAACGTGGAGATCTTGTGATGGATCAAGAACGCCACACCTGTACATGGAAAGATAAACCTGTTATTTTAACCGTTACGGAATTTTTGATTCTACAGACCTTAGCACAAAGACCAGGAGTTGTAAAAAGTCGTGATGCTTTAATGGATGCTGCCTATAGTGATCAAGTCTACGTAGATGATCGCACCATTGATAGTCACATTAAACGTCTGCGTAAAAAGTTTAAACAAGTGGATGATGATTTTGCAATGATTGAAACACTTTATGGTGTAGGTTATCGTTTCCACGAGGTATAAAACTACTTTGTCGCAAAAATTTGAACGGCAATCAAATCGATGACAAACAATTCTCAACTGGAAACTTTACAAAAAGCAACCGTTAATGGTACATCCTCAACGCCATTTCTTATGTTTGCTCGTTTACATCTTCGAATACAACGTCTCTTTAGACAATTGCTTTTTTCCAGCCTCACACGTCGCATTGTTATATTAAACATTGCTGCCCTTGCCGTTTTAGTTACAGGCATTCTATACCTTAACCAATTTCGCGATGGTTTAATTGAAGCAAAAATTAAAAGTTTATGTACCCAAGGAAAAATTATTGCTGGGGCTATTGCTGCTTCTGCAACAGTAGATACAAATTCTATCCTCATTGACCCCCAAAAACTCCTAGAGTTACAGACTGGTGAAAGCGTTACACCAGCCCCTCAATCAACCGATTCTTGGGATTTTCCTATTAACCCTGAGCAAGTTGCCCCTCTTTTACGGCGTCTCATCACACCTAAAACGACAAGAGCACGTATCTATGATCGTGATGCTACTCTCCTTCTTGATTCGCGCGTTCTTTATTCTAGTGGAGAAGTTTTTAGTTATGATTTACCCCCACTTAAAACAGAACAAAACATGTGGGATCGCCTTACTTCATGGTATTCAAACGCATTTTATGGCAAAGGTATTGCTCTTGACAGAGAACAAACAAAAAACCGTGGTATTGCTTATCCAGAAGTGTACCGCGCATTAAACGGCTCTCTTGCTACGGCTAAAAGACGCAACAGACAAGGTCAATTAATTGTCTCTGTTGCCGTTCCTGTGCAACGCTATCGCGCAGTGGTTGGAGCTCTTCTTCTTTCAACCACTGGTTCTGATATTGATAACATTGTAAAAGGCGAAAGACTGGTTATCTTCAAAGTTTTTGCCGTTGTAGGTAGCGTACTTTTAGTTCTTTCTCTCTTTTTGGCCCATACGATTGCCCATCCATTAAGTAAATTATCTGCCTCGGCTAATCGAGTACGTAATGGCAATAATCAGCGTGTAGAAATTCCTGATTTTTCAATGCGTGAAGATGAAATTGGTCACCTTTCAACTTCTATTCGTGATATGACCAATGCCCTTTATATGCGTATTGAAGCCATTGAACGCTTTGCTGCTGATGTAAGCCACGAATTAAAAAATCCTCTCACTTCTCTACGCAGTGCTGTTGAAACGCTCCCTCTGGCTAAAAATGAAGAAGCACAAGAGAAATTGCTTGAAATTATTCAACATGATGTGCGCCGTCTTGATCGGTTGATTACAGATATTTCTGATGCATCGCGGCTCGATGCAGAGCTTGCACGAGAAACCGCAGAGATTGTTGATATGACACCGCTTTTGGAAAGTCTTGTTCATGCTGTTCAGGAAGTGTATCGTAATACGCAAACCATTGATATAAGCCTTAATATTGTCCCGCGTCCTCATGGAAAAGCCTATCTTGTATTGGGACATGAACTCCGTTTAGGGCAAGTGATTTCAAACCTTCTTGAAAATGCACGTTCTTTTATTCCTCGGAATCGTGGCAGAATTTGCATTACTATGAAAAGTCATGCTTCAACCCTTATTTTAACCATTGAAGATAATGGCCCAGGTATTCGTTCAGAAAATATTGAACGCATTTTTGAGCGTTTTTATACAGATCGACCAAACGAAGATGCTTTTGGACAAAACTCTGGACTTGGCCTTTCTATTAGTCGGCAAATTATCGAGGCTCATAATGGGACAATTACAGCCGAAAATATTATTGATCCTACACTTGGGAAGTGTAAAACTGGTGCACGTTTTATTATTATGCTTCCCCTCGCTAAATAAATCTTTTATCCAAAGTAAAAGACATGAAAACAAAATGTGAAATACTCCACGCAAATTGCCTTCAATTAGGCGGCAAGGGGCTGTTAATTATAGGTCCATCGGGATCAGGAAAATCAACCCTTACCCTTTCTTTGCTCGACCGTGCTGAGTGGTCAAAACGTGAAGCGAAGCTTATCAGTGATGATTATACAATGTTGCGTGCGGAAAATGGAAAGCTCCACGGATACACTCCTGATAATTTAGAGGGCGGTATCGAGATTCGTGGCGTTGGTCTTTATATGATAGAATTTGAAAAGCATACAACTATCGATTGTGTTATTTTTCTCGGTCCGAAATATGAACGTTTTTCCACAAATAAAACTTTTCAGTTTGAAGATTTGCACATTCCTCTTTTAAAACTTCCCTCTCTTCGTGAAGCCGATTGTACAGCCATTTGTCAAGCTATTGAAGCATTTTTGTTTAGAAAAATATGGCAAAAATCTGTCTAATTTTTTTCTAAAGATAAAAAAATCACAATTTTTGCCTTTTTTTTGCAAATTTTTCTTGGCAGCAAGACAAAGCCTTGTAAAATGTGTTTCCCACCAATATGGTCGGATCTTATTAGTTAACAGGAGTTTGCGTAAATGATTGGACTCGTGCTTGTAACGCACGGTGAGCTGGCTGTCGAATTTTTACATGCCGTGGAACATGTTGTTGGTGTACAAGAAAAGTTCGCAACAATATGCGTTTATCCCGATGACGATATAGATCAGCGCCGAGGTGATGTTATAGCCGCAGTAACCGATACAGATACGGATCATGGCGTAATCATATTAACAGATGTGTTCGGTGGAACACCATCGAATATAGCTATCCCTGCTATTGAAAAAGGACGCGTTGAAATGATTGCGGGTGTTAATTTGCCCATGCTTATTAAACTGATTTCTATTCGCAAATGTCCTGATATTTCATTATCAGACGCGTTAAGAATAGCACAAGAAGCAGGGCGTAAATATATTAATGTACCAAGTATGATTTTATAGTGGATAATAAAATACCAATGTTTTCCAAAGATACCCTCCCATGTATAAGTCGTCATTTCAATATCTGTAATAAACGTGGCTTGCATGCACGTGCTTCTGCAAAATTTGTACAAACTGTTGACAATTTTAATGTTACTGTTGAAGTTGAAAAGGATGGAAAAATCGTTGGTGGATCATCAATTATGGGACTTATGATGCTAGCGGCTTCATCCGGTTGCAACCTCACCATTCGTGTTTCAGGACCAGAAGCAACAGATGCTCTTAATGCTCTTGAAAAGCTTATCAATAACAACTTTGGAGAGGAAAACTAGCGCTTTCTCACCATAAATAAGGATGATGATTCTTAGAAAATAGGAACTTTCCATCATTGTTTTGAATTTTAATTTCTCTTCCCGCTTTTATACCAATATTCATATCCATTATGGATTGGCATAATTATCATAAATGTAAAAGCTTATAGTAATTTTATTATACTGGAGTTTTTCCCTCCTTTCCTAACATTATTTGATCAATTTGAATAGTTTTGCGTATTACGGCTATTACCCGACTTAACCGTATAATTAAATCTTTACAGAAAAAGAGAACTCTTCACCTTGTATTAGAATATGCTTTATTTTAGGCTAAAGATAGATGTCAAAATAATTTCGCACATCAAAAATCTATCAACTTTTCTTATTTTCTGCTCACTTTGTAGTCTTTATAATACATAAGTAATCTTCTATTGCACATCATTGTGATACAGCTCATGAAAACGCAATTCTTATCGATATCATAACCATTTTTTAAAACGAATAAGCTTTGTACGCTCATAATTATAGTAAGCATTTTTTAGACATTCTTTTTCAATACTATTGCCTTATTTTCTATGGTACATGCCTCGCCCTTATTATCTATATTGTGCTTGGAATAGCATCTTTCATTATAAGGAGATAATATTATGGGTCGTCTATTTAGTGCCCTTCAGATTCCTCAACAAACAACACAACAACTTGTATCGTTGCAAAATGGCTTACCAAAAGCGCAATGGATCAACCCGCAAAATTTTCACGTCACCTTATCTTTTTTCGGTGAAGTTGAAAGTGCTACCGCAGATGCACTTATGCACGCCTTTGATACAATAAAGCTCTCTCCTTTTATGCTACAAATAGATGGTTTTGAAGTTTTTGGTTCAGAAAATGCTCCCCATTCTCTTGTAGTTCGCATTGAACCTTGTGAAAAGCTTAATCTTTTACATGAAAAGATGCAATATATCCGGAATAAATTAGAGTTAAAGCCTGATGAAAGACAATTTATTCCGCATATTACTCTTGCACGAATATTTGATATCAATCTTGAAGATCTTTCTTCTTATCTATCTTTTCAAGATGATTTTTTTATCCCTCCTTTTGAGGTTGATCATTTTGTTTTATTTTCATCGTCATCTCCCTCAAGCGAGTCCGTGTATCTTGTAAAAGGAAGTTGGGCGCTTCAAAGATAAAAGGGTGTTTATAACACCCTTTAAAAACTCTTTGAGAAAAGACCTCATATATGTGTAATTGCAGGGAATACTGCATTTTATGTTGGAGATTTATTATTGATGTGTTTTAAGCAGAATCAGCTTCACCAGAAGCTTCTTTTGCTCCTCCTTTGGCTACACCCACTATAGCTGGACGTAACACCCTTTCCCCGATAATATAACCTGCCTGAACAACTTGTTGAACAGTGTTATCTGGAACATCGGCATTAGGAATTTCAAACATCGCTTGATGAAAATGAGGATCAAATTTTTGTCCCTCTGGATGAATTTTTTGCACCCCATGACGTTCTAATGCTGCCATCATGGCACGTTCAGTCATTTCAACGCCTTCTGCCAATGATTTCAAACCAGCATCACTTTCCCGCGCCCCTTCTGGAATGGCTTCCAAAGCACGATTGAGATTGTCAGAAACCGATAACATATCCCGTGCAAAATTAGCAATGGAATAAGCCTTTGCATCCGCCACATCTCGCATAGTACGGCGTCGAAGATTTTCCATATCTGCAACAAGACGTAAAAGCTGATCTTTCAGTTCTTTATTTTCATCCTGCAAAGACGCTAAAAGATCACTAACCTCATTGCTTTCTTTTTCAACGTTTTCGTGTTCCTCTGTTTTATGTGTTTTTAAAAATTCATCGGCTGCCTGTTTAAGTGTATTACGATCAGCTGGATTTTTTAAATCACAATTTTCAAATGAAGCGTCAGTAAATTTGTTTTTTTCATCAGACATAAAAATTTTATTCCTTCATAAGATTCGTTATTCTCGATATCGAAATTCTACAGACAAAAATCAAGGGGTATCGATGTATATAATACAATGAGCTTCTATAGTACAAATACTTACCTGCATCGTTTTAACGCAATAACTGTGACACAAGTTGAGCTGTATAATCAACCATGGGCACAATCCTTGCATAATTAAGCCGTGTAGGACCAATAACGCCCAAAGCACCAATGACTCTTTGTTGTGAATCACGATAAGGTGCTACAACTAAAGAAGAACCAGAAAGTGAAAATAACTTATTTTCTGAACCAATAAAAATTCGAACCCCAGAACCTTCATCCGTTAAATCGAGAAGCTGTGCCATACTCTCACGCGTTTCAAGATCATCAAACAAATGGCGTAACCGTTCTAAATCTTCTTCTGCTTTCACATCTTCAAGTAAATTGCTACGCCCGCGAACAATGAGGTGTATTTTATGATCAGCACCTTCTCCTCCCCAAAGAGCTAATCCCGTTTCAACAAGATGATGCGATAAGTCATCAAGTGCAGCCCGTGTTTCTGCGCATAAGCGGGCAATTTCCCCTTTAGCTTCACTCAATGTACGCCCTTGGATATGAGCATTGAGAAAATTCGTTGCTTCCGTCAATTGTGCATGGGTAACCCCTTCTGGCAAATGAACAATACGATTTTCAACTTCACCTTGTTGAGTCACCAAAACGGCAAGAGCGTGCTCCCTATCAAGACGCACAAATTCAATATGTTTCAATGTTCCTTCTTGTTTTGTTGCTAAAACAAGCCCTGCCCCACGTGAAAGATCTGAAAGAACTCGGCTTGCTTGAACAAGAAAATGTTCAACCGATTGTGCATGACCAGCCTCTTTGACTTGCATTTCAATATTTTCTCGCTCTTCGTTTGGCAAATCACCCGCTTCCATAAATGCATCTACAAAAAAGCGTAAACCTGATTGTGTCGGCATTCGACCCGCAGAAACATGTGGTGCATAAATCAAACCGAGATGTTCAAGATCACTCATCACATTGCGAATCGTCGCAGGCGATAATGTCTGTCGTAAAAGCCGCGAAAGATTGCGTGACCCTACAGGTTCACCATCATTAAGATAAGCTTCAACAATATGGCGAAAAATATCACGTGAACGTTCATCAAGATATTTTAGTTCATTATCAATAGTTTTGTGCTTCATCACAATTGTTTCACTACTTTTAAAATCCTCATCTCTTATATAAGTTTTGCCAAGGTTTGGTCAAATAGTCTAAAGTAGTATAAAAACATATTATCCTATTGACCCGTAAAATGCTAGCTTCAGAGTGATGATTGATAAATTACGCAGGAGGTATTTTTTGTTAGAGTGTGTGAGAAATATTTAAGATTAAGAGTTGATCTGTAAAGTGGTCTGCTGTAGGAACTTGCCAAGATAATTTGACCAAGAGAATCTGGATTGTTCAAAAACCGCTGTAAATAGAAAATTTCACCCTTTAGAGCAAACAAGAAATTGGAAATTTACCATAAAAATGCTATCATAAGAAAAAGACATGTCTTTCATATCTTTGCAAGGTTATCTTCATACAAGATAAAAAATTTTATTGGAATAAAATATCATAAAACGTGTAAAATAATCATATTATGTAAAATCAAGCAGAATGTGTGTGTATGAGCATTTAAGCCGGTTTTTAGCACAAAAACAATTCCCCTTTCATTTTTGGAGAAATCTATATGAGAAGCATAGCAGATAAAAAACTTGTCATTGCTACACATAACACCGGCAAATTGCATGAAATCACTACTTTAACTAAGCCTTTCGGTTTAATAATACAATCGGCAAAAGAACTGGGCTTGCCAGAACCAAAAGAAACGGGAAAAACATTTGAAGAAAACGCTTATATTAAAGCTTTTTCAGCAGCAAAAAAGACAGGACTTCCTGCCCTCTCTGATGATTCAGGCTTAGAGGTAGATGCATTAGAGGGTGCACCAGGCGTTTATACCGCTGATTGGGCAATTCAAGCTGATGGTACACGTAATTTTCCCAAAGCTATGGAAAAAATAGAAAATGAACTCCAAAAAGTTGGAGCGCGAGAAAAAAGCCAACGAAAATGCCGTTTTATATCCGTCATTTGCATTGCATGGCCTGATGCTCATGCAGATTACTTCCGCGGATGCGTTGAAGGAACGTTCATTTGGCCTCCACGGGGAGACAAAGGCTTTGGTTTTGATCCTATTTTTTTACCAGATGGATATGAAAATACCTTTGGAGAAATGTCAACAGAGCAAAAACACAACTGGAAACGTAATGATATTCCGCCTCTTTCACATCGCGCACGTGCTTTCAAACTTTTGGCAGAAAACCTTTTAGCATTCTCATGAATGAACCTTTTGGCATTTACATTCATTGGCCCTTTTGTGCAGCTAAATGTCCTTATTGTGACTTTAATTCGCATGTTCGCATCCATGGTGTTGATCAACCACGTTTTGTCACCGCCTTTAAGCGCGAAATAGAAACGCAATATCACAAAATAGGCCCACGCCATATTACAAGTATTTTTATTGGTGGAGGAACTCCTTCTCTTATGGAGCCGCAAACTGTCGATGCCCTATTGCAAGCACTTGCAAAAAAATGGGTAGTTGATGATAAAGTTGAAATTACATTAGAAGCTAATCCATCCAGTGTGGAGGCAGAACGCTTTCGTGGATACCGTGCGGCAGGTGTTAATCGCTTATCTCTAGGGATACAAGCGCTCAATGATAAAGCATTGCGCAAACTTGGTCGACTCCATAATGTGGAACAAGCTCTTTGTGCCATTGATTTAGCACGGCAAATTTTTCCACGTTTATCCTTTGATCTCATTTATGCCCGCCCCGAACAAACCCTTGAACAATGGAAATCTGAACTTGTACAAGCAATTGATTTGGCAGCGGACCATCTTTCTCTTTATCAATTGACAATCGAAGAAGGAACTGCCTTTAAACGGCTTCATGATGCAGGAAGACTTATCCTTCCCCCATCAGAGCTAGCAGCAGATCTGTATAATCTTACCCAAGAAATAACAGCATTGCATGGTCTTCCTGCCTATGAAATCTCAAACCACGCAATACCCGGTGCTGAATCAGCACACAATCTTCTTTACTGGCGTTATCACCAATATGCAGGCTTTGGTCCAGGAGCACATGGACGTTTCATTGAGCACGCACCGAATCATTCCTCTGCCTGTTCAAAAACATTGTCATCACACCTTGAAAACCGCGAACGTTATGTCACAATAAATGAAAAGCATCCTGAACAGTGGCTTAATTTGGTAGAAACAACAGGACATGGCTGTATTGAAACGGAACATTTAACCACTGAACAACAGGCAAATGAAATGCTCCTTATGGGATTACGCCTTAGCGAAGGCTTAGAACTTATACGCTATGAAACCTTAAGCCCTAAACGCATCCCAATGGAAAAACTGATCGATTTACAACACCAAGAATTGATAGAAATGGTGGATAACCAACGCTTAAAAGCGACAACCAAAGGACGTATTGTTCTTGATCACATCATCAGCCAACTCGCAAACTAAAGTTTTTATAACAACATACTTATTTTAATCATAATCATCATTTTTCACAGAAAAGGCGAGATTAGAGTATCGTGAGATACTCTCATTTCAAAACTATTTACAGTAAATTAGTTACCACCATTTGCTTACACCTTAAAAGTAGAGAAACGTATGGATAAAAAAGCTATAAAAAGAAGTAAAAATAACTCTTATGAACACCCTTAAGTGCTAAAAGCTATCGCAATATTTTGAGCTAGAAAGTGTGTGGTGGTCTAACTTTTTTTTCATAAACGTAAAGATGGTGGGCACTGTAGACTTTATACACTTCACGGAAAATTTTATATTACACTATTCACAAACACCGTAATGGCACGAATGTGACAAATATTGAGAAAATTTCTTTAAAACAAGTATGTGAATGCATAATACGATAATGTATTGTTTTTTATGAAATCGTGGCACCATTTAAAGAACCAGAGAAATGAGCATGAAACCATGTATCAATCTCTAATTATTTAAAAAGGTATTACTCTAGATAATTTTGAAAACCGTAAAACCGAATAAAAAAGGAGAGTAAAAAAGCACACTGATTTTCACCTTTATACCTTTATATTTTCCCTCAATCAGGTTGTGGTTGTATGTCTGTTTCAGAGATTACAAAAAAATAGATATACACAATACTTTTATCCTATTCTGGTATATAAAAGCTGTTGTCGCAAAAAAATACTGAACCAATATTTATTTGAGATACGCGGCTGTATGATTGGTATTGATCTATAAGTCACAGCAAAATCATGAGTTTTATTAAAACAAATAATGCACTCAAATGGCAAATATATCAGATATGAATCGAGATTATTTTGTTAGCGAGCGAAACGACATTAATCCCATATGATTTTATTTGTATGCATACATGCTTATGAGTGTCTGTACGCGTCCTTTAAGGTTATTTTATTAAAAAATTGAGAAAAATACTAGGCTAAAGAAGTCAACGTGATGCTACAAAAGAATTTCTGTGTATCTTTATCATAACCAATATTAAAGCTGATTAAATGAGCTCACCTTCTATCTCGTAATGATTTTGCAACAGAAGTTCTTGGGAACAAAAAGGCAGGGCAAAATATATGAAGTCAAACAAACTTAAAACGCGTTTCCTATGGACTTTACTCTAAGAGAGGCTAATTGAAATAAGAGGTACCTTTTATGAGAGTGCAGAAACCATATTAAGACACGAGCTATGAATGAGCGCATTTATGTTGTATGAATTTTTTACAATAGCAGCATGTTTTTGTGTGTCTTTATGGCTTCAACCGGTCATCACACAATTATGATATAATATTCATTGTTTTCCATTATGATTGCGTATTAACTTCCTTTCCAAACTTTAAAAAACAAATATTTTTAATCCAATATAGTCTGTAAACAGTTCTGCTTCTTAAAGCAGCTCCCTCTTGGCTTTCAAATTATGTAATTCACTTAACTAAAGACGCTACAGGCAAGAAGCCCAATTTAAGAAGATTCACCACTTACTCTAAAACCACTTAATATATTAAGTCTTACGAGTCTCATATCACCACACCTCAAATGGCAATATCTTATGGAACAACAAGATAAAGGTATTTTTGAACCAGCAATCATTTCTTCATGCAAAAAAATCAACAATAAAACGCTCATAAATAGTAGTAAGAGCTTCCACCGCATCAAGGGCTACACACTCATCTACCATATGCATCGTTTGCCCTGGTAAGCCAAATTCAACCACTGGGCAATAATCCTTAATAAATCGCGCATCCGAACTCCCACCTGAAGTGGAGCATTCTGGTATATTCCCTGTTACACTTTTAATAGCATTGGATAAAGTTTGAATGAGTTTATCATTTTTGGTCAAAAAAACATCCCCTAAACTTGGAATCCATTCAAGCTGATAAGAGGGATATTGATCACTATTGTTTTTTGATTGCACCAAAGCAAGACGCTTTTCAATTTCTTCCACCAGTGTTTCTTTTGTCCAAAGATCATTGTAGCGTATATTAAAACGAACTGTTGTCTGCGCTGGGATAATATTGACTGTTGAATTACCGGTATCGATGCTTGTTAGCTCCAAATTACTGGGTTGAAAATTCTCTGTCCCTTTATCTAAAGCAGTTTGTGTCAATGCCTGAATAAGCTTATTTGCCAAAGGCAAGGGATTAGCAGCCCGCTCTGGAAAAGCAACATGACCTTGGCGACCTTTCACGGTAATGATACCAGAAATCGATCCGCGGCGACCAATTTTGATGACATCCCCAACAGTCTTTACACTTGTTGGTTCTCCCACAAGAGCCGCAGTCCATTTTTCGCCCTTTTTTTCCGCCCATTTGAGAAGTTTTATAGTACCATTAACAGCAGGTCCCTCTTCATCACCGGTAATCAAAAAACTTACCATTCCTTTAATGGTACGTTTCTCAAGAACTCGCGCTAGCGCCGCAATAAAACAAGCGATTCCGCCCTTCATATCAACAGCACCCCGCCCATATAATTTTCCCTGATCTATGACAGCTTCAAAAGGTGAATAGGTCCATTCATCCAATGCACCTGGTGGTACAACATCTGTATGACCCGCAAACATAAGATGGGGTCCTTCGTTTCCCATTTTGGCATAAAGATTTTCAACATTATCTGTATTTTTATCCGTAAAAATAGGGCGCTCGACATGAAATCCCATTTTTTTCAAAAATTGTTCCAAAGTTGATAAAGCCCCTGCTTCATGAGGTGTAACAGAAGGACAACGGATAAGTCTCTGTAATAGCTGAAGCGGATCTGTAAGAACAGGCATAAGGTCCCTTCCCATTTTTTATAAGTCATAGCAACTTAAGGTTATTACGCTGAATTACAAAAAAGATAAAGCAAAAACATTGAAGACACTCAGCAAACCAAGCAGGGGAAAACAATCGTGCTGAGAGCTTCAATGGCTTCCTCATTATGCATGAGCAAGTACACACACAACAAAACACTCAACAAAAAGTTCCGTTAAATATTGCCTTCATTTGAAAGTTTTTGACGCCTCTAAATTATATGAATCAAAATTAATTGCTTGCAATCTATGAGCATTTTCCTTCAACCAAGCACGATACGTTTTACTATCAGGACATAGTTCTTCACAAAGAGCCCAAAATCTTGGACCGTGATTCATTTCAACAAGATGAGCAACCTCATGAGCAACAACATATTCCACAACTTCTTTTGGTGCCATAACAAGGCGCCAAGAAAAAGAAAGACGCTTATCTATTGAACAAGACCCCCAACGACTTCTCGTATCTTTATAACAAATTGATTTGACTTTACGCTCTACTTTATGGGCATAATGTGCCACCAAAGGTGTTATAATACGTGCTGCTTGTTTTTTCAAAACGTCAGCAATGCGTCTTGGAAGGTATTCTAATTGACCATAAACGATAATTTGAGGTTCTTGTTCTGCATCTCCTGCAATAATTTCCGTTACCCCACGTCCTTCTCTATGCTTTATGGAATGGCAAACACCCAACAAAGGAATCGTTGCCCCCTCTTTGAGATAAGCATTTTCATGAGAGATTTGTACACGAGCAAGACGCGCCTCAATCCAAGACCGATGCTTTTCAATAAAACTTTGAATCGTACAGAGACTTATCGCTGGTGGTGTTGTTACACAAATCCTCTGTCCGCTCGCATCAATACGTAAGGTAAGACGGCGCGCGCACTTATTTTCCCGCACCTGTACAGGTACAGAGCGATCAGAAAAAATAAAATGCTGTTTAGAAATGCTCATACATTATATCTTCATCATCAATGAATTTGCCCCCTTCTCCCGCATTAATCCGGTCAATCAATGACCTCAATACCGTTTCGAGGCAATCCAAATCTTGCGGACGAGAAAAGCGATGATCAGCATCACGAACGAGTGTCAATGTTACATCATGGAGAGGCAAATGATCAAGTAAAGTCATAGTATGCTGATAGGGTATCTCCACATCTTCCATCCCTTGTAGAATATGGATTGGACATCCAACATCTATACATCCCTTCATGACGCAGTTGTCTCTGCCATCTTCAATAAATACTTTTGTAAAGGGAACCGGCTCCGTATAACTAATCGCAGATCGTTCAATATGCTCTGTTTCTTCTAAAATTTTCCACCCCTTTCGACCCAACCCTGATTCTATCAATGTTTGTGTAAAATCAGGAGCTGGCGCAATCAAGATCATGCCAGCAAGCTTCTTATTTTTCTGTGCTAACATCATAGCAAGCTTGAGCGCAATCCACCCGCCCATAGAGGTGCCAATCAAAATTTGTGGACCCTCACAATAAGTTTCAAAAACCGCTAAACTTTCTTTAACCCAGCGTGAAATCGTTCCTTGAAAAAAATCACCACCTGATTCTCCATGTCCAGAGTAATCAAAACGTAAACAAGACAAATCATTCTTCTGAGCAAAACTATCAACCAACATCGCCTTATCCCCTGACATATCGGATAGATAGCCATGAAGCCAAACCAAACCTGGAGATTGGCGCCCCTTGCGATAGCGTACTGCAAGTGCGGTGTTCTCAAACGAAAAAAACTGACAAGGAATATTTTGATCCATAATTCTTTATCCTCCATAAAACGATTTCTTTAAATTAAAAGAAAAACTTTTATAATCTAAATCATTTCAAAAAGTAATAAATCAAATAATGAAAAAGGCGCGAATTATAGTTGTTTTTAGGCGCATAATTGTATATTAAATTAACTGTAGTTGAATCAAAATTAAGGAGCATAAACCATTCGTAAACCGTTTAAAATGACACCTACCCAAAAAGACGGACCACGTTCAAATCAGGATATCCGAGTACCTCATGTTCAGCTTATCAATGATGAGGGGCAACATCAGGGAGTTGTTGCGATACAAGAAGCTCTTGCTATGGCTGCAGATGCGGGGCTTGATTTGGTTGAAATTGTACCAAATGCGGAGCCACCCGTATGTAAAATCATCGATTTGGGCAAATTAAAATATCAAACCCAAAAAAAAGCTGCTGAAACACGTAAGAAGCAAAAAGTCATCGAAATCAAAGAGATTAAGATGCGCCCAAATGTTGATGTCCATGATTATGGAGTCAAACTCAAGGCTGTTCATCGCTTTATTGATCATGGTGATAAAGTAAAGATTACTTTGCGTTTTCGTGGTCGTGAGATGGCTCACCAAGATCTTGGATTAAAGCTTCTTCAGCGTGTGAAAGAAGATACAAGTGAAATTGCCAAAATTGAATTGGAGCCAAAGCTTGAAGGCCGGCAAATGATGATGGTGATAGCACCTAAATAGTTTTGCATTGGAATAATATTTGCATGCAACTCATCAGCGTGCAACTCATCAAAATGATGCGTATGGTATTATTTAGAAGCACCACATAGAGTTTTTGTGGTGCTTCTAAGGTTTTATAAATGTGTATAAATCCTTTTAAGAGTTTAATAATGCTTTATCGATTTATAAGAAGAATTCGTTATTTTGCATATTAAATGAAAAAGCTCAAACATCGTAAGGTGTTCTTATTTCAAGCTCTCTTATCATGTAATGCGGCAAAAATTTTTGCTTACACATCACAAACGGAAATGATACATAAAAATTATTAAAAAGCGAAATATTTTTTGTGAGCTATTTCAAGTGCCAAAGGCTATCACAATATGGAAATTGGTAAATACAATGGTGAAACTCGCCGTTACCTTTTATTGAAAATTAAAAATAATGATGAACAACAAATTTTCGTTATACCTTTCACAGAAACTTTGCACTACATTTTTCACTCTCACCGTCGTGAAATTGATATGATGAACCTTGAAAGAAAAGGCTATTTTTGTAAAAAAGATTAAGGGGCTTTTTAATTAAGAATGTTTCAATCTTGCATAAAATAATGAGAGAATATAGAAGCATTTCATGGCTAAAAAACAAATTTCCTCTTTTGATAAACATCTTATTATCCGCCTTTTGCGAGAAAATTTTCGTAAACATATGCGTTGGTACAGTGCTGCGATTTTCTCAATGATCATCATTTCTTGTACCACAGCAACCAGTGCATGGATTATGCGTGATGTTGTTAATCAGATTATTGATGCACAAAATTTTCCTATGATTGTTTTGATTTCTAGCTTCATTGCTTTTATCTTTATTCTCAAAGGAGTCGCAACTTTTTCCCAAACTTACTTTCTAAACAAAGCAGGCAATAGTATCATTGCGGAACAACAGCGTAAAATTTTTGCACGACTTATGGAACAAGGAGTCTCTTTTTATCATAATAACACTTCATCTGATCTTCTTGTTCGTGTAACTCATAATGCGACAGCTGTACGTAATATAATTGATACTATTATCACAACTTTTGTACGTGATTTGCTTTCCGTTAGTGGTCTGTTGCTTGTCATGTTCATTCAAAACTTTGTGTTAATCTCCATTACTTTAATCGTAGGACCACTAGCTTTTTTAGGCGTTCGAATGGCTTTAAAACGCGTTCGCCGCCTGATGGAAAAAGAGCTCCTTTCACTTGGTGAAATTATTAAAATCGTACAGGAAACGGCTGTTGGTATTCGAATCATCAAGGCCTTTTCACTAGAAGAGGTCATGAAAAAACGGATGGACAAAGCCATTTGTGATGTTGAAAAACAAACAAACAATATTGCCACACTCGAAGCTATTAC
Organism: Bartonella sp. LB28NMGDW; assembly: GCF_042194435.1. Taxonomy (NCBI): domain Bacteria; kingdom Pseudomonadati; phylum Pseudomonadota; class Alphaproteobacteria; order Hyphomicrobiales; family Bartonellaceae; genus Bartonella; species Bartonella sp. LB28NMGDW. The sequence goes on from NZ_JBHIMX010000002.1 coordinate 145,224, forward strand.
CAATCCGATTATGGAAACACTCACGGGTGTTGCCATTGCAGGTATTATTTGTTTTTCCGGTTATCTTGCAACCCAACGCGCAGGTGTTCAAGGTGAATTTATGTCCTTTATTGTTGCTTTACTTTTAACTTATGAACCCGCAAAAAGACTAGCAAATGTACGTGTCAAAATTGAATCTGGCTTGGTCAATATCCGTACAATGTTTGAAATACTCGATTGTCCCCTTACAGTTATAGAACATAAAGAAGCTAAAGATCTGAGTAAAAAGCAGGGAACTATTCGTTTCGAACATGTTTCTTTTGCATACACTAATAACAAAATGATATTGAAAGATATCAACCTAGAAATAGAAGCCGGAAAAATGACAGCATTGGTGGGACCATCCGGTTCGGGAAAGTCAACCCTTATCAACCTTATTATGCGCCTCTATGACCCCACAAAAGGACGCATATTGATTAATGATCAAGATATTCGCTACACAACATTTCGCTCTCTGAGAAACCTGATGGCCTATGTAGGACAGGATACTTTTCTCTTTCAAGGAACTGTTAAATATAATATCGGACTTGGAAAAGAAGGGGCTAGTGATGACGAAATTATCGAAGCAGCAAAAGCAGCAAATGCTCATGACTTTATTATGAGTTTGCCAAATGGTTATGATACACAGATAGGTGATAATGGCTGTAACCTTTCAGGGGGGCAAAAACAACGGCTCGCTATCGCTAGAGCAATGATTCACGATAGCGAAATTCTGATTCTTGATGAAGCAACGAGTGCGCTTGATTCACACACCGAAGCACAAATTAATGAAGCCATTCACCACCTTACCAAAGGACGCACAACGATCATTATTGCTCATCGCCTTTCAACGATTGCTCGTGCTCATAAAATTGTGGTCATACAAAATGGACAACTGATTGAACAAGGTACTCAGAAAGAATTGCTAGCAAAAGAACATGGGTTTTATAAAAAAATTCATAATATCCAGTTCAAAGACATACCTCCTAATTTCTAGATCCTTAAATAAGATTTGAAATAAAAATGGATAGAAGGTAATGCTCCATTTATAAAAAAGGCTTGTTACCAAAAAAAGTATTACTTCAATCAAGAATTGGCAAAGAATTTATGGTTTATTGAAAATAAACTTCTTGGATTTAGATGAAAACTTTACTCGCTATTTTGTTGAATGCAATTGACTTTAACAGTGAAACTTCAAAAACCCCTTTCCTTCCTCAAATAAGTGTTGAAACATTCATAAATGTTTTGAATCCTAAAAGAGAGAGCATCAAGGTCTGAAAAAATTGCCGCGGATTATGATGATGAATCTGGATTAATACTACCTTTATCCGTGTTTATCCCTGCACTAACAATTTTTTCTCCACACACCTTAAAGGACAAAGATTCTACCCAATCTGATCTGTAAACAATCCAGATTTTTATTGAGTTCGTTCCACTTGATAACAAATCATGTGATTCACTTATACAAGACTTACCCTAAATATTCACCCTGTGCTTTCAAAATACTTTGTCAAAAAGACTTACATGCCTTATATCACCAAACCTCAAATGTCAGTCTTTTATGGTACAGCAGGATAGGCTCACAATTATAAATTGTGCTGCAAATTATAGATACACTCAGCGTAAAAGAAAAACATTAAAAAATAAGAGAAGATTTATTATAAAACTTTTTTACTGTTGTAGATTGCTTTAAAGCAAGCTTTGCTGTTTTTTCTACATCCGAAACTAAAGTGATATTCCTCCAATACCTTAACTTCTTGAAGAGTTTATAAATGCACAACGTTAGTGCTTATATAAGGCTATGATTTCAATATGAAAAAAAACAGATGAAAAGTAAAATGACATTCCTCTTTCTTTTAACCGCCTAAATAGAAAAATACGGCATATAACTCTGATAAACATTTTTACAAAAAATATCTTTTGACCTGCATTTTAATACTTTGATTTATAATCATAATTTATTACTTTACATCTTAAATAAAAGATAAAATGTAATTTGCTTATTGTAAATTTTCTCTATATTTATGATGAATTAATCAAAAGCACTTGTTGTACGTCATAAGAGATATTGGTGTATGCATAAAAACTCTTAAGATAAGCAATAAAAATACCTCTACATTTTCAAGTGAAAAGATTGTCGGCAACATGAGAAGCTGGAAAATAGAATGATAATGCCGGCTTATATCTTTAATAAATACTTATACCTTTATTAACAATGGTAGTATGGATTTTATACCATTCATAAGAGGTACTTTATATCATTTCACAAGCAATCTTATGAAATAGGCTCAAGCCACATTGAGAAATGTTTCTTTAAAACAAGCACATGAATTTGCAACACAATAGTGTTATATTTTGGAGTGTTCTGTTTGGGGGGCTATTCATTATAAGAAAAGTGATCTCATTCAAAAACACAATAAACAAAAATCGAATATTTCAGATATATTTCTTCACGCCTCAAAAAATCTTCTTCTTTTATAGGATTTCTAGTCTATGTATCCTTCCTCAGATTTAGAAATGAGAGACAAAAGACAAAGAATTTATTTTTTAAATTCAATCTTTAATAATCTCTTTCATAAAAGAGACCAATGCTAGAATTTTGTTCATTTCCTATGGCACCTTTAGCTTTGAGATGACGCGAAATATCTAAATTAATTGTTCCTTTCGTCGTTCCATCGGACCCTGCTTCAAAGCCCAAATAAATATTATTGTGTATGTAGCGTCCAATACGTAAGCCTGTATTACCCTTCTCATTAACGATAACATCAAGATCATCAAGCCCAATTTTAGTTCGTAAAGTATTCAACAAAGATGTATTAGAAGCACCTGCAAGATCAGCCGCTGCTGCTGCAAGTTGAGCAATCTGAAATGGTGATAATTCATTAAGAGAGCGATTAAAAATCAAACGCGCCAAAATCTCATCCTGAGGCAAATTCGGTTGTGAAGAAAAATTAATATCAAGATTATCAATCGTCCCACTTACCGTTACAGTGACGCGAATATCACCACTGTTATTGTTGGTTACAAAATAAACCGTAGGATTAAGATTACCGCTAAAACTCGCTTGCCCTTGATCAAAATTAAGACGTTGCGAAAGAATATCAAAACGTCCACGAATCATTCTAAATTCACCAACTGGATGCACATCATTCAATGGGCCTGCTAGATTAATGCGTCCTCCAAGTTCAGCATCTAAGCCTTTTCCGCGTACAAAAAATTGATTGCGTGCTGTAATACTCATATTTGATAACACGACAGATGAAGATTCTTGTGTAACTATACGGCTTTTGCTTTTGTTCGTTTTCTTAACATCAGCACGTTCAAGTGTTGTTTGAATCGATTTAGTTAAATTCTTATTTCTAATATCAAGAAACTTAGCACTTTTAAAATGATCAGGAACAAAAACTTCAGCTTTTTCAACGATGATATCACCACCAACAACAAGATCATTTAAAAAATGACCTTTCATTGTCATCTCACCTGACAATGTTGCCAGAATCATAGAACCATCATTATAATTGGCATTATCAAGATGAAATATCAAATCTGTCTCTAGACCATTAGAGATACGACCTGAAGCAGAAATTCTCCCCCCCTCAAACGAAGAAGCTGAAGCTTTCTCTATAAGGATATGATCACCATTTAATTTGCCTTCAAGCGTTATATTATTCAATCCTACATTTGTTTGTGAATCAAAAAAGCTACCGTCGCCTATAGAAATATTTCCTATCAATTGTGGCTTTGATAACGTTCCATTAAGAACTGTATCAATTCTTGCTGTACCCGTTATATGTGCACCACGCTTAGCTAATAAGAGATTAACAAAATCAAGAGGCATTATCCCTTTAACGTTTAATTTTGCCTCTGAACCATTAAGAGATACAGGCCCATGGACGGAAAGATCTAATCCTTTATCTCCAGTAGCTATCATATTTTCAATATGAAATGTCGATTTTTTATAAGAACCACGAGCATTTATATTGATTGACATTGGTCCTTTATGCGTCATAGCGGTTAAATTTTGACTAGAAAGCTCAAAATGAGCAGATGGATCCTTCATTATTCCACCAATATCAATTTTGCCTATCAGTGTCCCATCAAGCGCTTGTCCTGCAATAAAACCATTCGCCAAACGTGCAGATAAATTTTGCAAATTAATATGAAGATCAAGCGTATTTTTCTCTAGAGATACATGCCCCTGAGCTTCTGCTTGTACTCCTTCTCCTGTTAAATTTGCATTTAAAGTAAGATTTTGATCTACAGTGTTTCCCGTAGCAGAAAGAGAAAAAGGCATAATTTTTTTATCTTGAAAAGCAACGGTTGTCAGTCCCTCACCTTTTATATCGTACGTTATATCAGGTTTTTTTAAATGACCACGAATCATAACATGCCCTGTTACACTCCCTGCTGCTCCAAGATCGGCTTTCCACAGATTGACTAAAGTAGCAGGAAGCGCATTCATTGTAAGTTGCAAATTCAGGGTATCTTGAATATTCCCTGCTAAGATGATGTTGCCTCCATTTATTGCAATTCCTAATTCATTGATTGTCATTCCATCTTTATCAAAAGCAATTATGGATGGTTTCAGCAATGTTGCATGAAAAATGTGTTGTTTTAGATCCACAGTTTCAATTTGCACTTCTCGTTTTATACTGTCTGGAAGTTCCTCAACCATTAAACGACCAGAAAGCTGTGCATTGAGAGTATCATGCAACATCGCTTGGACAGTAAAAACCGTTTGTCCATTATTTCTATCGGCGTGAGCATTTAAACGATTGACCATTATCAAAGGTGTTTGAATATGTTCTGCATTGATAACTCCTTCAAACTGTGTCATGCCAAAAGGATCGAATATGTCAGCATCTATTGCCAATTTTTTTATTTTATTCTTGGAAAAATTCAAATGGCTAACATGCGCCTTCACATTGGTTTTTTGTCTGCCATTTTGTTCATCAAAAATAAAATCTCCTTTTACTTTTCCACTACCATCCTGCAAAAATAACGCTGAAAGTACAGAAATATCATCGGCATCAATATGCAACGCTCCTTTCAAAAACCCCCCAAGTTGTTGAGAAAGAGCACCCGTTATTTTTGCACTTCCCCCTCTAATATCGATATTTTCAAGTTTTCGAATTTTATGAGAATCTTTAAAAGAGGCCGATAAATGCAAAGGTTTCTTAGCAAAAATCCCTTCACCTTTTACCACCCCCGTTAAAGCAGTAACTGGTGCTGTATTATCTATAAGTGCATCTATGTTAAATGTTGTGTTTTGAAGTTTCTTCCCTACGATTAATGCTTCAGCAATATGAGCACGTGTATTTAGTTTTATATGGCTATTGCGCCCTCTCGCCGTACTTTCAATCGTAAGCGCACCGCTTATCTTTGGATCTAATTTGGACAAATCAGATATTTCAGCAGATAGATCCATTTTAGCGCTTTCATCTGAAAAATAACCATTAGCCTTTATGTTTGTATATTGATTTTTCAAATTAAAATGACGAAAAATGAAACCCTTCGTATTTCGAGTAGCACCACCTGAAAGAGTGATGTTTCCTTTGAATAAACGATCAAAAGACTGCACGCCTATTTTCATATCGTCAGCCATTCCTGATAATTGGAGATCAAAAATGCCACTCAATAAATTGATCGTTCCTTTGGCTTTAATATCTGCACTACCAGAAAGTGATTGTTTACTGAACACTTCCAAAGGAGTTAATGTTTGAGCTTTTAAACCGAGATCGCCTTTAAAAACAAAACCCTCCATTGTCCCTTTTAACCAAGAAGAAAAACCCTGAGCCGTAACACTCAGATCATGAATCAAAATTGGTTTATTCGAAACAATATCCGTATCTAAATGCACATGAACCGCTTGGCTTAAATTTTCTACTAACGTTCCCTTAATTTTTTTAACCCCTTGAAGCGTTCCTTTAACCTGAACACCAACATGACGAGAAGCTGCATTATCAAGATTTTCGCTTACTCCTCCCATATCAAAAATTGCATCGCGAATATAAATATTTTTATTGCTTAAATGACCTACAACCAACCGCCCATTCCAAGATTGTTGCCCTTCGCGACCATAGTCAATGTTCAAAGCAAGAGTATTCGCAGGTTTTGATACTTCCGATACAGGTAAATGAATAGACTCCTGTTCGTTATCAAGAGCCATTTTACCATCAACAAAAAGCCGCCGCAAAAATCCATCAGCGGTTATTTCAGCATTGGCTATAACATTCATTGCTTTGCTCTGAATAACCATCTGATCAAGGTGTGTCACACCTTCTTTTGTTCTTCTTGTCTTTGCTTTTAATGTTATATCAGATTCGAAGAGACTACGATATTGAGAAGGTATTAAAGGGCTCAGTGTTCCCTCTAGTTTCGTAGAAAAACTGTGTCCTTCTGGAACACTTGCAAGAATAACATTACCATCTAAAATAGAATGATGATCGGACTCTAAAGAAAGTTTGATAACCAAATCATCAAAAGTACCATCACCTTTCACGACGAGATTTAATGCTGGACGTTGTTCAATGTTAAAAATATTCGCCAAAATACCATTTTGTGGTTCGTTAGCAGAAATATCAATTTGAGCTGTACGATTACTATCAGATATCTTGGTGACAACAGAAAAAGAACCTGGTGCATCTAAACGATGCGCCGCTATATCGACATCAAAATTACCACTAGCCAAAGTGAGATTACCTTTTAATGACATATCAGCAGAAAAACCAAAAAGATTCTGTTCAAATGTCACATGTTGAGCTATAAGCGTATTGATAGAAAGAGCAAGCGGCAATTTTGGTAAAGAGAACTTGCCCGTCCCAAGGGAAGAAACAAAAGAAGAATTGCCTTGCGGTTTGCGTAAAAATGTAACCTGTTCTGCCGAAAGCTGGTTAATGTCCATCCGCCCTCTCAGCAACGCTAGACGATTCCAATCCATTTTAGCATTGGTAATTTTAAGCCAAACCCCTTTTTTATCACTGACAGTAATAGCATCAATTGATGTTTGAGAAGACAGTGTCCCTTGTATATTATGTAAACGAACTTGACGATTGGGCGTTGAAAGCTTTCGTTCAATTAAAGAAACAAACCATGAGCGATCATCTGTTTTCATTTCGCTAGAGGGAAGAGTATCTCCTCTTTGCGCAAAAACAAAACCACCCACCCCAAAAAACAAAAATACAAAGAAGAAAGCTGATAAATGTACACCTTTTTTCATTAAAATGCTTGCCCTATACCCACATAAAAACCAATGCGAGGATCACCCTTCTCTCTCTTTAAAGGAAAGGCTAAATCAACGCGTAAAGGACCAAGACCCGTCATATAACGACCTCCTATACCGGCTCCCCATTTAATTTTTTGAGAAAAATCAAAATTCGCCTTTTCCCCTACGGCACCTCCATCAAGAAAACCGACAAACCCTATTTTATCATTTAAAGAAACACGCAATTCTGCCGATCCCTCAACAACTGCCCGTCCACCAACAACCGCATCATTTTCTGTTTTGATACCAATATTATGGTAAGCATAACCACGAACAGAGCCCCCACCACCAGCAAAAAAAAGCGTATTCGCGGGGATTTGTGCTGTATCATTCCCAAGAATTGTACCAAGCTTTGCCCGCGTAGCAAAAACAAAACGATTCCCTTCATCCAACGCCCAATAAGAACGACCTTCTGCTGTTACTTTTGCAACAAAGTTGCTAAAACGCATCTCATAAAAAGGCTCAATGAAAACTTCACCATATAAACCTTTTGTTGCATTAAGCTTATTATTACGACTATCGTAAATCAAACCGCTAGGGAAACCTATTGTTGTAAAATTACGGCTCCCAAAATAAATATCACGTGAATAACCATTTGAAACTTCTACAGCAGCCTGTCCCGATAGATTACCATTGAAAATATGTGTAATCCCTAATCTTCCTTTGATGGCCTTTGTCGTATAATTTTCTAGAACATCTTGTTGTATTTTTAATTCTGATCTGAGATCTGTATCTGGCGTGAGTACACCAGGCTTTATAAACGTACCACCGAAAAGATAATCAAAATTTTTAAAATTATACGATTGCTTTTTATTGCTACCAACACCACTTATTTTTGTTTCAATTTTAAGAACCTCTGCATGACCAAAAAGATTGTTATGCATCCAATAAGCTTCAAAACCAGCACCATCTAATGTTGAATAGCTACCGCCTACACCAAAACGACGCGGTTTACGTTCTTGTACAACAAGTGAAAGCGGTAAACTGCCATCTAGATTAATGGTATCAGCCTCACGTATATTGATAGCACGAAAAACACCAAGGCGCGCAAGACGTTCATTTGCCTTCGCTAACGCATCGGAATCGTATTTCTGACCTTGCTTCAATCCGGTCATCCATGCGATATAAGCTGAATCTACACGTGGTTTATTACTTATATTACGCACACTTAAAGGACCATAATGAGCCTTTTGTCCAAGATCAACAACAATCCGTCCTTCAACACGCAACGCAGCATGATCAGCCACGACCTCACTTTTCATAATTTTAGCTTTGGCATAACCTTGTTGACGCCATCCTTCTATCGCCCATTTTTCTGCTTTCAAAATGGTTTCAGATTTAGCAATAGCCCCAACTTTATAGCCCAATTCTTCAATTGTGGGCATTTTATGCGCTTTACGTTTTTCAAACGGAGCTACTTTATCAATATCTGCAATACTAAAAACATATTGTGGACCGGCATTAATTGTAATAACAATATTGGATTGTGCTGGAAGTTGAGTTACCGGACTTAAATCAGCGACTTCTAAGCCATTAATTTTAATACTAATAACACCACCGTAGCGTCCATCAGCATAAAGAGCAGAAAGAATTGCTCGATAATCTGAACGCGCCTTGGCTAGCAAACCAGAAGAACTGGCGGACGCTTTCTCTTTATCAGCAACAAGAGAAGAAACAGATTTAACTATTTTTATACCTTCTAATGGCGCGCCTGGCGGAGCAACAACATCAACTTTATAAAATCTCTCTGTACTTTTGGCATAATTTGAAGGAGAATTTGTTTTCTTTTGACCAAAAAAAGGTATGCCGAAAAAATCAAATGCAGCAAGTGGCTGTGGAAAAGCAAAAGCGAAACACAAGCCTATAAATACACAGCGCACAGTCCCTGATTTTAACAAAATTCTTGCCTGGTATACCATAAAATCAGATACCTTATAATACACTTTGCATCTACTACACTTTAAATAATATAAAAATGGGAAAGGTAAATATAATTACTTTGCACATTTTACACGTTTTATCACATCAAATAACATTCTGCGATACATAACGTCACCCTCCCCTTATATTTTCATAAAATTCTGCACTGTTGCATAACACGAACAGCCTCATTCTTTTTCCTTAACATATTTATTTAGCTTATTATAAACGTTTTATTGCGTTCCATACTATCATGGTTAAATTTGTACAAATGACTTTCCATGAGAACGCTAAAAAACTGCCTACGTATATAGATCTCTCTATAAAAAAAACCATAGAGATGCTTCTTGATTTTTATGCATAGATATGATTGTCTCTACAAAGTCTAAAGGGGGAAATAAACAAATGATCGCACGTGTTACAACTGTCGCTTTTCGCGGTCTAGAAGCAGTCCCTGTGGATGTACAGGTTATGATTTCATCTGGTAAAATAGGAATGGCTATTGTTGGATTAGCTGATAAAGCAGTTGCAGAAAGCCGTGAACGTGTACAAGCAGCCCTCCACGCTTGTGGACTTTCTATGCCTACTAAACGGATTACGATTAATCTTGCACCAGCTGATTTGCCTAAAGAGGGCTCGCATTATGATTTGCCAATCGCCGTAGGCTTAATGCTTGCTATGGGAATCCTCCCTCCCGAAGTAGCACAAGACTATATCATTTTAGGAGAATTATCACTGGATGGTTCACTTACCGCTGTTAATGGTGTTTTACCAGCTGCCATGACAGCTTTATCACTCGATAAAGGACTGATTTGTCCTTTCCAATGTGGACCTGAAGCTGCTTGGGCAAATGCAGAAATAAATATTCTTGCCCCAGAGACTCTGCTCACTATAGTCAACCATTTCAAAGGAACCCAAATTCAAAAACGTCCACAACCGCGCCAATATACTATCGAAACTGAACTTCCAGATCTTTGCGAAATCAAAGGACAGAAAACAGCCAAACGTGCCTTAGAAGTTTGTGCTGCTGGACGCCATAACCTCTTGTTTGTAGGACCTCCTGGTGCTGGGAAATCTATGTTAGCGCAACGCTTACCTTCCATTTTGCCACCTCTTGATAGCCGTGAGCTTTTAGATGTCTCTCTGATTGCTTCTATTACAGGAGAAGCGGTTCATAATACCATTTCACTTCATTGCCCCTTTCGTTCCCCACATCATTCTGCTTCCATGGCCGCAATGATTGGTGGGGGACTTAAAGGACGACCGGGAGAGGTCTCCCTTGCCCATAATGGTGTGTTATTTCTTGATGAATTGCCTGAATTTTCTCCGCAGGTTCTTGATTCTCTTCGTCAACCCTTAGAAAGTGGGGAATCGGTTATCGCCCGCGCTAATCACCATATTAGCTATCCTGCTCGCTTCCAACTCATTGCCGCAATGAATCCTTGCCGTTGTGGTATGGCAGGCGAAAAAGACCATGTTTGCGCTAAAGGAATACGCTGCCAAATCGATTATCAGTCCCGTATTTCTGGTCCTCTGCTTGACCGAATTGATTTACGGATTGATGTCCCTGCTTTGACAGCTATGGACCTTATGCAACCAGAACAATCAGAAAAAAGCTGCGATGTTGCCAAACGCGTCGCACGATGCCGTACCATTCAAGCTAAACGTTTTGCAACAATGGGGTTTGATCATATTCGCACCAATGGCGATTGCCCTGCCAAAATTATAGAACAGATTGCCATTCCTGATAAAAGTGCGACCACACTCTTACGAGATGTGAGTGAAAAAATGCACCTCTCTGCACGCGCTTATCATCGCATTCTCAAAGTTGCACGCACAATTGCTGATCTTGACGAATCAGATAATCTTTCACGCTATCATCTCGCAGAAGCTATTTCCTATCGACTAGGCACAGAAAGATTAACAGCTCTTAATTAAAAAACTATTCATCAATAAAAACTTATTGGAAAATACCGCAAATAAAGTTCTGTAAGTTTACCATCCTCTTCTAGAGATTTCAGCGCATAATTGAGTATATCAACCAATTTTTCATTCTTTTTTCCAACAGCAAGCTGCATTCCTTGTCCCAATAACTGTGGCGCCATATATGCCCCCCCAACAAAATGACAGCAATCAACAGATTTTTGTTTTTTGAACCATAACGATAAAGCAAATCCATCATCAAAAATAAGGTCAATTTTACGCTCCTGTAATGCTTTATAGAGCTCTTCTCTCTTTTTAAATTCTTGCCATTTTGCTTTAGGAAAATAATGATGAAAGAGCTTTTCGTGAATACTTTTAGACAAAACACCACTGGTTAAATGCACCAATTGATCGCTTATTGGCTCATCGAGATCTAAAAGTCGAGAAGCAACAAATCGCGCTGGAAAGCGCAAATATGACTTTGTAAAAACAAGATCTTGCTGGGTTTTACTTGTTTCTTTTAAACCCGCAATAATGACTTCTGCACCACCATTTTTAACATATTCTACAAGCTCTTTCCAAGGAATTACTTCTACTTCACAAAGCTTCTCTAATTTTAATTTTGAGCAAATAGCGCGCAATAAATCGATATTATAACCTGCAAGATGCCCCGTTTGATCAAGGAAATTAAAAGGAGGAAAATCAAAAGTTGTTACAAAACGCAAACGAAGAATATCCGTCGTATCAGGTTGTACCAAATGTTCATGCGAATCAAAAAAAGAAGGCAACCTTTCAGCTTCTCCGTAAGAGGAAAATAGAACCCCCCCTGCTACAAATAAAATACGAATAAAAATATTGTATGGATTATTGAATAAAAAGTACCATAAACGCAATTGAAGATGTTTTATATATATAGATTTTTTTATTTTCAAAATCTCTCCCCCATTTTTAAAGCTAAGATGCAACCCTTCTCAATTATTATCTAACGCACTTCACCAAAATATCTGGCGTTTAATAAATAAAATTCTTGCTATTTATAAAAAGTAATTTGAGAGAAAGGCGATTTGATTTTTTAAATATAAGAAATAAGCTGTACATACTTTAGTGGCACACTCCATTTTATCAAAACCATTTTCTTGCGTATCACAACCAGAGGGAGTATATAGACACTATTAAAGAAAAGAGTAAAAATACCCTTCAAATGCCGAGGGTTTTCTCAACATTAAGGTTGCATCAACATTTAAGAACCGGAAAATAAAATGATGATGCTGGTTTGCGCCTTATTGTCAATATGGGCAAAATGAGGGACATGAATCTTGTAGTATTCACAGGGTATTTTGCGTTATACTATTCAAACATCGTTGTAAAATGAGTTTAGGAACATTGAGAGATGTTTCTTAAAAAAGCGCGTGAATAACAGTGCAATGGGGCTTTGTTTTAAATAAGGGACGTAACCTCCATTACAGAAATGAGAAAAACAAAAGCGTAAGACAATGCGTCATCACCCCCATTCTTTAAAAACATCGCCGTAAACGTTTTTAAAAGTTGTAAAACTGAATAAAAGAACGATAGTGGAAACGTGCTTTTACATTTACGCCTTTATATTTTCCACATTTTAAAGATAACACAAACTAATATACCCAATATTTTCGCCTCAATCTAATATACAAAAATTTGAGCTGCTTAGAGAGCTCGTAACCTTTGTTTTAAATATACGGCAGCATTAGAATTGAAAATTGATTTATGGATAAAACAAGTAAGACCTTTGTTAGTTTAACACAAAAATGTATAACTAATTTTGAAACATCACGCATATGCAAAAATAAACAAAATAAATAGCATCATTATTGTAAAGCTTAATTGACCTCATCCCCACTCTCAAAGGAAAAGGATTCCTATTAGCGTTGACGTCTAGACAATCCTGCTTCTCTCGACTAATTCCTCGGGGCTATCCACTCATGCGCTTCATTTAACTAAAGATTATACAAATAAACCCTGCTCCGAATATTCACCACGCACTTTAAAAATACTTAATGTATCAAGGTAGTGCTTACTTTCCTTATATCACCGCCCTAAATGACGGAGTTTTACGACATAACAGTACAATCTCATTTCATCATTCTCTTCATTATATATCGACAGATATTGAATCTAGTTCTGATATACGGTAAATGTTTAATGTGGTTATTCCATAAATAACTGATCAGAACATTAAGCTTTAAAAAAGCAGATAGAATATTGTAAATTGAACACAGGAATGGACTAACTTATGAGTGATGAAATAACCTCAGCGGCACAAAGTGATGATTATGGCGCTTCTTCTATCAAAGTCCTCAAAGGTCTTGATGCTGTACGCAAACGTCCTGGTATGTATATTGGTGATACTGATGATGGATCAGGTTTACACCATATGGTCTATGAAGTTGTAGACAATGCTATCGATGAAGCTTTAGCTGGTCATGCTACTCTTGTAAACGTCACACTCCATGCTGATGGTTCTTGTTCTGTTCGTGATAATGGACGTGGGATTCCAACAGATATCCACCCAACAGAGGGTGTTTCTGCAGCTGAAGTTATTATGACACAGCTTCATGCCGGCGGAAAGTTTGATCAAAATTCTTATAAAGTTTCAGGTGGATTACACGGTGTTGGCGTCTCAGTTGTGAATGCATTATCCGTTTGGCTTAAATTGCAAATCAGACGGAATGGTAAAATTCATGAAATATCATTTACCCACGGAGTGGCTGATGCTCCATTAAAAATTATTGGCGATTGCGATAAAGAAAGTGGAACAGAAATCAGATTTTTACCAAGTTCTGAAACTTTTACTATGGTTGAGTTTGATTTTGAAACTTTGGAGCGCCGTTTACGGGAATTGGCCTTTCTAAATTCTGGGGTTTATATTCTCCTTGTTGACGAGCGTCATGCTGATACTAAATCAGTTGAATTACATTATGAAGGTGGATTAACGGAGTTTGTCAAATATATTGATCAATCAAAAAAAGCCCTGCTTGATAATCCTATTTACATTGCAAGTGAAAAGGATGGTATGAGCGTTGATGTTGCCCTATGGTGGAATGATTCTTATCATGAGAAAGTCTTGTGTTTTACCAATAATATTCCTCAGCGTGACGGTGGAACTCATTTGATAGGTTTTAGAAGTGCCCTTACGCGTCAAATTAATGGCTATGCTGAATCTTCAGGTATTGCTAAAAAAGAAAAAGTGAACTTAACCGGTGATGACTGCCGTGAAGGATTAACAGCTATTCTTTCTGTCAAAGTTCCTGATCCAAAATTTTCTTCACAAACAAAGGATAAGTTAGTCTCTTCTGAAGTGCGCCCTATTGTTGAAAGTTTGGTCAATGAAGGTCTTTCAGTGTGGCTGGAAGAACATCCTCATGAAGCAAAACTTCTTATTAGTAAAGTGGTAGAAGCTGCAACAGCACGTGAAGCAGCACGTAAAGCACGTGAGCTCACAAGACGAAAAGGGGCGCTTGATATCACTTCTCTGCCAGGAAAGCTTGCCGATTGCCAAGAACGTGATCCTGCAAAATCAGAAATCTTTATTGTCGAGGGGGATTCGGCTGGCGGTTCAGCAAAAAGTGGGCGCTCACGTCAAAATCAAGCAATTTTACCCCTTCGTGGTAAAATTCTCAATGTTGAACGAGCGCGTTTCGACCGCATGCTCTCATCTGATATGATTGGAACACTTATTACAGCTCTTGGAACGTCTATCGGTAAAGATGAATTTTCACCGGATAAGTTACGTTATCATAAGATTATTATCATGACAGATGCGGACGTTGATGGAGCCCATATTCGAACTTTGCTGCTCACTTTCTTTTTTAGACAAATGCCCGAGTTGATTGAACGTGGACATCTTTATATTGCTCAGCCTCCTCTTTATAAAGTATCGCGTGGAAAATCTTCCCAATATATTAAAAATGAAGCAGCATTTGAAGAATTCTTGATCGATACTGGATTAGAAGAAACAACGCTTGAGCTTTCAACGGGAGAAGTTCGTGCAGGGGTTGATTTGTATCAACTCGCTAAAGATGCTCGTATATTACGTCAACTTTTAGATGGTCTTCATACCCGTTATGATCGTAATATTGTTGAACAAGCAGCAATTGTTGGCGCTTTTAATCTTGAAGTCTTTGCAACACAAGAAAAAGCGCAAAAAATAGCAGATACTATAGCACACCGCCTTAATCTGATTGCTGATGATATGGAACAAGGTTGGAGTGGACAATATACAGCAGATGGAAACTTATGTTTTGAGCGTATTTTGCGTGGTGTTAAAGATGTTGTTACGCTTGATGTGGGACTTATAAATTCAACTGACGCACGCCAAATTGATCGCATTTCTCAAAATTTTATCGACATATATCATCCTCCTGTTCTTTTACGTCGCAAAGATAAAACAGAGCGTATTTTTGGTCCTATGAGCCTTTTAGAAAGCATTTTTACAAATGGTAAAAAAGGTGTTACTCTTCAACGTTATAAAGGCCTTGGGGAAATGAATGCTGAACAGCTTTGGGAAACAACGCTTGATCCTAATGCACGTTCTCTTTTGCAAGTAAAAATTAATGATGCAACCGATGCAGATTCACTCTTTTCTCGTCTCATGGGTGATGAAGTTGAACCTAGACGTATTTTTATTCAAGACAATGCCTTAAGCGTTGCCAATCTTGATATCTAAAGGTACTCTTCTGTTTTTAGCTGTGTAAATGTCGCAGTTTTATACGTTGTTTTTTCGTATTTGAACATTCCCTCTTTATTTCATTTACGATAAAAGAAAAATAAGGAAGGTCATACACATGGCAGTTGAAACAGAACGTGTAGGAGCCAAGGGTGGCATGGAGCACTCTTTTGGTTTTACAAGAGTAGATGAAACACAAAAACAATCCATGGTGGATGGTGTGTTTCATTCTGTTGCTGAAAATTATGACAAGATGAATGATATCTTATCCTTAGGGCTACACCGTGTGTGGAAAAATTCCATGATTTCTTGGCTTTCCCCACCAGCACTTTCTCATTGGAAAGTTCTTGATGTCGCTGGTGGTACAGGTGATATTGCTTTTCGTATTCTTAATGCTTCACGCCAAAAAGCCCATGCTACAGTGCTTGATATTAATGGCTCAATGCTCAACGTTGGCAAAAAACGCGCACAAAAAAATGGTCTTGCTCCTCTGATTGATTTTGTTGAAGCCAATGCAGAAAATCTACCTTTTGAAGATCAAAGCTTTGACGCTTACACTATTGCTTTTGGAATTCGCAATGTTCCTCATATTGATCAAGCTCTTAGAGAAGCTTTTCGTGTTTTAAAGCTCGGTGGACGTTTTTTATGTTTAGAATTTTCAAATGTCGAGATGCCTTGGCTCGATAAAATTTATGATCTTTGGTCTTTCCATGCTATCCCTAAGCTGGGTCAATTTATTGCAAATGATGGTGATGCTTATCGTTATTTGGTTGAATCTATCCGCAAATTTCCTAAGCAAGATGATTTTGCCCATATGATCAAGCATGCGGGATTTTCGCGGGTATCGTACCGTAATCTCACCGGTGCGATTGCAGCACTGCATTCAGGTTGGAAAATTTAAAAATGGTGCAAATTTCCCCTTACTTTCAATTGATGCGTGCAGGATGGGTTTTAACACGTGAAGGTGTTTTAAGTGCTCTTCCTCATGATGACCTTCAAGGATTTCCAGCGCTATGTCATCGTATAGCGAGTGCATTAGCACGACGCAAAACAAAAAAAAAACAGCGTTCTGAAAATATTTCGTATGCCATTAATAAGCTTGGACCCTCTTACATAAAACTTGGTCAATTTCTTGCCACAAGACCTGATATTGTTGGGCGTGATATTGCGGAAGATTTGTCACAACTACAAGATCGTGTCCAAACATTTTCTTGCACTGCCGCTGTCGCTCAAATTGAAAGTTCTCTTGGTCGCTCTATCGATGATTTATTCATAAATTTTTATCCCCCCATTGCTGCCGCTTCTATTGCTCAAGTTCACCCAGCTGAATACAGTGATGAAACTGGTCATAAGAAAAAATGTGCTGTAAAAGTTATTCGTCCTAATATCAGAGCGCGTTTTTCTAAAGATCTTAGAGGATTCTATCTCATTGCTCACTTACAAGAGCGCTATATCCCTGCCTCTCGAAGGCTTCGTCCTGTTCGTGTGGTGGATACTTTAGCACAAACAACACGCCTTGAAATGGATTTACGGTTAGAAGCAGCAGCTATATCTGAAATGGCTGAAAATATTCAACATGATACAGGCTTTCGGGTTCCGCGTATTGACTGGGAACGGACAGGACGTAATGTTCTCACAATGGAATGGATTGATGGTATCAGAATATCCGAAATTTCCAAACTCAAAGAAGCAGGATTTGATTTGCAGGCGCTTGCCATTACGCTTATTCAATCTTTTCTTCGTCATACATTGCGTGATGGTTTTTTTCACGCCGATATGCATCCTGGTAATTTATTTGTAGATGCAAAAGGATGTATTGTTGCTGTTGATCTAGGCATTACAGGAAGACTTGGCAAAAAAGAAAAGCATTTCCTTGCTGAAATTCTTTACGGCTTTATTACCCGCGATTACCATCGGGTTGCACGCGCCCATTTTGAAGCAGGTTATGTTCCTTCATACCATAATATTGAAAGCTTTGCGCAAGCCAACCGCGCTATTGGTGAACCAATACACGGACAATCAGCACAAAGCATTTCCATGGCTAAATTGCTCACTTTATTGTTTGAAGTCACTGAATTATTTGACATGCAAACGCGACCTGAACTTTTATTGCTGCAAAAAACGATGGTTGTCGTGGAAGGTGTTGCCCGCACATTAGACCCCACTTTTAATATGTGGAAAGCTTCTGAACCTGTTGTCAAAGAATGGATTAGTAAAAATTTAGGGCCCGTAGGCGTTGCAAAAGACTTTAGTGAAGGAGCGCAAGCTCTCCTTTCGCTGGCACGCAAAACACCACAATTGGTTCAAAATTTCCAACGGATAGAAGAAGATTTAGATCAAATGAGAAAAACAGGTTTTAATCTTTCTCCTGCCACCCTCAAACAACTTGCTGTCGAACAAAGTCGCAGAAACCGTTATGGTCGTTATAGCCTTTTCATCATTGCGCTTTGTTGCGTTTGTCTCACTTTTTACTTTTTTCATCTTTTCTAATTTCCTTAATATGCTAAAAATATCAATAATGAAATCATTGCAATCATTTTATTTCTTGGAGGTATTTTATGGCCAGTATTACTATTCGTAACCTGTCTCCTGAAACCAAAGAAGCTTTGCGCATACGCGCCGCGAAAAATGGTATTTCTATGGAAGAAGAAGTCCGACGCCTTTTAAGCAATCCCACTCCTTACACCACACAACTCTCTCATACTAGTGCTGTTGAAGTGCAATCATTGAAATCAAAATCTCTCCTTCTTATTATTGGAGGAAGTATTGCATCCTATAAAGCACTTGATTTGATGCGCCGTTTACAAGAACGTGGAGCACACTTAAAAGTTGTAATGACAAAAGCAGCACAAAAATTTATTACGCCTTTAGCCGCTGAAGCTTTAAGCGGTAGTACTGTATATACTGATTTATTTTCACGCGAAGAAGAACACGATATTGGACATATCCGATTAGCACGTAATGCTGACCTTATTATTTTAGCCCCTGCTACAGCCAATCGCATTGCAAAAATAGCCAATGGCATAGGAGATGATCTGGCTGATTGCATCCTTTTAGCGGCACGCTGTCCACTCTTAATTGCACCTGCTATGAATCCGTCCATGTGGGCGCATCCGGCCACTATTCGCAATGTTGCACAACTGCGCGCAGATGGCGTTCATATCATTGGACCAGAAATCGGAAATATGGCTGAACGTGACGAGATAGGATATGGGCGCATGAGTGAACCTTTAACGATTGTCGCTACCATAGAGGCTCTTTTGAATGTGCATGAAAAACCTCTCTCTGACCGCCATTTCATCGTTACCTCTGGCCCTACCCATGAACCAATTGATCCGGTGCGTTATCTTGCTAATCGATCTTCAGGAAAACAAGGTCATGCCATCGCAACCGCTCTTGCGCATTTGGGTGCAAAAATAACACTTATTTGTGGACCTGTTAATCTTGCAGACCCACAAGAAGTAAAAACCATTCATGTTGAAACAGCACAACAGATGTTACAAGCCGTTCAAACCGCATTGCCTGCTGATGGTGCCATCTTCGTTGCCGCTGTTTGTGATTGGCGCAGTCAAACGCAGTCTTTACACAAAATTAAAAAGAATGCTCATAAAATACCACCATCCCTTCATATGGTCGAAAATCCTGACATTTTAGCAACGATTGGACACGCTCCAAATCGCCCCTCATTGGTCATTGGTTTTGCTGCTGAAACATGTGATATCATTGCCAATGCGCAAAAAAAATGTGTTGAAAAAGGAGCTGATTTCATTCTTGCTAATGATATTTCTCTTCAACTAGATGGCACAAGTGTCATGGGTGCTGATACAAATCAAGTTTATCTCGTGAGTAAGGAAAAAGTTGAACAATGGCCCCATATGAGTAAACAACACGTAGCGCAAAAATTAGCAAACATGATTGTATCATTTTTTGCCCCCCAAACACCTACTCCTCATGAGGAAAATATACCCCATTTCAAATAATAACCCTTCAAATGCATTCATATTAAAACACCTTATAAAATAGAACTAACAATAGGTGTCTATCTATCTCGATTAGTATACAATATTTTGATTTATAGTGATAATCTAGCGTTGTTCATATTAAATTAGAATCCCGAATATCGTAAGATTCTCTCATTTCAAATCTCTCTCATGTTGAATCAATAAAAACCATTTTCTTGCACGTTGCAAAGAAGGATAGCCGTATGAATACAAAACGTTTAAGAAAGAACTAAAAACGCTTATAATGGACCGTCTCAAGAACAGAGCTGTCGAGCAATACTGAGAGAATGATGGTGCCCGCCGTGCTCTTTTATTAAGTGTAAAGATAGTGGTGCCCTATAAGTTTTATATTATTCACGAGAGCTTTACCCTTATACCATTCACAGGCACTGTTGGGAAATGTTTCTTTAAAAAATTGCCATAGTCTTCATACAAAAGTAGGATCTATTGCACCACTGTCTCCCCAGCTTATAAAAAAACAAGCTATCATTCACTTTGCCTATTATCAATTTTGAGAAAGCTCTTGCACTGAATAAAATTTATAAAAGCATTTTCTTTCTTCAATGTTTTTATCCCGATATTGCTCCTATTTATGATGTGCAAGTAAATGATTTTGATTATTTCATGATGAGAGCAGCTAATGAGAAAATATGACAACTTTATTTGAAGCTCTTATTCACTATGAAAAATAATGTAATAAATCAATGTATTTTAACATCTCAATACAATTTGAAGCATATCTTACACTGATGCTCATAAAGAGTGTAGATAAAATTCATTGCACCACTGTCTATAAGTTTATGAAACTGACGCCTTTATTATTTTCCTCAGTGATCGGTCTTTAAAATTAAATGTGTGTGTCCTCTCTCCAGCATACCAAGACCACAAAGACTAGAATTTGATCCATGATATCCTCACATTGTGATGTTTCATGAGAAGCATTTTTAGTCCTTTATCGAAAGCTTTGTATCCATACATTGGTCTCGCCTATAATGTGCAAGTAAATAATTTTTTGATGTTGAATAAAGGCTTTGAAATTAAAGAATATTTCTATATTTTGGATTCTTATTCAAGTTGAAAATGATCAATTCTCTTCATAAATTAGTGGTGTTATTATCTAAAAATTATTTGATACATTGCACCACTTGTATGAAAAGTGCTTCAATGAATTCTACTTCATTGCACTTATAGCTTTTAAAATTCAAAATCTCATCATTTTTAATCATCAGTGGTGTCTCCCACTCTTTGCTTCTTCTCAAGAAATTACCCTTCCATGGGATATGGACGATCAATCGCCTAAGCTTATTTTCCACTTCTATCATATTAATTATTCTGTTGCCCAAATCAGAATATCTACAAGCTACTACGTTACTCCGATTCCATTGAACTCAATATGTTTTGAATAAAAGCGAGAGGCAAAAGCATGCCGCCAAATAGTATAAAAGTACAGAGCATTAGGAATTGTACAAAACAATTAAGCACGTAGATAAACGAAGTTAGACAACACTACTGAATAAATAGAAGTCAACAACTTTCCTCCCAAATAGTTCTTATTCCTTAATTTTTCACATATATCATATAAACGCAATAACCTGCACTCTGTAGAAAAATATTAAAAATTTCTTCTACAACAGCTGCTTTTTAAATTCTTCTTGATTTTTAAAAATCAAAATTTCTATTTATTCAAATTTTATTTTAAACAAAGAAGCCTTAGCCGTTTTTTATAATGTTCTTGAAAAGAAATCTTGTAATTCAAAAAATAAAAAATTACACTGTGCATTCTTTAAATATATTTCTTGTTTTTTTGCTTCTTTCCTTAGTTTATTAATCTATGATTTTTACTGCTGCCTATCGTGCTTTACAACGTCTTCTGACCTCGCAATATAGTATTATGATACTGAAAGCATTGGGGATTACTTTTTTCATTCTCGCCATTTTATGGTTATGTGTGCACCAACTTTTTGTGTCTTACTTTTGGCCCTGGATTGCTCAGTTTCTTCCTGGACTCCCTAGTTGGGCGGGATGGATTGGTTTTAGCGTGCTTATCATTTTTAATCTTGGTTTGGCTCTTTTGTTGGCTTTTTTGATTGCACCAATCGCAGCTATGATTGGTGGTTTTTTCATTGACTCTGTTGCTGAAATCATTGAAAAAGAGGATTACCCAAACGAGCCTATTGGACAAGCTTTGCCGTTTCAGCGTTCTCTTATCATTTCCTTTAAATTTGTTATTTTAAGCCTTCTTGGTAATGGAATTGCTTTTATTTTATTCTTCATACCAGGTATTAATTTAATCGCTTTTTATGTTATTAATGGTTATTTGCTTGGTCATGAATATTTCTTGTTTGCTGCTTATCGTTTTCGAACAGAGCAAGATGCACGTGCTTTTTTACATACTCATTATACAACGGTTTTTGGTGCAGGATTATTGATAGCGCTTTTTGTTTCGATTCCAATTCTTAATTTATCAACACCGCTTTTTGCAGCCGCCTTTATGACATATTTACACAAAATGCTTTCCCAAAAGACCATGGCACGCATTACACAAAAATAATGTTACTTGACTTTAAGGCTAATAAAACTTGCCAGCCAAAGAAAGCATAATATTAAAATCTTATGCTTTATCTTTTATTAAAGCAATATATTGATTTATAAAGATAATTTATCGTTTCATAACATGAGTGAAAAACCTAAATATCATGAGGCTTTCTCATTTTAATCCTATCCATATTGGATCAATTGAAATCGTTTGTTAATATGTCATAAACGAAGGTGGTGTGTGGATAAAAGTACTTTCAAAAAGGCCTGAAATATCTTTTATAAATCTTTCAATGCAAACATTTTCGTCACATTAAAAACTGGAAAAGAGTATGATGGTATCGATTTGTACCTTCTATTTCAGTAAAAATGAAGAGCATAATGTATTTTATACCATTCATGGAGAGTGTACACTCTTCTGAGCACCGTCATAAGAGAGTTTTGGGGATTATTGAAAAATGTCTGTGTAAAACAAGCACATGAATGAGTAATATGATAGCATTTTTGAGGGTATTCTATTTTAATTGTGAAAAGCGCGCGCTTTAAAAAAACCTTTTGAAAAAAATCTTGCTCTGATGTTAGCGTTTCGCTAATATGGTGTTATCATATACATTATCTTAAATGGATTATTTTAGCCTTGTTAACGCCTTATATTATAAGGTTTCTTTTCTTCAAAACTGTTGATACGAATGATTAATTGGATATTCATTTTTATTGAAAAATAAGGGGGTTGTTAACCATCGCAAGGAGTGAATTTTAATACCAAAGTAAAAAAATAAAAACATGTAAGTTCTTAAACTTATGAGAAATTTGTTATAGGGAATACTCTTCATAGATATGATTGTTATGATATTGGAAAATTAAAAAATTAAAAAACAAGCTATACGTACACTGATAAAAGTATTAAATAGGCTTCTTTGTTACACCGGTAAAGCAAATGTGACTGCTTAGGTTCATATTCTTTCAAATTATGCGAAAGATGTGTAATATTTAAAGGAAGGTTATAAAGATGAACTGGATTACAAATTATGTTCGTCCTAAAATTAATTCTATATTGGGGCGCCGTGAAATTCCAGAAAATCTATGGATTAAAGATCCTACCAGTGGTGAAATGATCTTCCATAAAGATCTGGAAGCTAATCAATTTGTCGCTCCCAATTCTGGCCATCATATGCGTATCAGCGCTAAAAATCGTCTCATGCATTTTTTTGATGATGGTGTTTATACAGCTCTTGAAAATCCAAAGGTTGTAACAGATCCCTTAAAATTTCGTGACGAAAAACGCTATATTGACCGGTTAAAAGATTATCGTTCTAAACTTGGTGTTGATGATAATATTTTAAGTGCACGTGGTACGATTGAAGGCTTACCAATTATTGCAACTGTTCAAGATTTCGCCTTTATGGGTGGATCACTCGGTATGGCTTCAGGAGAAGCTATTATTAAAGCTTTTGATACTGCCATTGCCGAAAGGCGCCCGTTAGTTCTTTTTTCTGCTTCTGGTGGCGCACGCATGCAAGAAGGAACGCTCTCGTTGATGCAAATGCCTCGTACAACTGTAGCGATTGAAATGTTGAAAGAAGCAAAACTTCCCTATATTGTTGTGCTGACTAATCCAACCACCGGTGGTGTTACTGCTTCTTACGCCATGCTTGGTGATATTCACATTGCCGAACCTGGCGCTATGATTGGTTTTGCTGGTCCACGTGTGATTCAACAAACTATACGTGAAACCCTACCAGAAGGCTTTCAAAGTAGTGAATATCTGCTCGAACATGGTATGATTGATATGGTTGTATCGCGTTTAGAAATGAAAACAACAATTGCGCGTCTTTTACGCTTGATGATGAAACGCCCTGCTGTTTTTAACCCTTCCGATCCATCCCCAACAGACTTTCAAACATCGCTTTCTAGGACAAAAGCAGCTTAAGTTTATGCAACAAAGCCAAATACAAAGGGTGGTGGATGATTTACTAAAAAATTATCCGAAAAAATTTGATCTTTCTTTAGAGCGTATTATTCACCTTTTAGAGCGTCTTGGTAATCCGCATTTAAAACTTGCCCCTATTATTCACATCGCTGGAACAAATGGCAAAGGATCTGCCTCAGCAATTTGCCGTGCTCTTTTAGAAAGTGCAGGATACTGCGTTCATGTCTATAGCTCACCTCATCTCGTCAACTGGAATGAACGCTGCCGGTTAGGTCAAAAAGGAGGTGGTCAACTTGTTACAGAAAACCAATTGGCTGAGATAATCCGTGAAATTATAAAAGTAAATCGTCAAGAGCCGATTACTATTTTTGAAATTTTTACAGCCGCTGCCTTTATGCTGTTTAGTATACATCCAGCTGATGTTGTCATTTTAGAAGTTGGTTTGGGAGGACGTTTTGATGCTACCAATGTCATTAACAAACCAGCTGTATCGCTTATTATGCCCATTGATTATGATCATGAAACCTTTCTTGGAAATACAATTGCTCAAATCGCTTTTCAAAAAGGAGGGATTATCAAACCAAATGTTCCAGTAGTCATCGGGAAGCAAAATTATGAAGAAACTCTTGCTACTTTAATACCCCTTGCCGATAAAAATAAAGCACCTTATTCTCTATTTGATCAAGATTATCAAAGTTATAAAGAACATGGACGTATGGTTTTTCAAAACAATCAAGGTCTCATGGATCTTTCACTTCCTAACCTTATTGGAGACCACCAAGTTGCCAATGCTGGCGCATCTCTTGAAGCAGTTTGTCAAGCGGGTTTTCAACTTTCAGAACAAACCATAAATGACGCTTTGAAAAATATCTATTGGCCCGCACGGATGCAACATCTTATCCAAGGACATTTGGTTGATCAACTGTCTCCTAATATTGATTTATGGTTAGACGGTGGTCACAATCCTGCTGCTGGAAAAGTTATTGCGGCAGAACTTACACAATGGAGAAAAAAAACAGATCGTCCCATTATTATGATTGCTGGTATGCTCAATACCAAAGATGCTGTTGGTTATTTTCGTTCCTTAGCGAACCTTGTCGATAAAATATATACGATACCGCTGATTAACAATAATGCCGGTATCTCTCCAATAAAATTAGCTGAATCAGCGCAAAAAGCAGGAATCTTTGCTACTCCACAAGCGCATCTACAAGATGCTTTGCATAAGATTAGAGCCGAATATAAAGAGGCAATTGTCCTTATTAGTGGTTCCCTTTATCTTGCGGGCGATATTTTGCGTGACAATAAAACACCTCCGTGCTAAAAATCGATTATTTTAAAAGCGTTGAAAGATAGACTTTTTAATCATGCAACTTGATTGTGCACTTTATCAACATCCTAAACTTGTTACTGTTTTTGGCGGATCTGGTTTTGTAGGACGACATGTCGTTGAAACTTTGACTAAGCGGGGATATCGCGTTCGTATCGCTGTTCGTTGTCCACAAAAAGCTTATTACATGCTCCAAATAGGAGAAGTAGGACAAACCCAAATGCTTAAAACGGATATCAAGCATCGTGCTTCTGTTGCACGCGCGTTGCTTGGAGCTGATGCGGCAGTGTTTTTACCTGGTAGCTTAAAACAAGCAAATCAATCGAATTTTAAAAACACACAAATTGATGGTGCTTACAATGTTGCTGAATTAACAGCACAAGCTGCTATTCCACTCATCTATATGTCAGCACTTGTGGCTAACGAGAATGCTTCATGTCTTTATGCACGTGTTAAGTTTATGGGTGAACAAATCGTTCATAACAAGCATCCTCAAGCAATTATTATCCGTCCATCCGTTATCTTTGGACCAGAGGATTGTTTCTTTAACACCTTAGCAGATTTGTCACGTTTTTTACCAATTATGCCTCTTTTTGGGGGTGGGCAAAGCAAATTGCAACCCGTGTATGTTGGTGACGTTGCTGAGTTTATCGCGCGCACTTTAGATGGACAGGTTGCTTGGGGAAAAAATTATGATCTTGGTGGTCCCCAGATTATCACCTTTCAAAATACTCTTGAAAATATACTCAAAATTATTCACCGTAAAAAAACAATCCTATCCATGCCCCTTTCTGCTGGTCTATTGATTGGAGGAATTTTGGGAACTATCGGTAAATTGCCTTTTGTACCAACACTCGTAACAGCCAATCAGATACGTTTTTTGCAAATGGATAACATTGTTTCTAAAGAGGCTATAGAGAATGGATATACTCTAGAAGGTGTGGGAATTACTCCCAGAGCAATGGCTGCATTCTTGCCAAGTTATCTTTGGCGATTTCGTCCACATGGTCAATTTTCGCAAAACTTATTCGTCTAGAATAAATTTTTTCAAAACTGAGTTAATTATTTGATTTATAATTTATAGCTCGTTGTTAGCGATTCTGAAATCAGAATGCTCAATAGAGTAATGTTTTTGCGTTTTAAATGCTCTATTCAGTATCACAAAAAATGTTTAATCGTATACCTATAGTATTTTGATAAAAATCGTTGAAAACAAGAGAAAAGCACTTCTTATAAACTGTCTTTATCCAAGAGCAGATGCAACATTGGAATCCTAAAGAACCGATTCTGAATTGCCTATTCATAAATATGATAACCTATGACTTTGCATTATATTATTTTGGTAGAAAGCTTAATAATGAGATTAAAGTAGGGTAATACTTCCTTTTTCAACAACCGCATAAGCGCGTAGAATATAAGTATTCTACTTTCGATATTATCCCATAAAAAATCGATATAAAAACTGTGAAGCAATGCACAATTTTTATTATTTAAAAGGTATTCTCTCTGGAGATTTTTAAAAGCTTTAAAGTTACGTGAAAAGGATAGAGTTTTGTTTATATAAATAAGACTTATCATGAAGATCTCTTATTCTTTCAGTAACATCATTACTCAGATTCATAAATGCATATTTGTTGCACAAATTTATGGAGATTTTAAAAGAGCTTTTTCACATAAAGAAGTCCTCTTCTTGTCTTGCATTTTTTTTTAATTTCTCCTACCGTCTTGGAAAAACTTATTTTAAAGGAATAAAGAATGGCAGCTCAAGATTTTGTTGTCAAAGATATTGCACTTGCCGCTTATGGTCGTAAAGAACTTGATATTGCTGAAACTGAAATGCCTGGTTTGATGGCTTGTCGCAAGGAGTTTTCCTCTAATCAACCTTTGCGTGGAGCGCGTATTTCTGGCTCATTGCACATGACAATTCAAACAGCTGTTTTAATTGAAACATTAAAAGCAATTGGCGCCGATATACGGTGGAGCTCTAGCAATATTTTTTCTACGCAAGACCATGCAGCAGCAGCTATCGCCGCAACTGGTATTCCTGTATTCGCCGTTAAGGGTGAAACATTGGAAGAATATTGGACTTATATAGATGCAATTTTCCAATGGCCAGATGGTAATCCTTCCAATCTTATTTTAGATGATGGCGCTGATGCCACAAACTATATTTTAATGGGAAGTCGTGCAGAACAAAATAAAGATATCCTATCGCATCCCAAAACAGAAGAAGAAGAAATTTTTTTCAAACAAATACAAAAGCGTATTGATGCAACGCCAGGATTTTTTACACGACAGCGCGCAGCAATTAAAGGTGTAAGCGAAGAAACCACAACAGGTGTAAACCGTCTTTATCAGTTACAAAAAGAAGGGCTTTTGCCTTTTCCTGCTATTAATGTCAATGATAGCGTCACTAAATCAAAGTTTGATAATAAATATGGATGTAAAGAATCATTGGTCGATGGTATTCGACGTGGAACAGACGTGATGATCGCTGGTAAAACTGCCATTGTCTGTGGTTATGGTGACGTAGGAAAAGGTTCAGCAGCATCTCTTTCTGGTGCTGGGGCTCGTGTTAAAGTAACAGAAATTGATCCTATTTGCGCTCTTCAAGCAGCTATGGATGGCTATGAAGTTGTTAATTTGGATGATGCTGCTTCCAGTGCTGATATTATCATCACGACAACAGGCAATAAAGATGTTGTTCGTTTAGACCATATGCGACAAGTAAAGGATATGTGTATTCTTGGCAATATTGGTCATTTTGATAACGAAATCCAAGTCGCAGCCCTTAGAAATTTGCCATGGACAAATATTAAACCACAAGTTGATATGATCACCTTTCCCGATGGAAAACGCATCATTTTGCTCTCTGAAGGGCGTTTGTTAAACCTCGGGAATGCGACTGGGCATCCCTCTTTTGTCATGTCAGCCTCGTTTACTAATCAAGTTTTAGCGCAAATTGAACTTTTTACCCGTGCAGAACACTATACAAATGAAGTCACTGTTTTGCCTAAACATCTTGATGAAAAAGTTGCACGTCTACATCTTGATCGGTTAGGAATAAAATTAAGTGTTTTATCAGAAGAACAAGCCGCTTATATTGGAGTCACACCACAAGGACCTTATAAACCAAACCATTACCGTTACTAAACATTTCCTTGGGTTAAAAAAGGGTAAGATGTCGTGCGCAGCTTTGGTGACTATAACCCCAAAGAAAAAGCTCAAAAAATGATTCGAATCTATGCGTATATATTTTGCCTTTTTTTCTTTTTTTCTCCAACATGCGCTGTTGCTCAGTCATTGGAAGGTTATTTACCATTTTTCTTCACTTTACTAGATGGTCCATGGCTGCTTTTAGCGCTGTGTGGAGGAATTTCTTGTGCTTCACTTCTCACGTGTCTAGCTGTTATTATGTGTGCAAAAAAAACTGCACAGAAGCCATTGAAGATAATTCAGGCAAATTTTTCTGAAAAACTTAAATATTATGAATGGCTTCTGGAAGAAACCGAGCAATTCCTTCTTATTTGGGAAAATCCAACAACCTTACCCCGTGTCGTTGGTGCCCTTTCTGCATTGCAAAAAATAGGAATCGATCAGAAAGATTTTCAGCGTTTTGAGCTCTGGGTTGAAGAAAATTCTCTGCGAGAACTTGATTATGCATTGACTCAACTACGTTGTAAATGTCACCCTTTTGATCTTTCTATCACCACCACAAACAATGTACTGCTACAAGTTACAGGCGTCATCGCAGGAACAGTCGCTATTGCTCGTTTTCAAGATATCTCAAAACAACAGAGTGAAAATGCTCGTTTACAGAAAGATATCGCCCGCCTTCTTACTGAACTGAGAATGCAGCGTAATCTTCTTGATCTTATTCAAGAGCCCGTATGGATAAAAGATTGTGAAGGAAAAGTTTGTTTTATCAATCGCGCCTTTAGAGAAATGACAGACTTTCGTGAAGGCAGTGATGAAGTGGGTGATCTTTTCAATGAGAATACACAACGCAAAACAGATGAAACAGAAACAATTTTTCAAGAACATGTTCACACAGTTATTGATGGAGAACGACATCGTTTTCATCTCACACGTATTACAACAGCCGAAGGGATGGCAGCTTTTGCGCGTGATGACAGCGCATATGAAAATCTTGCTCATGAATTACGTTATGTTCTTCAAAGCCATTGTGAAACACTTGACCAAATTTCAACAGCTGTAGCTATTTTTGATACAAACCAAAAATTAAAATTCTGTAATCATGCTTTTAAAGTTTTATGGCCGTTGGAGACTTCCTTTTTAGAAAGTGAACCAAGCCATACATTATTTCTTGAACGTCTACGTGAAAAAGGGCTCATTGCTGAACACCCCGATTGGCGCGCATGGAAAGAAGAACTTTTTAAAGCCTATCGACAAACAGAATCGAACCAACAAATTTGGAATCTTCCAGATGGGCGTACGGTGCGTGTTATCTCGAACCCTCATCCACAAGGAGGTGTCACTTGGCTTTACGAAAACCTTACAGAAAAAATTGATCTTGAACGCCGTTATAATACACTTATTAAAATACAAGGTGAAACACTTGATAAACTTTCCGAAGGCGTGGTTGTTTTTGGTACCGATGGACGCCTTCGTTTATCGAATCCTGCCTTGTCGAAATTGTGGTCGCTTCCTTATAATTTACTGGTAGAAGGGACCCATATTACACAGTTACAAAGCCATTGTTCAGCCTTAACCTTAGGACAAGAATGGGATCAATTTACCAAATTCATTACCGGTTTTGCTGAAAAACGTGAAACATATTCAGGTCGTATAGATCTTAAAAATGATATGATTATTGACTATACTCTGGTTCCTCTTCCCGATGGACAAACAATGCTTACTTTTGTGAATGTTACAGACACTGTCCATGTTGCGCGTGCTCTTCAAGAAAGAAATGAAGCATTAGAAAGTGCTGATCGTTTGCGTAATGAATTTGTCCAACATGTTTCCTATGAATTGCGTACACCTCTCACCAATATTATTGGATTTTCGGATATTTTACGTGATCAAATTTTCGGCTCTATCAATAAACGTCAACAAGAATATCTTGGGCATATTCATTCAGAATCAGGAACTCTTTTAAATATTGTTAACGATATTCTTGATCTTGCTACCCTTGATGCAGGCATTATGGAGTTGGACATAAAATCGGTTAATATTGCAGATGCTATGATACAAGCAGTAGCACGTATAGAAGATCGCCTTAATGGACGCCATATTACGCTTTTACAACAAATTTCTCCTTCCTTAAATTCCATTTCTGCTGACGAAAAACGCTTGCATCAAATTTTTGTGAATGTGCTGAGTAATGCTATTAATTTTGCAACGGAGGCGAGCACTATTGAATTTTGCGTTGATGAACAAGATGATAATATTGTCTTTAGCGTTCACAATGAAGGCTCTGATATTCCAAAAGACGTCCTTGATCGTATTTTTAAACGTTTTTCTTCTCATTCACACCATGGCGGGCGTGCAGGAGCGGGTCTTGGCCTTTCCCTTGTGAAGAGTTTCGTTGAACTACACGGTGGACATGTTGAGATTCTTACCGGTTCTGGAAAAGGAACAACAGTTAAATGTTTTTTCCCACTTCCCAAAGGAGATAAGATTTTTTAATTTCAATCTTTATTATAACAAAAATTTTTCATCCATTTCATGGAACCCTTAATGAACTTTAGTTTTTTTCTTGAAAATGAAGAGGCAACAAAGCTTTTTGCACAACATTTAACCCTTTCTTTAAAGCCGGGGGATCTTGTAACGCTGCAAGGAGATCTTGGGACTGGAAAATCAACTATTGCACGTACAATCATCCAAACACTTGCGAACGATAATACTATGGATGTTCCAAGCCCTACTTTTACTCTTGTGCAAAGCTATCAACTTCCACAGTTTGAAATTATTCATGCTGATCTTTACCGCCTTTCTATGGCAGAAGAAATTGATGAATTAGGGCTTCATGAAGCTCGTGAGAAAAATATTTTACTTGTTGAATGGCCAGAAAGAAATACAGCTCTTTTAGAACTCGCCACTTTTGCACTCACCTTACACTATAAAGAACATGGGCGTCATGTAACACTCAGATCAGCACAACATTCCATTGAACGTTTGCAACAGTCTTTTGCAATTCGTACATTTTAAAAAAACATCGACATGAGCATGAACATCATCATTTTTTAATTGATAATACCTCAATACGTACCGAAATTTGAGATGATGAACAACATAAAGAAGTCCCTCATGGATGTAATCAACTATGAAGATGAGATGAAATACTGGCTCTTTTATATAACAATGACATAAATTGCAAAGGACATCCGTTAATTTATAGCAATTTATCAATTTATTTTAGAGAATGTTTTTTGCCTTTCATACTTTTAGTAAAGGCTTCAAAAAAAGTCTTTTGATTCTAGAGAATAGTGTAAGAGAATTTTAAATTGAAGTGGTAACCCTTTAGAAGAGCATTATATAACCTATAGTGAATTGCTTGCTTCTTTCTGCTTAAAAATTGTGAACTTCAGAAAAGTAATTTGCAAAGTTTTTTCTTAAAATCTCCTTTCATGATTGCAAAGGACTCCAAACAAAAATCTCCTTATTTCTAGATTGATATTGCCTTTTTATGTGTTGAAAGCACTATCTATCTCTATAGTCTTATTCAAGAAGAAAATACCTTTATGAAATTATCATTCACCCAATATTTTTGACGCGCATATAAGGAAAGAATTGCCTATATTCTTCATACAGGGCAATTTTTTATAAAAAATAGTCAATTGAATCATGCATAAAAGTACGAATTCTTAAATTCATTTAACATTTTGATTTTATTATCTTTTTATTATAATATAATGCAAAAAAGAATGTTTAAAAAATCAAAAGGAGAGACAAAGCTTCTCTCCTTTATAGTGATTATATGTGGAATTAACTAAGCCCATCTTTTATCCATTCAGAAAGACGTCCTTTAGAGGTAGCACCAACCATATTCGATGAAATATTTCCATTTTTAAACATTAATAATGTAGGGATAGAACGTACTCCGTATTGGGTAGCCAGTTCCGGATTTTCATCAATATTTACCTTAGCAATTTTAACTTGATTTTGCATTTCCATTGAAATTTCATCCAAAATTGGAGCAATCATTTTGCAAGGGGCGCACCATTCTGCCCAAAAATCAACTACAACAGGGGTGGAAGAGGTTAGAACTTCACTTTCGAAATTGTCCTTATCAACTTTTATACACGTCATTGATTTATCCTTTATATTCACTCTTTATAGATTGGTATGATAACAATTCATATCAAGTTATTGCAAAGATAAATTATTAAAGGACTTTTTTACACCAGAGATTGTGCATTGTGTTTGTTTGGGCGATTTTATGAAAGTCAAAAAGCGTAAGGATACTTTGAAGGAAAGGAATAACTTATAAGGCAACTTCACCAAGAAATGCCTCGAGTTTTTCTGGAGAAAGCTTAAAAATTTTGGCTTCTTTACTGTAGATAAGCAGAGCTTGGATATCTTTATCAGGATGAATAGCTTGTAATAATTTTCGGTAAAGAGCCATTTGCAACCAGTGATGGGAAGCAATAGCAGCTTCATTTTCTGGCGGGGTTCCTGTTTTAAAATCGGCAAAGATGATGCTGTTTTGCGTGATGTAGAGACGGTCAATTTGACCAGAAATTGCGTGTTCTTTTCCACGAATTTTTACAATACCCATTAAGGAAACCTCAGCACGTGAATGCTCAGAAAAAAGGGGCTTGAGGTAAACATGATCTAATATTTTCCAAACATGGCGAAGAGCATCTTCTCTTTGGCTCTTATACCAATGAGAGGCTTTGATATTGAGATAGTTTCGAGCATAGTCTCGACGTTTTTGGGGGGGGTAATCGGGTAAATATTGTAATAATCGGTGAACGATATTACCATATTCAATGAAAAAAGCTCTGTTAGTGTTTGTTTCTCCTAAAACAGGGGAGATGGTAAGCTGTTTTGGACTTGAGGACAGCTCTGTATCAGCTTCAATGGCAAGGCTCGCGACTGAGGGTTTTAACGGTTTTGGTAGCACTGGCTCTTCTGGTACTTTATGGGAGAAAAAAGCAGGCAAAGGTGGTAAGGTTTGGCATTCAGCGCAAGGGACTTTTGGGTTTATAGAAGCAGAAGAAGGAGGTGTAATACAATAACGCCAAGCTGCAATATCTTCCGCAGAATCTTTTATAGCAAGAGCATGCGGTTCAAGGGCTTTTTTTACCAGTTGTAACCATGTATGAGATGGCGTTTTCTGTCCTTTATATCCACAAATAAACAAGCGATCCTCAGCGCGGGTCATTCCTACATAAAGAAGGCGCCTATATTCTTCTTCTGCACGCTCTTTTAAGTGTGAAATTGCTTGTTTAGAGAGTTTTGTATCAAACTTTTCATTGGGACGCCAAATAAAGGTTTGTTTTCCGTTCCATTGTGCATTGTTTAAAGGAACTTTAAGCAAGTGAGGCGCATGCTGAGGATGCCAAATCGCACTACCAGGATCAACTAAAAACACAATAGCAGCCTCTAGTCCTTTTGCAGCATGAACAGTCATAATGCGGATTTCTTCATTATTTTGTTCAAATTCACGTTTAATTTCTGGTTCACTTGCACTTAATGTTTCTAAAAAAGCTTGTAATCCTGGTAATCCTGTTTTTTGAATAGTGAGCGTATAATCCATAAAAGCATCGAGCACATCATTTGCTTCAGATCCTAAACGAGACAGAATTTTTTGTCTTCCCTTATCATTATTCAAAATATGGCTATAAAACTCGAAAACCGGTATTTTATCCACTAAAGCGCGATAATGGTTTAGCTTTTCAAAAGCATCTTTAAAAGATATCTGCGATGATGCGTGCGTACATAAGCTTTGCCAAAGAGAGCCGGTGCGGTGTGCAGCAAGCTGATAGAGTTCCTCTTCACTAAGAGCAAAAAGGGGGCTTTTTAAAACACAAGCAAGAGAAAGATCATCTTGTGACTGCAAAACAAAACGTGCAAGCGCCATTAAATCACGGATACTAATATGTTTGGTAAGCTGTAAACGATCAGCCCCTGCTACGGGAATATTGCGGTGTTTAAAAGCACGGGTAAGAGCTGAGACAAATTGATCACGTTTACGAACCAATATCATAATATCACTTGCCCGTATTAAGCGTCCTTTTGCTGGAAGCATTTCACCTTTTTGTAACCAGTTGGCAATAGTTTCAGCAATTTTTTCTGCTAAACGAACTTCAGGGGTATCTAAATGATCAACGCTTAAATGCCAATCATGAGGAAATTCACTCGTCTCTCTAGAAATTGCATCCCATATAACAACTTCACCGGGACTATGAACACGAATAGCTTCATGCACCGTTTTTGTATTTTCTGCCGAAAGTCCTTTATAGTTTTCTGGTGTTTCAAAAACAATATCAACGCTTTTAAGAACATCCGCTGTAGAGCGAAAAGAGTAATGCAGTTGTATTTTTTCAAATTGTTGATTGGTTTGCTGCACTTTTTTTTGAATGATTCGTCCATTTTCAGCAAAATTTTCTGGAGCTGCGCCTTGAAAAGAATAAATAGATTGCTTTTCATCTCCAACAGCAAAAAGAGTCCGTATATTTGTTCGTTGGCTATAACCTGAGAAAAACTCTTGTGCCAACAGTTGAATAATTTGCCATTGCTCAGGATTAGTGTCTTGTGCTTCATCAAGTAGAATGTGATCAAGCCCACGATCAAGTTTATAATGAACCCATTGGCTTGCACCTTTACGCTGTAACAAATGAAGTGTACGCTCAATAAGGTCGTCAAAGTCTAAGAAGCCATTGGCCTTTTTTAGATTCGTATAGATTTTGAGATAAACAGCACATAACTGAAAAGCAGCCATATTGAGAGTAGCAACTTTTGCGCATTGATATTTCTCTAAAAGAATAGAAATCTTTTTTTGTTTATCTTCAAGCATTTGTTGAATAAAAGGCCAAATTTCATCTGATTTTTTACGAGATAAATGTGAAAAATTACGCGGCTCACCTTTTGTTGTAAAATAAATATCAGAAATAATATTGAGAATATTTGTCTCATCATGCACCTTTTCTAATTGGGAAAGTTTTTCCACCATATCCTTAAAGCTTTGACTACCATTGATTTCACAATGCTTAAGAGCATAAAGAGGAAGGCGCGCTGTTTGTTTAATTTGTTCCAGCAGATATTGATTTGTTTCATTGGGCGCTAAGTTAAAAAGCGCGCGCAATTTTTCTTCTCCATTTTCAGATAAAAGAGAAGATAAAAAATCAGACAATTTATGTTGCTTTTCAGTTGCTTCATAGAGCAATTGGTTAAAAGTATGTTCGCTAATAACTTGAAGTAACTGTTGCAAAGCAGGTTGTACATCACGACGGGCTAAAAGTTGACGACGGGATTCTTGTCGTAATTTTTTTCGACTGATATCATCGGGAAGTTCAAAATGCCCTGCAATATTGGCTTCTAACATAAATTGATGCAAGAGAGATTCACAAAAAGCATGAATCGTTTGGATTTTTAAGCCACCAGGCGTTTCGAGAGCACGCGCGAAGAGTTGTCGTGCATAAGTTAGTTTTTGCGCATTAACAGGTTTTTTTTCAAACCGTGTTAAGGTTTCTTGCAGCTGTGCATCATCGAGTTCATTCCAACTGGAAAGCGTGCGAAAAATTCGTGATTGCATAACAGCAGCAGCAGCTCTTGTATACGTAAGGCATAAAATACGTGCTGGAGGCGTACCGTTTAAAAGCAAACGGATAACACGTTCACTTAAAACGTGGGTTTTTCCAGATCCAGCATTTGCAGAAACCCACACGTTTTTTTGGGGATGTGTTGCTGTTGCTTGTGCATCAAGAGCGGCTTCAGGAATAGAAAAAAACGTCATGATTACTCTTCTTTATGAAAACCACTTGACCATTCCCACAACCGAGCCAAATGGTCGTAGTCACCTTCATATCGTTTTGACATGGGGACAGCATGTGAAAGATAACCTTGTTGTGGATTTTTATAATAAGTTATGAGTGCGATAAGATTTTCCCATGCATTGTCAGCAAGATCAACAGCACTTAGATGAGTTTTTCCGTCTTTTTTCTTTAAAAGAATTGATTGGGATTTAATTTCACCTTTTTTGTTAAGAGGAATGTAAAATAAATTTGAGGGGGTAAAATCTTGAAAATCTGGGAAGCCCCCTTGTATGAGTAAAGCTGTTTCTAAAGCCAATTGCGGAAATAATAATTCACGAACTTGTTTTGATGAAGGAGGGGTTCCGGTTTTGAAATCTAGAATTTCAACCGTTTTATCTGGCAAAACATCAAGACGATCAGCACGTCCTGAAAGGGTTACTCCTGTTGTTCCTATAGGAATTTTTTGTGATACCACTTCCGAATATCGCTCTCGCAGTCCTAAACTTTGTTCCCATTGAATAAAGCGTGGAGCAAGATTTTCAAAACTATTCCACCAAATTACTTCAATATCGGGTGGAAAATTGAATTTATCAAACTCTTTACGTCCAATAGAAAGCAGTACATTGAGTGCATTTGCATCATTTGGATTTTTTATTTGTGTGCAAAAGGCTGCAAGAATAGCGTGATAAAGTGTTCCACGTTCTGAAGCGCTAGGATCATGAATAAGTTCTTTAAGTGGTTTGAGCCGTAAGATTTTTTTAGCATAAATAGCATAGGGATCATATCGTAATGTTTCTATTTCAGTAACTGAAAAATGACGCGGGCGTATATCAAGAGGCGGAGCAGGGCAAGGACGTTCCACCTCAGAAGTTATGCTTGTATGATCAAGCATCTTTGCCCAATGGCGTAGTATTTCACCTCGTTCACGGATTTGTTCCCAAACCTGTTTTCCTACAACTGTTTCCATGCGTTGTAGCCAGCGTGAAGGAATGGAAGGCGTATGATTAACGCGCAATGCGCGACTCATCACCACTTTATCCATTCCCATCGCCCATTGAAAATCATGCGCGGAAAGACCTATACGCTGCTCTGGTGGTTCCAGAGTCAACATCATTTTCATCGGTCGCGATAAAAAAGCATCATTTCGGGTTGATATCGGCCATGACCCTTCATTAAGACCGCCGATGACCACTGTATCAACTGTTTGCAAACGTGATTCCAACGTACCCCAGATGAATAAACGTGGATGTCCTCCAGGCGAAGGTGTGACAGAACGGGTTGCTATTATGGCAGAAAACATAGCGGGCCATTCGCAAAGATGAAATGTTAATCCGGATTGATCACTGACCAATTCACGCAAAAATTTTGATAGGGTTTGTCCTGCTTCGTGTTGATAAAGATGTGCAAGAGAATTATCCTCATTGCGCCCAAAATTTTCAAAAACTTCAACAGTTGCTATTGCAGCTTCGTTGATGGTGCATTCTTTCTCTTGTTTCATAAGAGATATTAAAGGTTCAACAGCTTTCCTCAAAAGATGACAAAGGAAACGTGCTTCTTCACATTTCTGCTGATCAAGAGCGTTGATTTCAGAACTATTATGAAAGTGCGTTTCAATCCATTTTTCAAGAAATTGATCACATTCGCAAAGATTGATGCGTCCTGTATTCCCTCGAAGAACAAAAAGTTCAAAATTTTCTGCCATTTCCCGTAAACGATGACGGTTTTGTTGGAGTGTTGTCAGTGGATGTTTAAGAAGAGAAAGAAAAGCAATGGGATCATCGGGTTGCAACACATTTTCTAAGATAAGTCGTAAGAGAGTTACAGGCAATGTTTGTGCAAGTGGTATTCCGCCTGAATCATTTGCTTCAATTCCAAATCGCTGTAATTCCACAGCAACACGGCGTGCTAAATTACGGTCGTTTGTAATAAGGGCTGCAGTTTTTTGAGGTTCTTCAATAGCTTTGCGTAAGGTAACAGCAATCGCGAGAGCTTCTTCACGTTCATTTATAGCTTCAATAAATGACCAATCT
The DNA here is from genome assembly GCF_042194435.1 of Bartonella sp. LB28NMGDW. Classification (NCBI taxonomy): domain Bacteria; kingdom Pseudomonadati; phylum Pseudomonadota; class Alphaproteobacteria; order Hyphomicrobiales; family Bartonellaceae; genus Bartonella; species Bartonella sp. LB28NMGDW. Next base: position 183,823 of record NZ_JBHIMX010000002.1, read on the forward strand.
GCACAAAGATTTTCATAATCGTTACGGACAATTTGTACCCATTTATCTGTTGTAGAAGCTGGTCGGAGTGCTTCTGATAAAAGAGCCATTCGTTTTTTCTTTGTTATACTTTGTTGGCCAATTTCGCAAACATGATGACGTTGACACTCCATGAGAGTTAGAAGTTTTTTTAAATGATATTGAGGATGGCTAAAAACATTTTCTGCAAGATCAAAAAAATCACAAGCTGTTTTTTCTTCATTGCTTGTGCTTAGTGCATTCCATTGTTCTTCATCCATATGAAGATCAAGGCCAGGCAGAACAACAGCCCCCTTTGGTAGAGAAGCGATAACCTTTAAAAGATGAGAAACTGCGGGCATAGAACCTGATACACCAGCTGCAATGATCGGTTTATCAGGCGGCATACGTCGTAAAGTCTCTGCATGCATTGTGAGTGCTTGATTACGCCATTCCGCGGGATTACTTCGTTGTCTTTCTGTCAAGATTTTTGGCCAATTTTGCGTAACAATAGTCAAGAAATCGAGCGTTATTTGCCACCATTCAGCGACCATATCAGATGCAATATTTTTAAGTTTTGACCAGTCTGCTCCTTCTGTTTCAATTTCGTCCATCAAATGTGCTAAATCTTGCGCGAGCCAAATAGCATCAGCACTATGAGCCGGAATAAGCACATCTTCTGTACAAAACATGGCACGCAGATGCGCAGGCAAATTTTCACGCCATGGACGGATAAGGCGCGCTAAAAGTAAAAGACGTTCGCTTTCTCCAATAGGTGGATCGAGAGCGCTGGTATGATTTTCAACAAAAAGGAAACTGTCTTCATCTACATCTCCTAGAGCACGAATGGTTGGCAAAAATGTTGATTGTGTATCACTTCTTTCAACAAAAGCTAAACGCAAAGCGCGAGCAGCACGACGTGTTGGAACATAAATAAGGCTATCAGCAAGGGCAGTTTGAATATCTCCACTGGAAGCGAAATTATCAATAAGGCTACCAGAAAGTAGTGCATCAACAAAGTGAGGCAAAAAAGCAGTTCCCGGAGAAATAGAAAAGACACGCGGTTTATAGGTCATATGATCTCATATTTGGGATAACAAATTTCAGCTTATTGATTATTTGTATTATTTTGACTGTATACAATATTTATACAAGGAAAAACTGAAAAGCTATATTTATACAGCAGATTTTTTAGTTTAAATTTAAAAAAATATTGAAGTAAATTATATGTCTTAAATCATCGCGAAAAAATATATAAAATTTTTCTGATATTTTTCAACGTAGAATTGGCTACAGTTTATTCTCTAACTCAAATAGGTAATATAAAAATAAATATTAAAGTTTTAAAAGGTGCTAGGGGTACCAATGCATTGCAGCTCTTTGAATATAATAAATTTACCGTATTCTTTATACAGTGCAATCTGAAAATATCCTTTACATACCCCACCATTTTCAGAAAAAAATAATATGTCCACCTTTAACAGCGAAAATAGATTACTTTTATGGAGAGAGTTTTGCAAAAGTTTATCGTGCAAGCCTCTATCTTGCTAGGATCACATCCCTTATGCAAAATAGAATGCCCAAAAATATCATTATGTTGCAATTTTATATGTTTGTTTTTAAATAGACATCTTTCATTGTACTTGAGCTTACCTCGTAATGTCGTCCTGTAAATAATATAAATGAATAGTATAATGTAAACTTCCGTGAATAGGATAAGATACATCACACACCACCATCGTTACATCATAACGCTACAAACCACCATAATCACTTTTTTACCCTCGCCCAATATTTTGAAAGCTCTTGGCTATAGAGAAAATTTATAAGAGGCTTTGTATTTCTTGCTTCAAGTGTTTTTACGCACACACCAATCCTACTTATGACGTGAAAACAAATGATTTTGATTGTTTCAATATGAAAAACGATAAATTATCATTATAAATCAAATTATTGTAGAAAATATTTTTCTTTATTTTAAGAGCGTACTTGATAATCTTTAAAAGCAGAAAATTTTATTTTAGGAGCTCTTTCTGCCTCATAATTCAATGAAAAATGGTTCTCCGCTAAAAAAACTGGATCACCTTCTAAATCATACGCAATAGCAGAGCGGTGATTGTTAAGAAACTTTTGCAACTCATCTTTGCTCTGCGCTGAAATCCAACGACATAAATTAAAGCGCGCAGACTCAAAATTCACTGGCAAAGAATATTCTATTTTTAATCGTTCTTTTAAAACATCAATTTGCAAGGCACCAATAACACCAATGAGAGAAGGCGACCCATCATCAGGAATAAACAATTGTACAACCCCTTCTTCAGCCATTTGTTGCAAAGCTTCCTTGAGCTTTTTTGCTTTCATTGGATCGCCCAAACAAACACGACGCAAAATCTCTGGTGCAAAATTTGGTACTCCCTTAAAGAGGATATCTTCTCCTTCAGTCAAAGTATCGCCAATACGCAATGTTCCATGATTAGGAATCCCTACGATATCACCGGCATAGGCTTGGTCAGCAATTTGGCGTGAACGCGCAAAGAAAAATTGTGGAGCCGAAAGTGTCATCGGTTTTCCTGTTCGAACCAACTTTGTTTTCATACCACGTTCAAGTGTTCCCGAACATACCCGAAAAAATGCAATACGATCACGATGATTAGGGTCCATATTCGCTTGAATTTTAAAAACAAATCCCGTCATTTTAGGTTCCATGGCTATGACATTGCGCTGATCTGCACTTTGATCACGAGGACTTTGACCAAAATCAATAAGCGCATTGATCAAATCCCGAACACCAAAATTTCGTAAAGCTGAACCAAAATAAACCGGAGTCATATGACCTTCACGGAAAGCTTGAAGATCAAAATTCTTGCAAACACTTTGAGCGAGTTCTACCCCTTCAATAAAAGTGGAACGTTGATATTCAGGGAGTAAATGGACAACCTCTCTGGGATTTGAAACTATCCGCTGTGTTATCTCATCATCTTTTTGACGAAAACGATTATGATGAAGGTCATAGGTACCAACAAAATCTTTACCCGTACCAATTGGCCATGTTATAGGCGCAGTATCAAGAGCAAGCTTTTCTTCAATTTCATCTAAAAGCTCTATAGGATCACGTGCCTCACGATCCATTTTATTGATAAATGTAACAATAGGAATATCCCGCATCCGACATACTTCAAACAATTTCAGTGTTCTTGGCTCAATTCCGCGTGCCCCATCCAATACCATGATAGCACTATCAACAGCTGTGAGAGTGCGATAGGTATCGTCCGCAAAGTCCTCATGTCCTGGAGTATCTAGGAGATTAAAAATATGATTTTCATATTCAAACGTCATCACCGAAGTCACAACGGAAATACCACGATCACGCTCAATATTCATCCAATCAGAACGGGTTTGAATACGATCTTTTTTGGCTTTTACTTCTCCTGCAAGTTGAATAGCACCACCAAACAATAAAAGCTTTTCTGTTAATGTTGTTTTCCCCGCATCTGGGTGAGCAATAATTGCAAATGTACGGCGTCGCTTTACTTCCTGCACTCTTCGTTCCATTATTCCTCCGTCGGCCGTGCAAGTGTTTCAGCAATCAGTGCACGCATTTCATTAATCCCATAAAGCGCTATAAATGATCCCCATCGTGGACCTCGCTCTTGTCCAAGAAGGACTTCATACAACATTTGAAAAAAAACATTGGAAACACCAGGCCCACCTTCAGGGCTTTTTTTGCTATGATCTTGATAACGTTCCGTTAATCGTGCAACATCAAGAAGCATATTTTGTAACATGTTGCCATCAATAGTTTCAGGTAAATTAGCTAATTTTTCCTCAATTTGTGCTAATGTTGCTCGTTCGCTATCATCTGGTATACGAAATTTCTTGTTTGGTTTAACAAAAACATCAAAATATTTAATAGCAAACTTCACCAATTGATCAAGTTCTGGATAAGTTTGTGCATTTGCTCCTTTAGCGTAACGAGAAATAAAACCCCAAAGAACTTCTGCATTCTCCGCATTTGAAGCACTTACCAAATTTAGGAGCATCGCAAAGGATACAGGCAAATCAACCTGCGGTGGACAACCATTATGAATATGCCATACAGGATTATTCAGACGCTCTTTCCATTCTTGGCGACCATAGGCTGAAAGATGCGCATAGTATTCATCAACCGCTTTAGGAATGACATCAAAATAAAGCCTTTTTGCTGTTTTAGGCTTTGAAAACATATAAAGCCCTAAACTCTCTGTTGGAGCATAAGTAAGCCATTCATCAATGGTTAAGCCATTTCCCTTGGATTTGGAAATTTTCTGCCCTTTCTCATCTAAAAAGAGCTCATAGTTGAATCCTTCTGGGGGCTTTCCACCTAATACTTTACAAATTTTAGAAGAAAGATTTGTGGAATCAATAAGGTCTTTTCCTGCCATTTCATAATCAATGCCAAGCGCTGTCCAACGCATTGCCCAATCTACCTTCCACTGACACTTAACCTTGCCCCCTGTAACCTCTGTTTCTATGGTTTCTCCTGTTTCTGGCTCAATATAAGTAACTGTACCTTTTTCAACATTACGCGCAATCATCGGTACCTGTAATACTTTTCCAGAAAAGGGAGAAATCGGTAGAAAGAGTGAATAGGTCGCTTGCCGCTCTTCACCTAATGTTGGTAAAATAATTGCCATAACCTTGTCATAACAGGCAAGAATTTTCAAAAGCGTTTCATCAAAACGACTGGAACTGTAATAATCCGTAGCACTTGCAAATTCATAATCAAAACCAAAACGATCAAGGAAAGCCCGTAACCGGGCATTATTCGCTGCCCCAAAAGAAGGATAATCATCTCCAAAAGGGTCGGGTACACGGCTCAACGGTTGACCAAGATAATGTTCCATCCTTTCGCGATCAGGCACATTCTCAGGAATCTTGCGCAAACCATCCATATCATCAGAAAAACAAAGCAATTTTGTTTTTACTTTATTCTCCGTAAGAATATGAAATGCATGACGCACCATGGTTGTACGTGCAACTTCCCCAAAAGTTCCAATATGCGGTAAACCAGAAGGGCCATAACCTGTTTCAAATATCACACTGTCTGGATAACCCGTCTTTTCATACCGTTTGATAATCTTACGTGCTTCTTCAAATGGCCAAGTTCTCGATTGAGAAGCTGCATCTTTTAATTCAGGCGTAAGGTTAAGGGTATCACACTGATCACGCATCATTATTTGTCCTAAAAATTACACTCTTTCAAAATAGGGTGTATGGTTCTTGAATTTATTCGTCAATAATAGCAAGCAAAAAGATGAAAATTTCTTTATACTCTTAAGTCACAATACAAAAACCGCCCTCGCTATAAACATATTTTGTTCTGATAAAAATCAAAAACATTCAATATTATAAAGCAAAATTGACTTGTTTTGATTATCGAAGCCTTCATTGCTATTATTATCATGGGTTTTGCTTATTATATTTATTAGCGCAAAAGATAAGCTTCTAATATTGAACGAAAGAACGGTAAAAACCAACAGAAAAAATGCTTCAACTAGGCATTTCATACAAAAGCACTAATCCACATTACACTTGTCACCGTAACTTTCTATTTCTTTTCTTTATCGCCTTGATGACGCATTGCTAATGTACGCAAACGTAAAGCATTTAATTTAATAAAACCAGTTGCATCTCTTTGATCATAAGTACCTTGATCATCCTCGAAAGTTACCAACTCACTCGAATAAAGTGATTTTTTACTTTGGCGCCCTTCAACAATCACGTTTCCTTTATAGAGTTTTAACGTGACTTCACCTTCAACATGTTCTTGAGATAAATCAATAGCTGCCTGCAGCATCTTACGTTCCGGCGAAAACCAAAATCCATAATAAATGAGTTCTGCATAACGTGGCATCAATTCATCTTTCAAATGAGCTGCACCACGATCTAGCGTTAAAGATTCTATAGCTCTGTGAGCCGTTAAAAGAATGGTCCCCCCTGGGGTTTCATAAATACCCCGCGACTTCATACCCACAAAGCGATTTTCTACTAAATCTAACCGACCAATACCATTATCGCGCCCATAATGATTTAATTCTGCAAGTAAAGTTGCAGGAGATAAATTTTTTCCATTGATTGAAACAGCATCACCTTTTTTAAAGCCAAGAGTGATTCTTGTTGCTTGATCTGGAGCATCTTCTACCGAAAGAGTACGCATATGGACATATTCAGGAGCAGGAAGTGCTGGATCTTCTAAAATCTTTCCTTCTGATGAAGAATGCAATAAATTTGCATCCACTGAAAAAGGTGCTTCGCCTTGCTTATCCTTTTCTACAGGAATTTGATGTGTACGAGCAAATTCAAACAGATCTGTCCGACTCTTAAAATCCCAATCACGCCATGGAGCAATAATCTTTATATCAGGGTTAAGAGCATAAGCGGAAAGCTCAAAGCGCACCTGATCATTGCCTTTGCCCGTTGCCCCATGAGCAATTGCATCTGCTCCCGTTTCCTTAGCAATTTCAATAAGGCGTTTTGAAATAAGTGGGCGTGCAATTGATGTTCCTAAAAGGTAAGTCCCCTCATAAACGGTATTGGCTCGAAACATCGGAAAAACAAAATCACGCACAAATTCTTCACGCAAATCTTCAATATAGATTTCTTTAACACCTAACATTTCAGCTTTACGACGAGCAAATTCTAGCTCTTCCCCCTGCCCCAAATCCGCTGTAAAAGTTACAACTTCAATGCCTAGCGTACTTTGCAACCATTTGAGAATAATTGACGTATCCAATCCCCCCGAATAAGCCAAAACAACTTTTCTAATATTTTGCCACTTCTTCATTTCAAAGTTCTATATGAGCTGCTCTTTTATTTCTACCTAGAAATCAAAACAATGCAACAAGTATAAAAATAAATTCTCTTTAAGCAACATTAAAAAGACGCAAAAAAGGTAAATAAAAACGCTTTAGAGTGTAAATAATGAATACTGCTTAAAAATAAAAGGAGATTTACGTGTCATTTCTACCGGAGTGGTCTATTGTTGTACAATTTGCTTTAGCATCGTTGATTTTAGCACTTATTCCAGGACCTGATATGATGCTTTCTGTAGGACGAACCATTACACAAAGCAAAAAAGCTGGAATTATGTGCGCCTTGGGTAGTGCAACAGGGTTTGCCATTCAAGTTACCGCTGTAGCACTTGGCTTATCAGCGCTTATTTTTGCTGCACCACACACTTTTATTCTTCTAAAAATTGTTGGCGCCTTTTACCTTTTATGGTTTTCCTTTCAAGCGTTACGGAGAAATCCGACATTTTCCTTTGAACAGACATCTTCTAAATCTCAAAGCGCTAAACGTAACTATCTTGCTGGTATTGGAATCAATCTTTTAAATCCTAAAGTTATACTCTTTAACGCCACATTTTTACCACAATTTATCAATGCGGATGATCCTATGGCAACACAAAAGCTACTCTTTTTAGGACTCTCTTATATTCCTATTTCTTTTCCCATTACAATTTCTATCGTTTTTACAGCGCATAAATTTACCAAAATTCTCAATAAAAATCCTCTTTATATTCGCTTTCTCGACTGGCTTATTGCTGGTACTTTTACTATCTTTGCCCTCCATCTCCTTATAGTTACAAAACATTGATTTATAAATGTAATTTATCGTTTTTAATTTAAATGAGAACAAAAATATTGTAGGATTCTCTCATTTTAAACCTGTTTATTTTGAATCAAACAATATCTTTCCCTTGTACGTTATAAGCGAATCGGGAGTTTTCGTGTGTAAAGCGAAATCTTTTTAAAGAACGTAATAAACAAAAGAGTGAGGCAATATACAATCTCCACTTTTTAAAAGATATTACCGTAGATGCTTTTAAAAGTCATAAAATAGAATTAAAAGGTATGGTAATAATATGGAAATTAGTTAAGACCCTTAAGACTTCATATTGCCTCTAAATGAGGTTTCCTCCTCATTTTAGAGATTACGCAAACAGACTACTATATACAATATTTTCCCCCATTGAGCATATAAAAGCTGAAACTGTTCGTCTAGCACTTATCCATCTTAATCTCTGTCTCACACATGCTATTATATGCTGATTTACTGAAAAAAAGCATAGGCTTTAATATCGCAGAAAGTTGTATTAACTAATGACCAATGGCATTTTCAAGTCGCAAACGTTCAGATTTCCGTAAACGCTCTGAAGCTGATTTAAGTTGTCCACATGCCGCTAAAATATCGCGTCCACGCGGTATCCGAATAGGAGAAGCATAGCCCGCTTGATTAACAACATCAGCAAAACGCTCGATTTGCTCCCAATCAGAACACTGATAATTGCTCCCTGGCCACGGATTAAAAGGGATTAAATTGATCTTAGCAGGAATCCCTTTCAATAACTTAATCAATCCCTTAGCATCATCTAAACTATCATTGATATCTTTCAGCATAACATATTCAAAAGTGATTCGTTTTGCATTGGAAAGACCAGGATAATTACGGCAAGCGTCCATTAATAAAGCAAGCGGATATTTTTTATTAATGGGAACAAGCATATCCCTTAATGTATCGTGTACTGCGTGGAGTGAAATCGCCAACATAACACCAATTTCTTCTCCGGTTCGGATAATTCCAGGAACAACCCCACTGGTTGAAAGCGTAATCCGACGTTTTGATAAAGAAAGCCCGTCACCATCAGAAGCAATCAATAAAGCTTTTTTAACAGCTTCAAAATTATAAAGAGGTTCTCCCATCCCCATCATAACAATATTGGTAATTTTGCGACCTTCAATGGGAACTATTGCCCCATCAGGGTTATTTTTATCAGGAAAATCACCCAAACAATCACGTGCAACCAATAATTGTGCCAAAATTTCTTCCGCAGTCAGATTGCGAACAAGCATCTGCGTTCCCGTATGGCAAAAAGAGCAAGTTAACGTACACCCTACTTGCGATGAAAGACATAAAGTACCACGTCCTTCTTCAGGGATATAAACCGTTTCAATTTCAACAGGCCTTCCAGCTCCACGTGCAGGAAAACGTAAGAGCCATTTACGCGTACCATCTTTTGATATTTGTTCTCCAACAATTTCTGGGCGCGCAATGGAGAAATGACACTTAAGTGTTTCTTGCATTGCTTTAGAAATATTCAGCATCTCATCAAAATTTGAAACGCCACGCACATAAAGCCAATGCCAAAGCTGACGCACACGCATACGCGTTTGATGCTCTGGTACACCAACTGTCTTTAAAGCCTGCACCATCTCATTTTGCGACAAACCAATTAAAGAGAGCTTAGAACTCTCCTTCACGATCACATTATCTGTTTCTCGCGCAAAACATGAACCAACTGGTCTAAGGTCATAGGAAATGGCCATTGCTTTCCAATTCACATCACTATTTTAGAAATTATCAAAACCTTAATGGCACTTTTGAGCTGCATTTAATGCAGCAGTGATCCCTTTTAAGGAATAAGTATAAGTGGTATGCGTTCCTCGTTTTGATATCGCTTTCACTGTCATATTGCTTCCTGCACGCATAGCAGAAACAAGCTGCTTTTCTAGCTCTGATGAAGCCAACCAAGCTGAGGAATCTTTCGTGAAAAAATCAAAGTCCTTACCTCCAATGGTCACTGTCACTCTCGACCCTTCTTGAAGGGTATAACCAGCCATAAACTGCGGTTCAAACGAAATAGGTGAATGAGAACGCTTGGTAACCAAGAAAAAATTATCACCATGATTAACTGTCGTTGGAAGAGCCTTCAAAGGTACCGATAACACATAGCAAATCGTATTTTTGGGCGATTTATAAGAATAGGCTCCCCACGCTTCAAATTGATTTAAACGGCTTGGCGTTTGTGCACATGCCACGCCCGCTGTAACAAGAACCATTACAGATGCAGCAATAACAGTCTTTTCAAACATCTTCATTTAGCTCACTTCTTTAGTCTCTAACAAGATTCTCTTCATTGGAAAAATTCAACAAAAACTCCTCGATATTCATGTGTTATTGTCTTAATTCCTTCAATAAGCGAAATATTTTCACACTAACCAGAATAGATTTCTACGTTTCATTGTGACCTTTTAATCGTTACCAAAACATAAACTTCTTATTCAATAATCACATTAAAAAATAACATCTTCATTTTACGCTACTCATTTCGTTTTTGTATAAAAAAAGATTTCTTTAAGCTATAGAACTTCAAAACGAGATGAAAATATACCATCACTCTGTTAAGAAATAAACCATACTCTTTATGTCACAAGCAATCTGATGCAAAATTTTGAAAATACACACCGTACTCCCCGCAAAAAAGCTTAATCGCCTTACGGATATCACTCCTCGACTTTATGCATTCAATACATTTATGTTCGCAAAATACTCCATCTTTCACCCATTATAGTGCATTCATACTTCGTATTCAATATCGTCCCGATAACACTTTTTCTCAATCTTCAAAATATCTTGTAAAAATAATAAAATATTATCAAGATATTAATAATAAAACATAAAGAATTCAGATTCTATCTCAATAATCACATACCACTTTGTTTCTTTTGATCTTATTTCCCTATATATTTTATCTCCAATTATTAATTTCTAAAATGATTTTAGTAGCTTATAATAGCTTAATCATATTATTTTAATATGTTAGACGACATTTTCCTTTCTGTTATAAAAAACTTCCTAAGAATTCTTTTGAAAAGTTTCCTTCTCTTATTTCTAAGTAATTTATCAACAAAAATATAAAACCTTTTCTACAGCAATTCTAACCTTATCATTTTTTAACAACATTTTAATCAATTAAAGTGGATCTTAATAAATCTTCCCATGCACAAAGCTGTTTCACCCAACCTAAAGCTATAACTTTCATTTTTACCCCTTTCTTGTACAGTTTTTATCCACACGCTAATTCCGTTTACAACATGCAAGAAAATGGTTTTGATTGATTCAACATAAACAGGTTTGAAGTGAGAGAATCTTACAGTATTCGCATCTCTCATCCAACATGCAAAATAGTTAATTATATTTATAAATCAATATCTTGCTATACTGAGCATACACTCTTATTTTTTCTTGAGCATTAAAATATTATCCCTAAACACTCAAACTCAACTTACGAAAAATTCGATGCATAAATAAACTTTTCTGTTGATTTCTTTCCCGCTTTCAAAGGACGAAGATTCTTAATCCAATCTGGACTGAAAAAGTTTGGATTCTTGTCGAGCAGTCTACTCTTGTCTTCCTACTTATTTGATTTACTTAACCAAAAGCTCTACAGACAAGTCCTGCTTAAGAATATTTACCACACATTCTAAAAGCATTTAATATATTAAGAAGACTTACATGCCTTATCTCTCCACACCTCAAATGATGGCTTTTTACAGTATAACAGGATAAATGAATCCACGAAGCATAATGTTTAGATGCTTTAATATACAAGAACAAGAAAAAACAAGTACTTCGTTTTGTTACTTGCTCTTTAAAAAGAAAGTTCGCTTAGAAACGATTTCTCAAAATTGCATGACATAACCTTTTGTTATCAGTCTTTTAAGATAAAAATTATATTATTTTCTACATTCCGTGGTGTATACCTTGCAACTTATGCACTCATAATATCTTCTAAGCTGCATTTGATTCTGAAGTTTGAATCAGTAAAGCATAAAGCGCATTAGCATTATGCGTATTGCGCAACTTTTGCACAACATCAGTGTGACGCAAAACACGTGCGATCTGTGATAAAGCTTTTAAGTGATCCGCACCAGCATTTTCAGGTGCTAAAAGGAGAAAAACGAGATCTATAGGTTCGTCATCGAGAGCTTCAAAATCAACAGGACTTTCAAGACGTGCAAATATACCAATGATCCGATTAATATCAGGTAATTTTCCATGAGGAATTGCAATACCTCCGCCCAAACCCGTTGAACCAAGCTTCTCACGCTGTAAAACAACATCAAAAATCACATGCTCACTAAGACCTGTTAGCTTGGAAGCTTTTTCGGCTAAAATTTGCAGAACCTGTTTTTTCGAATTAGCCTTAAGAGCCGGAATGATCGCTTCCGGTGCTATTAACTCACTCAAATTCATACTTTAATTTTCCTCTTACACGCTAAAATGCTCATCAATAAACCTATAAACAGTATAGATACTTAATGTTCTTTCACTTTTCGCAACATCGCATGTGTTTTTACTTTTCAATTTATAATGGATGATGGCTCAATACATCTCATATCACTTCTATCACAACAATAAATAGTATTCGGATCATCATTAACGGCATGAGAAACCAAAGAAATGAAGTTGTTCATAAAGTTAATTTCCTTACGACTCTAGAAAAGGTCATTATTCATAAATTTATTAAACTTGTCATAAGAGTTGATGTATAATTCGCCATCAGAGTTTTTCTTTCTTTAAAAATGAGCCCTTAAATTAAGATGAAAAGCATACTGAGCAAAATGGACCTTTACTTTGAAAATTATTGTATAGCTTGAACATCGCCTTATAACAAGAATATAAAGGTTTTTAGAGATTTAATGATTAGTTTAAAAGATTTATAGATTTATCCTGATATCTGTAGCCCAGCTCCTATTTTCAAATAGGCCATATAAACCAATAAAATACGACAACTCCTATTGAATAACCGCAATATATAACCGGTGCTCCCATCAAAATACCTAAAACGGCATCATCGATATATTATTTGATTCGACAGAAAAAAATATGATAAATATCTCTTACCTTTCAATAATGCACGCATTTATTAAGAGCTTCGTTTATCACTCATTATCAAGTTAATCTAGTGATATCTTTCTATAATACAATCATGAGCAAGCTAAACTTATAAAACAACAAATTAACCTCTAATGATGAAGCCTTTTTCACCGCTCAATAACAACATTAAGGTTATAGTCATAAAAGAAGTTTTGGCATAAATAAGGAGATTTTCAGTAATAATGTTTGGTTAAATTTAAATGGAAACTCGTGAAAGCTGTAAAATCAAAGAGAAAATTGATTTCCCAAATAAATTCTGCGTACATCAACGTTGTTGATAATATCATTAGGACAACCATGAACTAACACCCGCCCTGTATGAATAATATAAGCGCGATCGACAAGCCCTAATGTCTCACGCACATTATGATCCGTTATTAAAACACCAATACCACGCCTAGTTAAATGACGAATAAGTTGTTGAATATCGAAAATAGCGATAGGATCAATTCCTGCAAATGGTTCATCAAGTAACATAAAATGGGGACGAGAAGCTAAAGCGCGCGCAATTTCAAGTCGCCGACGTTCACCTCCAGATAACGAAAGTGCAGACATTTTACGCAAATGATCAATTTTAAATTCATGTAAAAGGCTATCTAATTCTTCACGTTGTTTAAGGCGATCTTTTTCAACGACCTCTAAAACAGCTTTAATGTTATTTTCTACTGAAAGACCACGAAAAATCGAAGCCTCCTGTGGAAGATATCCAATACCTAAACGTGCACGTCGATACATCGGAAGATGTGTAATATCAAATCCATCAATTTTAATGGATCCTCCATCAGATTTTATGAGCCCCATAACCATATAAAAACAAGTTGTTTTACCTGCCCCATTAGGACCTAAAATGCCAACGGCTTCTCCCGTACGAATGCCAAAAGAAACACCATTAACAGTTCGTCTTCCTCGATAAATTTTAATCAAGTTACTGGCAATCAAGGTCCCTTTTAAGGGATTTTTTGAAGCTTCACTTTCAAGATTATACCTATCGGTCTGTCTTTTTCTTTTGATTCCAAACATGAAATCTTAATGGCCATTCTTTTGATTTTGTTTTAAAATAATAGAAACACGACCTTTTTTCTTAGGCGTCTCACAACCTTCTAAAAAAGCCTTTCCGCTTTCCATATTTGCCGTTAGTTTGCACCCCGTGGCCACATTGTCACCATCAGTTAACACAACATGACTCCCTGTCAAACTCATTATTTTTGACTTTCCATCAAAAACGCCTTTATCACCCGTAGCAATTTGCGTAGCAATTTTTATATAAACTTTTCCTAAAGCTTCCATTTTTTGTATACTCGACGAACCAAATAAAGAAACAGATGATGCCTTTGTATCTTCCTTGTTTTTATCAATTTCTTTATGTGCTTTATCGTAGTAAACAACTAATTTTACCGTTCTTAAAAGACGTTCACCTTGCACCACTGAAACATCACCTTTAAAAAGCGCTATCCCTTCTTTATCACGTATTTCCAAAGAATCTGCATGAAGTTCTACCGGTTCTTTGTCGCTTGATAAACTTATTCCAAAATGAGCCACTTCAGCATATCCTAAAATTGCTCCTCCTCCTAACATTCCCATGCTAAAAGCTAACGTCACACCTATCCATCTTTTGTACGATTTCATTATTTCAATTCTTCTGTTTGTATATACACATACTTCTCTTTATAAATATCCTTTGAAGATTCAAATTGATATTACGTCATTGCTTTTGAAGCACTAAATGCACACCACCATGGAAATACATGTTTTTTCCTTTTTCTCGAATTTGTAATGCATTTGCGGCAAGATGCAAACCGGCTTGCTGAATATTAACACGTTGGTCTGTTTTTAACTGTCCCTCGGATAAATTAATACTCGCTGACATAAATTGTGCCATCATCCCATCATTCGTCGTAATGGTGAATGGCTTGTCCAACTGTAAAAAACCATTAATATTATCGTAAACCCCCCCTTGTGCTGCAAGAAAAACCTGTCTTTGTTGACCCATAAATGCTTTAGCTGTAATGTTTTGTAATCCAATCATTCCAGAGTGTGTATGGTCTTGAAATGCCTTTTCTGCTTTAAGCCAATAAGGTTCATGAGCACGCGTATACCCTTCTAACTTTGGATTGAGCATCGTCAAATTCACCACGCCACTTTCTTCATTATTCAAAGGCATAGAATCAGAAGTAACGGGAACCAAGAAAAACGTAAACCAACAAAAAACCAGCGCTGAAATCAACGCTAAGAGAGGTAAAAAAAATTTTAATATGCTAACGCGACGCGAATGACGGGATGCTTTTTTAAAAACATCTCCGAAAGATGATTGCGTCGAAAAGGCTTCATAATGATTGTGTACGGACATACTCTCCTAATCTCTTAAATACTCCGCATTTTTAATCTGTATAACCTTTATAGAAGGTATTTTCAAATTTTGTTTCTTGCAATTTGTTTTTTCTTCGTTTTATTTTGCTTTTATCCGTTTATATATTGTAATATGTATGAAGTGCACAATTACAAAAAAATTTTTGTGTGAAAGTGAGGCTATTGTGGTAAAATCAGAGCTTGTGCAAATTATCGCTCGTCATAACCCGCATCTTTTTCAACGGGATGTGGAGAATATTGTAAACGCTATTTTTGAGGAAATTTCAACAGCACTTGCAAATGGCAATCGTGTTGAACTTCGTGGATTTGGAGCTTTTTCTGTAAAAAGCCGTTCAGCCCGTAATGGACGTAATCCACGAACAGGTGAAGCTGTTTCTGTTGAAGAAAAGTGGATTCCTTTTTTTAAAACTGGCAAGGATTTACGCGACCGTCTTAATCAGTGAGAAACTTATGATAATTAAACGTATTCTTCTAACAAGTATCGGTGTGATTCTTGCAGCTTTTTTGATTGTTTTTATCGTTGCTAATCGTCAAATGGTTCCGTTAACCCTTGATCCTTTTCGAGCAGATTCTGAAAGTTTTACTTATCATGCTCCCCTCTTTATATGGCTCTTTATTTTCTTTGGTTTTGGTATTTTATTAGGGAATCTGATCAGTTGGTTTTCCTATCACAAATACAAAAAAGCTCTCAAAAAAAGTAACGCCGAGATAGAGAAATTGAAAATGTCTATCACAAATCTGGTGTAATGGTATTTTAATTAAATCTTTTCTCTTCTCTCTGTATTTTATATTCAGTACAGAGTTAAAGGTGCTCTTTTCTTTTTTATACATATTTTAATTGGCTTTAGCTCTTTTGCACTTTTACGAAACACTTAAGAACTTTATAATATATTTTCATACCTCATATACCGTGATACAAAACATGCCCGCACAATGCTTTCAATCCTCCTCCCATAACAATAGATATCCGCAGGAAAAGTTGCCCCTTATTTTAGAAACAGGTGTAAGTGAAAACTATGCTCTCATTGATTCTGGTCATGGACAAAAATTAGAACGTTATGGAGCTTACCGCATTATTCGACCAGAAGGTCAAGCACTATGGAAACCCGCTTTACCACAAAAACAATGGGCTGATGTTGATGCTATTTTCACAGGAAACCGTGATGAAGAAGGGGTTGGTCGTTGGCATTTTCCTAAAAAGCCACTTGATGAAACATGGACTCTTTCTTGGAATGGATTGCCTTTTCTAGGCCGTTTTACTTCCTTTCGTCATGTGGGGGTTTTTCCTGAACAAGATGCCCATTGGCGCTCTATGGAAAAACAAATTGTTAAAGCCGAACGTCCTATAAAATTGTTGAATCTTTTTGGCTATACAGGTATTGCCTCTTTGATTGGGGCACGAGCGGGTGCGAATGTTACCCATGTTGATGCTTCTAAAAAAGCCATTGCGTGGGCAAAAGCTAATCAAGAAAAAGCAGGATTACCAGATCATTCTATTCGCTGGATTTGCGATGATGCTATGAAATTTGTCGAGCGTGAACTGCGTCGTAAGAAAAGCTATGATATGATTCTTCTTGATCCCCCTGCTTATGGGCGTGGACCCCATGGTGAAATTTGGCAACTGTTTGATCATTTACCCGCTATGATCACAAATTGTCGTAAACTTCTCTCTGATAAACCGCTCTCTGTTGTCCTTACAGCTTATTCTATTCGTGCTTCCTTCTTTGCACTTCATGCTTTAATGCGTGATGCATTTGTAAATCTTGGTGGTACGGTCGAATCAGGAGAACTCATTTTGCGTGAAGAAGTTGCAGGACGTGCTCTTTCTACTTCTCTTTTTAGCCGTTGGATTGCTTGAATATGTGTAGACCCAAAACTGGTAGAGTGAAAGAAATTACCTCTCTTAGCAACCCCATCATAAAAGATCTTAAAGCACTTAGCCAAAAGAAAAACCGTAATAGAGAAGGTCTTTTCATGGCAGAAGGATTGAAATTGGTCATTGATGCTCTCAATCTCGGCTGGACAATACAGACGCTTATTTTTTCTAAAAGTAAAATCGGTAATGCTGCTATCGAAAATACTGCCGCACATGCTGTAGCCAACGGTGGTTTTGTTATTAAAGCCTCACAAAAGGTTATGGAATCACTTACCCGACGCGATAATCCACAAACAGTTATTGGTATTTTCAAGCAAAAATGGCACTCTCTTGAAATGATAAAAGGACAGATTAAAGATGTTTACATCGCGCTTGATCGTGTACGTGATCCTGGAAATCTTGGTACCATTATTCGAACTGCTGATGCTGTAGGTGCTAAAGGTGTTATTTTAATTGGCGAAACAACAGACCCTTTCTCGCCTGAAACGGTCCGTGCAACCATGGGATCTATTTTCTCTGTGCCACTTTATCGTCTTGATGAAAGCGCCTTTTTAAACTGGTCTGCTCACTTTAAAGGTATGATCGTTGGAACACATCTCAAAGGATCTCTGGATTATCGCACACTTGATTTCAAAAATGGCCCTATTATCCTTTTAATGGGGAATGAAAAACAGGGATTATCAGATCTTCTTACAAATCGGTGTGATAAACTTGCGCGTATTCCACAAAGCGGACGCGCAGACTCGCTTAATCTAGCTGTAGCAACAGCTGTTATGCTTTATGAAATCCGTCGCCCCTATTTAATACTGGAACCATGTGAGGAAAAATATGACGCCTAAATCACTCCCTTTTCTTCTCTTGGGTTTGGCTTTTACAGTACTACTTGATCAAGCTGTCAAATACTGGGTTATGCACAATATGCCTTTAGGAACAGAAATTTCGCTTATTCCTTTTCTTTCCCTTTATCATGTGCGTAATTCTGGCATTGCATTTTCGTTTTTTTCTTCCTTTTCTCACTGGGTAATCATCGCCATCACAATCATTGTGATTATCTTCCTTCTATGGCTATGGAAAAATACTGAATATAATAAGTCTTTAATGCGCTTTGGCCTTATCCTTATTATTGGGGGAGCAATTGGCAATCTCATTGATCGTATTCGCTTTCATCATGTCACTGATTATATACTCTTTCATATTGATGATATTTTTTATTTTGCTATTTTCAACCTTGCAGATAGTTTTATCACTCTCGGTGTTATTGCCATCCTTATTGAAGAATTGCGCGCTTGGATGAAAGCAAAAAATCATTCTAACAATACATCTTCTCATTGATATGCTCATTGTCTTAGAAAACAGAGATCATTGACCATCATAAGCCTGATTATAAATTGATTTTTCTTGGATAATTCTTGCAGCTAATTGTTTTTCGTGTTTCTTTTCATAAGATTATAAAATCTTATTTTTCAACTTTACACTTCTACACTTGGTCAATGCAAAAGAAATGAACTCAAATAGAAATCAATATTTTTTATCCATATGTCCTCTATCAAATTCAGAGAGAAAATATTTTACAGCATTTAAAGTTCTATTATTTGCTTAGAACATTTGCTTTTCATATGTTTTTAGTTTTTACAGGTATTGTTTTTTACAGAGCCCTTCTTAAGTGCTTCGTTAAAAAACTCTCCTTTTTTGGTTTATATATTGTTTAATAAAAAACATTTTTTCAACTATCTTCAATGGTGTCTTCTTAAATCAACTTATTGATTATAAATATAAATTACCGTTTTTCATATTGAATAAAAGCCCTTAATAGCCTAAATCTCTTTTATTTGAAATCTGTTCATGCTGAATTTATTAAAACCATGTCTCTTGCAAGACACAAGCAAGTCAATAATCTTGATTTATGTAATATAAACAGATTTGCAACCAGAGAATCTTACGATATTCGGAATATTATCTAGCATACAAAAAGACAGTTTATCATTATATCTCAATATGTTATATAAATCCAATTCAATAGCTCTTCTAACCGTGCAAAACAGGTGCAATATTGAAGATTGAAAAATAGCGTTATGATAGTTGCCGCTCTTCTCATAAACGCAAAAATAGTGGATATTTTATAAAGGATTGTATTACATAGTTTCTGTGAATAATAAAAATTTTTGAGTGTAGTCTTTATTATCTTGTAAAAATATGGCGAAAAATGGAAACATTTTTTATTAAAATGAACCATTTCCTTACCAATTTGTAAGGTTCCTTGCTTATATAAATCTCTTGTAATTTTTAAATAAATCGCCATAATAAGAGCAGGTATACTGGAATTCTGTCAGTGATTCTTAAGGGTTTTTTGTATTTGCCAAATTAAAGCTTATGCCAAGCTTATCTGTATAATGACAGAGATACTTTTAAAGCCCTGTACCTGACGGAACATATGCTAAAGGATTTTATATTATGGCTAATTTTAAAGATTTACGTTCGGCACCTGCTTCTCATGCCGATGCATCAATTGATCAGGGATTACGCGACTATATGTTGGGTGTCTACAATACAATGGCCATTGGTTTGCTTATTACAGCTGCTGCCGCTTATGCAATTGTATCATTAGCAACGACAACGGATATGGGCCAAGCAGCAGCTCAGATCAATAGCAGTGTTTATCTAACATCATTTGGAGTAACATTTTATACATCGCCATTCTCTTACATTGTTATGTTTGCACCACTCATAGCAGTTTTATTCCTCAGTTTTAAAATTAATACATTGAGTACAAACGCTGCTCGTAGCCTCTTTTTTGGTTATGCTGCTCTGGTTGGTCTTTCACTGTCTTCAATCGTTTTGCGCTATACGACAGAAAGTGTTGTGCAAACCTTTGTCATTTCCGCCGCAACTTTTGGAGCTCTTTCACTTTATGGATACACAACAAAGCGTGATCTCACAGCAATCGGTTCATTCCTATTCATCGGATTGATCGGCTTGTTTCTTTCCATGATTGTGAACATTTTTCTTGGATCAAGCGCTTTGCAATTTGCTATCTCTGTAATTGGTGTTTTTATCTTTGCTGGTTTGACAGCCTACGATACCCAAAGCATTAAGTTGATGTATTATGAAGGAGATGAAAGCGACACCAGAGGACGTAAAGTTATTATGGGCGCGTTGAATCTTTATCTTGATTTCATCAATATGTTTGTCTTCTTGCTACAATTTCTTGGCTCAAACCGTGATTGATTGCAAAAATCATAACTTAATTAAAGAACCTTGTTTCTAAAAGAGACAAGGTTCTTTTGTTTTTAGTGTAAGTCTTTACCCTTTGTTTCTTAGGGACTATTCTTTTCGCAAAATGACAAAAATACCCTATAAGCAAAAATTTCCTTGGTTTACCGGTTTTATCCAACAAAAACTCCATAGCTCCTTTTTAAATGCAATTCACAGCCGTTCTCATCATCAATCAAACATCATCAATAAAAATAGTAATTATGATCTGACCGTTGCTTCCTATAATGTGCATAAATGTGTAGGTGTTGATAAAATTTTTAATCCTACAAGAATTGTCCGTGTTATTACTGAATTACAAGTTGATATCCTTGCTCTTCAAGAAGCAGATAGACGTTTTGGAGAACGCATCGGTTTGATTAATCTTCAGCTATTAAAAGCTGAAACCGGTTTGATTCCTGTACCTCTTAATACTATGTCACCTCATGGACATGGTTGGCATGGGAATGCTCTCTTTTTGCGAAAGGGATATGTACGTGATACTTTACAAGTCACTCTTCCTGGTATTGAACCACGTGGGGCTGTAATTGTAGAGTTGGAAATGGCAGCAGGCCCTATTCGTATTATTGCGGCTCATTTTGGCTTATTACGTTACTCTCGTAAACAACAAACAAAAATGCTCCTTGAAATTTTCCAAAAACGCTCCCTTATGCCTACACTCCTCATAGGAGATTTTAATGAATGGCGGATGGGAAAAGGCTCATCTTTAAATCATTTTTTCCCCTATTTTGATAGCACTTTTGAAGTTGTACCAAGTTTTCCCTCTCGCTTTCCTTTTTTAGCCCTTGATAGAGTTTTTTCTTTTCCACACCAATTGGTAACAAGTATTGAAAATCATCATTCACCGCTTGCACGCATTGCTTCAGATCATTTGCCTATCAAAGCCTATCTTAATCTTTCCAACGCAATCAACATTCTTAAAAATAAATAAAAAAATTAATGTGCTTCATCCCAATTTTGAGCCGTCATGACTTTTACTTCAAGCGGTACAGATAAAGATAAAACCGGCATTGTAGCATTTTCCATAACATTTTTAACAACAGCCATGGTTCTTTTACTTTCTTCTTCTGTTACTTCAAAAATCAGTTCATCATGCACTTGCAGCAACATTTTTGCTGATAGTTTTTCTTCTTTTAAAGCATCTTCCATATGTATCATAGCGCGGCGAATAATATCAGCTGCAGAACCTTGAATTGGAGCATTGATAGCTGCTCGCTCATTAAGAGAACGAATTTTTACATTCTTTGCTTTTATTTCTGGATAATGGATACGACGTCCAAAAATTGTTTCTACATAACCATTTTCACGTGCAAAGATTTTGGTCTTCTCCATATAATCTTTAATTCCTGGAAATCTTTCAAAATACAGTTGAATATAACGACCCGCTTCTTGGCGTGAAATTCCCAATTGATTGGCTAATCCAAAAGCTGAAATACCATAAATAATACCAAAATTAATCGCTTTTGCACGCCGTCGTATATCTGAATGCATTCCTTCTATCGCAACGCCAAACATTTGTGATGCCGTTATAGCGTGAATATCATGCCCTTTAGCAAAAGCTTCTTTTAATGCTTTTATATCCGCAATATGTGCAAGAATGCGCAATTCAATCTGACTATAATCAGCAGAAAGTAACACATGTCCTTTGGGAGCAATAAAAGCTGTTCGAATTTTACGCCCTTCAGCAGTCCGCACTGGAATATTTTGCAAATTTGGCTCTGATGATGATAACCGCCCTGTTGATGTTATTGCCAAAGAATAATTCGTGTGAACTCGCCCTGTTTTTGAAAAAATATAAGAAGGCAAGGCATCTGTATAGGTAGATTTTAGCTTTGCAAGTTGACGCCACTCAATAATTTTACGCGGCAAAACATGACCTTCAGCAGCCAACTCTTCTAAGGTCTGTGCAGAAGTTGACCATTGTCCACCCTTAGTTTTAGCGCCTCCAGGTAATCCCATTTTGCCAAAAAGGATATCCCCTAATTGCTTTGGCGAAGAAAGATTAAACTTTTCATCAGCTTGTTTGTAAATTTCCTCTTCTAAAATCAAAGCAGCTTGTGCCAATTCTCCTGAAAGACGCAATAAAATCTGCCGATCAATAAGAATCCCACGTTCTTCCATTTTTGCAAGAACTTCTACAAGGGGTCGATCAAGACGCTCATAAATTTTTGTCATTCCACGAGCAACAAGTTGCGGTTTTAATACTTGCCAAAGGCGTAGCGTTATATCAGCATGTTCCGCCGCATAAAGGGTTGCTTGTTTTAAATCTACTTGTGCAAAAGAAGTAATTTTTTTTCCGTTATGCGTTAAATCTTTATAGGAAATTGGTTTATGCTCAAGCCAACGTTCAGATAAATCATCCATATTATGGGTTAATGTTCCAGCATCAAAAGCATATGATAAAAGCATGGTATCATCAAAAGAGCTTATCATAATGTCGTATTGCTTCATCACCAACCAATCATATTTTATATTCTGGCCAATTTTTAACACCGATGAATCTTCTAATATCGGTTTTAAAAGTGCTAAAGCTTTTCGGGTCTCAATCTGCGAGGCAATGCGCCCGCCCCTCAAAAGGTCCTCTTCTCCTTCATCAAAATGTTCAAGAGGTATATAAGCTGCTTTTTCTGGCTGTAATGCGAGTGAAAAACCAACAAGCTTTGCTTGCATCGGATCAAGAGATGTTGTTTCAGTATTAAAAGCGAAAAAACCCTGCTCTTGTGTTTGTGATAACCAATCTTTTAAAATTTCCTCATCAAGAATTGTTGTATAAGCATCTCTTGTAATTTTTTGAGTCAGCGCTTGATCTTTACGTTTTTGTGCAAAAACTTGTGGAGAATTTTCAGAAAAATTATGAAGAGATGCGCGCTCAGTATTATTGATATCAGAATCATGCCTGTGGCTCAGTTTTTCCCATTCAACATCTATATCAAGGGCATCAATAACAGCTGCATCGCATGACGTTGCCTCTGCCACGCGACGCGTTAATGTTGAAAATTCCATCGCTTTCAAAAAAGCAATTAAACGTGGACCATCTTGTGGCTCCAAAACAAAATCATCTAAATCATTATCTATAGGAACATCTGTTTTAAGCCTAACAAGTTCACGAGAAATTTTAACTTGTTCTCTATAAGCTTGAATGTTTTCGCGTCGTTTTGTTTGTTTAATTTCTGTTACGTTTTGCAATAAAAGATCAAGAGAATCAAACTGATCTAACAACTGAGCTGCAGTTTTGGGACCAATACCTGGAATACCTGGTACATTATCTGTTGAATCTCCAATTAATGCTTGTAAATCAATCATTTTTTCAGGCGCAACACCCCATTTTTCTACAACTTCTGAGATACCTATATGTTTGTCTTTCATTCCATCATACAAAGATACATGCGTATTTACGAGTTGCATAAGATCCTTATCAGAAGAAATAATGGTTGTTTTTGCCCCAACCTTTGTTGCCAATTTTGCATAGGTAGCAATCAAATCATCCGCTTCAAAGCCTTCCTTTTCAATACAAGGCAAATTAAAAGCCTTCGTTGCTTGGCGTATTAGCGCAAATTGAGGAATTAGATCTTCAGGAGGTTCAGCGCGATTCGCTTTATATTCAGGATAAATTTGTTTCCGAAAAGTATCAGATGAATAATCAAAAATAACAGCAAAATGTGTTGGAACAATACCAGTAGCTGTATTACGAGCATCACAAAGTAATTTCCATAACATATTGCAAAAACCAGCTACTGCTCCTACAGGAAGTCCATCCTTTTTACGTTTTAAAGGCGGCAAAGCATAATAAGCACGAAAAACATAGCCTGATCCGTCAACCAAAAAAAGATGATCTGTTGCTTTCATGACAATTCTATTTCTCCATTTCAGCTAAAAAACAAATTACCTGTATATATTTTTTTTCACTTTTATTTTTATTTTTTCATTTTGCCTCTAAAAAGCCATTTTTTCTTTTCATAACACATGAAGTCGTTGCACTTTATATTAAGTACCTAGAGCTTTTCTTTGCTGTTACAGGATTAATAGCTTTCATTTTGCTCCTCCTATGATAGCTGAGGTACGATGTAGCGACAGGGTCGTTGTGGTGTTCCCCTCCCCACAACGACCATTTTTTTGACATCCATATTCTTTAATTTAAATAGTGATTTTTTTAGAGAAAAAATGATGTTATTCATGAATTTTAAAGTTATTCCACAGAGCTTTTTCACCTATCTTGTTGATAAAATCAGCGTGCAACCTTTTTTCTTGCGGACTCAATCTTGAAGGTAAAGCCTGTGGGCGAATTTTAACTGCATAAGATGTATCTTTATCATTCTGGATATGTTCAAGTCCCCTTCTGTTATCAAAACCCAATACACCTTGCTTTCCACCGATCAGTTCAATATAAACATCGGCTAAAATCTCTGCATCAAGCAAAGCACCATGAAGAACACGATGGCTGTTATCAATTCCAAAACGTTTGCATAAAATATCAAGAGAATTAGGACCCATAGGGAATTTACGCCGTGCCATAGCCAATGTATCAAGAATATTATCAACACTGATAAGCGGTTTGTTGACGCGTTTTAATTCTGCGTTAATAAAACCAATATCAAAACTCGCATTATGCGCAATCATTGTCGCACCTTTGATAAATTCCAGAAATTCATCAACAATATCACTAAAACTTTTCTCGTTTTTTAGGCGTTCATTGGTTAATCCGTGAATTGCTACAACTTCATCAGGAATAATAACGCCTTCAGGGTTTAAATAAACATGAAATTGTCGCCCCGTAAGATAACGATCAACCATTTCTACACAACCAATTTCGATTATGCGATCTTTTTCTTTATCTAAACCTGTTGTTTCTGTATCAAAAATAATTTCCCGCATGACTTCAATTCTTTAGTTTTTTTATCACATCAAAAACCTGTTGACGTGTATTCTCTAAATCTTTCCCTGTATAAATAATAAAATCAGCACGTTCTCGTTTTTTTTCATCCGGCATTTGTCGAGCATTGATAAAGGCAAATTTTTTCTCATTCATACCTTGGCGAATCATTACACGTTCTTTTTGTATTTCTGGTGGAGCAGAAACAACAATAACGCTATCCACACGACTTTCACCATTTTTTTCAAACAGAAGTGGAATATCAAGAATAACTAATTTTTTCCCTTGTTTACGCGCTATATCAATAAATTCCCTTTCTTTTTCTTGCACCAAAGGATGAATTATTTTTTCTAATGTTTGTAATTTTTCCTTATCATCAATCAAAATTTCAGAAAGTTTCAAACGGTTAACTTCACCTTTTTCAACAACACCAGGAAAAATACTCTCTATGAATGACAAAACTGGCTCACTTTTATAAAGCCGTTGTACTGCTTCATCAGCACTAAAAACAGATATACCCGCTTGCTTGAAAAAATCAGCAACTGTTGATTTTCCCATAGCAATTGATCCCGTTAATCCTATGATCTTCATTCTTTCTTTTCACTCATATCCTCTAAAATAGCTGTCCGTAATGTTTTTGTTACCTGTGGTCTTATTCCAAACCACTGTTCAAACCCTATAACAGCCTGATGTAGAAGCATCCCAAGTCCATCAACCGTCTTGAGATCACAAGCTTTTGCCTGTTGTAAAAAAGGAGTTATTAATGGTGTATAAATAATATCTGTTACTAACGCCGTTTTTTTTGCTTTATGAAAATCGCAAAAAAAAGAATCACTTTTTTCTTCTGGATTTTTTATGCCAATAGAGGTTGTATTAACAATCAAATCAGCTTGATGAAGTATTTCATGGATTTTATGCCAATCGTAAACTTTAATGTATTTTCCAAAATGCTGAGCTAAATTATCAGCGCGTTGTTTTGTACGGTTAATCAAATAAATCTGTTCAAATCCGCGTTTTTCTAAGGCATATATGATAGCGCGTGCGGCACCACCTGCTCCAAAAACAAGAGCTGTTTCTCCTCCCCAATCAGATGCAAAATCATCAAGATTAGCGCTAAAACCATAGGCATCGCTATTCGTGGCACAAAGCTTATCTCCTTCATACCAAAGTGTATTAACAGCACCAATCATTGTTGCTCTCTCATCTTTATAATCTGCTAAACGAAAAGCTTCCTGTTTATAAGGCAAAGTAACATTTCCTCCACAAAAACCTATTTTTTGTAAAGATGCAATAAAATGACTGAATTTTTCAGATGTTACTTCTTGTGCAAGATATTCTCCTTGTAAACCATATTGTTTAAGCCAAAAATTGTGAATTTTAGGCGATTTTGAATGATGAATTGGAGAACCAACAACAAAAGCACGCGGATAATTTATTTTTTTTATTGTTAAGTCAACCATCAATAATTCCTAAATGACGCAGTTTTATGAGTAGAGGCAGCAAAGGTAAACCAACAATGGTAAAAAAATCTCCTTCAATTTTTTCAAAGAGATGAATCCCTTCCCCTTCAATTTGATATACTCCCACGCTGTTTAGAACATCTTTTCCTACGCGTGCTAAATAATGTTCAATAAATTCTGACGAGAGCAAACGGACGGACATATGTGCACTAAAAGCTTCAACCCAAATTTTTTGACCATTTTTAAATAAAGCTACCGCACTATGAAGAGAATGGGTTTTTCCTGATAACTCACATAAACGTTGATGTGCTTCCTTAATATTTGTTGCTTTGTGAAAAACTTTACCTTCCAAATCAAGCACTTGATCACAACCAATAACGAAAGCATCAGGAAAACGATCTGAAACATTTTTTGCTTTTGCACTCGCAAGAAAACAGCTGAGTTCTTTAGATGTTTTTTCTTTTGCTTTTTTTTCTACTTCTCTTTCATCAAAAGAAGCTCCTTCAATGAAAAAATTTAAACCTGCTTTTTTTAATAATTTTGCACGATAAAAACTAAGAGATGCTAATATTAACGTATCTGCGTTCATGAGAATTTTCTCTCATTTTCCTTCACGAAATCGTGATAAAAGTTCAAATATTGCAGCAGCAGTTTCTTCAATAGAGCGTCTTGTGACATCAATAATAGGCCAACCAAAACGTTCGCAAATGCGTTTTGCATAGATTAATTCTTCAGCTATGTTGATACGATTTGTATAACTATCAAGAGCAAAACCTTCTCCCAAATCTCGATTTTGACGAATATGTGAGATTCTTTCAGCTGAAGCAATTAAACCAATAATTAAAGAATTTTTTGCCTCTAAAAGGGATTCTGGCAAATCAATATTAGGAATAAGAGGAACATTAGCCGTTTTTATTCCGCGATTTGCTAAATAGATACTTGTTGGCGTTTTAGAGGTTCTTGAAATTCCAACAAGGATCACATCTGCTTCGGATAAGCTACTGGAAGACTGTCCATCATCATGCTCTATTGTAAAATCCAGTGCTTCAATACGGCGAAAATAATCTGCATTAAGATCATGTTGTGCGCTCGCACGTAAATGTGTTGGCATTCCAAGGTAAGACTGAAAAGCATTTAAAACAGGATGCAATATATCAATACAGGGAACTTTTATTTTTTTACACTTTTTTTGAAGGAGAAGTTTAAATTCTTCATCAATCATTGTGTAGAGAACAATACCTGGCTCTTGTTGTATTTCATCAAGAGCTTTTTGTAACTGTATTTCATTACGAATCATAGGATAGATATGCTCTGTTACCTGACTCATTGTATACTGCGATGCTACAGCTCTCCCAACAGAGATTAACGTTTCTCCCGTTGCATCAGAAAGCATGTGTAAATGAAAGATTTTTTTTTCTTTTGTCACAGAAATTTTAACTCCTTGTTAAGATATGTGTATATATCCTTACCGTTTTTTATAAAACTAAAATTTAGGAAAAATTCTTCGTTTTTATACACAAATTAAATGCTTGTGATAATTTTATACCTCTTATAAAAAAGAGGGGATAATATCTTTAAGATAGTGTTATTTTTATTCTTTTTTTTAGTCCCTTTTGTGGATAAAATTGGGGATAAATAATAATCCACACTAAACACAGTTATAAATAAGAAGAATCCCTTCTTTAATATAAATTTATTAATATAAATTTCTGTAAAAAATACTTTTGAATAGCATTTAATTAATGCTATAACTCTAACTCATATTTTTGTTATAAAATAAATTAAACACTATTTATATTTTTTCAATTTTTTCATATAATTACTTAATATTACAGGGATAAATTTCATATAAATGGTACTTGCAGATTAAAAAAATTGAGTGTAAAATATTTTTCTTCTTAAGAATATTTCGTTCATAAATTTCCATAAATTATTTAAGATAATCTTCTCCTTAATTACAAAGAGCATATTTCATGCAAAAAATGAAACTACAAGAACTTAAAAGCAAAAATCCCGTTGAACTTGTTTCTTTTGCTGAAACATTAGAAGTTGAG
The DNA here is from genome assembly GCF_042194435.1 of Bartonella sp. LB28NMGDW. NCBI lineage: Bacteria > Pseudomonadati > Pseudomonadota > Alphaproteobacteria > Hyphomicrobiales > Bartonellaceae > Bartonella > Bartonella sp. LB28NMGDW. The sequence continues at coordinate 212,476 of NZ_JBHIMX010000002.1, forward strand.
AATGCCTCTCTTATGCGCAAACAAGAATTAATGTTTGCTATCTTGAAAAAACTTGCTCTACAAGATGTAGAAATTATAGGAGAGGGTGTTGTTGAAGTTTTACAAGACGGATTTGGTTTTTTGAGATCTGCTGACGCTAATTATCTTCCTGGTCCCGATGATATTTATCTTTCACCAGCACAAATACAGTCATTTTCTTTAAAAACAGGCGATACCATTGAAGGTCCTATACGTAGTCCAAAAGAGGGAGAACGTTATTTTGCTCTCCTTAAAATTAATACAATTAATTTTGAAAAAACTGAAAAGATTCGTTATAAAATTCACTTTGATAATCTTACTCCTCTTTATTCAAATGAGCGTTTCCAAATGGAAATACAAGATCCTACAGAGAAAGATATGTCATCACGCGTGATTGATTTGATATCTCCATTGGGAAAAGGACAAAGAGGGTTAATTGTTGCTCCTCCTCGGACAGGAAAAACAGTTTTACTTCAAAATATTGCTCATTCTATTACCACTAATCATCCTGAATGTTATCTCATTGTTCTTTTAATTGATGAACGACCAGAAGAAGTTACAGATATGCAGCGTTCAGTAAAAGGAGAAGTGGTTTCTTCTACTTTTGATGAACCTGCAATACGTCACGTACAAGTAGCAGAAATGGTCATTGAAAAAGCCAAACGCCTCGTTGAATATGGACGCGATGTTGTTATTCTTCTTGATTCTATTACACGTCTTGGACGTGCATATAATACAGTTGTTCCTTCTTCGGGGAAAGTTTTAACAGGTGGTGTGGATGCAAATGCTCTCCAGCGTCCAAAACGTTTTTTTGGTGCAGCACGTAATATTGAAGAAGGTGGATCTTTAACCATTATTGCAACGGCTTTGATTGATACAGGAAGTCGTATGGATGAGGTTATTTTTGAAGAATTTAAAGGAACAGGTAATTCTGAAATTGTTCTTGATAGAAAAGTTGCTGATAAGCGTATTTTCCCTGCTATGGATATTTTAAAGTCAGGAACGCGTAAGGAAGAACTTTTGGTAGAACGACAAGATTTACACAAAATTTTTGTTCTTCGTCGTATTTTAGCATCTATGAATGTAACAGATGCAATTGAATTTTTGATTGATAAATTAAAGCAAACAAAAAACAATAGTGAATTTTTTGATTCAATGAATACGTAGAGTCATTAAAGTTTTTATTAGGATAAAACCTGTGGATACAATCTTTGCTGTTTCGAGTGGATTGTTACCTTCAGGGGTTGCAGTCATTAGGCTTTCTGGTCCTCATGTTGTGGATATAGTTAAAACGCTTTGTGGTCGTTTACCTAAAGCACGTTTTATGCATTATGGAAATCTTACTGCTCGTGATGGGAGCTTTTTAGATTCTGGTTTAACTGTTTTTTTTCCTGCTCCTCATAGTTTTACGGGGGAAGATTGTGCAGAATTCCATTTACATGGAGGAAAAGCCGTTGTTAGTCGTTTTCTCGATGAATTGTCGACATTTTCTGGATGCCGTATTGCAGAAGCAGGTGAATTTTCACGTCGTGCTTTTATGGAAGGAAAATTAGATCTTGTTCAAGCAGAAGGTCTTGCTGATTTAATAGAAGCAGAAACGGAAAGCCAACGGCGTTTAGCTGTTATGGGTACAAGTGGACATTTAACGACGCTTTATCGTGATTGGCGTCATAAGCTTATGAAGGCGCGTGCTTTTATTGAGGCAGAACTTGATTTTGTTGATGAAGCAGATATTCCCAACGCAATATCTGATAAAGTTTGGAAAGATGTTGAGGATCTTTGTACTTCTATTCGTGAATATATTATTGAAGGAGAGCGTGCGAGTATTTTACGTGATGGATTAAAAATTGTTATTGCTGGTGCTCCAAATTCTGGAAAATCAAGCATTATGAATCGTCTTTCAGGAAGATCTGTTGCTATTGTAACGGAAGAAGCAGGAACAACCCGTGATGCTTTAGAAATGAGAATTATTCTTGGTGGTTTACCTATTTTTTTAACGGATACTGCTGGTTTTAGAAAAACAGAAAATAAAATAGAACAAATGGGAATAGAAGTTGCTAAACAGCATGTTAGGGAAGCTGATTTAGTTATTTTGGTTTATGATATAGGAAATCCTGAGCAAGTTGATTTACCAGAAACATCGGCTGAAATATGGTGTGTTGGCAATAAGCTTGATCTTTATGAAAAAAATGATCAGCATTGGTCTATACAATTTTCCGCATTAACTGGTTTAAATTTTGATTATTTTATCAAAGAACTTGAATCATTTTGTCATCATCGTGCTTCTGAAATTGGAAATATTGTTCCGGCGCGTAAAAGACAACTTCAATTATTAAAGGAGGCTGTTAAAGAGATTGAATATTCTCTTAATTATCATTCTCTTGATCTCAGTTTACGTGCAGAACATCTCCGTTGTGCAAGTGATTTTATTGGAAAAATTACAGGAGATATTGATGTTGAAGATTTGCTTGATATTATTTTTTCAGAGTTTTGTGTTGGTAAATAATGATTCACGTGAAACATTGATTATTTAATAGACAGATTATAAAGATTATGTAATTTATATACTGTTTCACGTGAAACCTTAGAATATTTTCTACGGAATGAATTAAATGCAATCATATGATGTTGTTATTGTTGGTGGTGGTCATGCTGGCTGTGAAGCGGCTTCAGCTTCAGCGCGTGTAGGAGCCAAAACAGCGCTTGTTACACATAAAATATCAGCACTGGGAACAATGTCGTGTAATCCTGCTATTGGTGGTCTTGGAAAAGGGCATCTAGTTCGTGAAATAGATGCATTAGATGGTCTCATGGGAAGAGCAGCAGATGCTGCTGGAATTCAGTTTAGACTACTTAATAGACGTAAAGGACCGGCAGTAAGAGGACCACGGACGCAAGCGGATCGACAACTTTATAAAAAAGCAATTCAAAAATTATTAAAAGAACAAGAAAATCTTACTCTTATTGAGGATGAAGTTATTGATCTGGTCGTTAAAGATAATTGTGTATCAGGTGTTATTTTAAAAAAACAAGGAACAATTTTATCTGGTGCTGTTGTTTTAACAACAGGGACATTTTTAAATGGCTTTATTCATATTGGTGATAAAACATGGGCTGCTGGACGTATGGGAGATCAGTCAAGTGTGCAACTTGCTAAACGTTTAAAAAATTATCATATAAAATTTGGTCGATTAAAAACAGGAACCCCTGCTCGTTTGAGTAAAAAAACAATTGCTTGGGATCATCTTCCAAAACAACAAGCAGATGAAAATCCCATTCCCTTTTCTCTTTTAACAGAGAAAATTGAACAACCACAAATTGAATGTGCAATAACACGTACAAATGAGAAAACACATCAAATTATTCGCGAGAATATTTATCGTTCTGCTTTATATTCTGGAAATATTGAAGGGTTAGGACCACGTTATTGTCCTTCTGTTGAAGATAAAATTGTGAAATTTGGAGAACGTGATGGACATCAGATCTTTCTAGAACCAGAAGGATTAAATGATGATACTGTTTATCCAAATGGTCTTTCTACTTCTCTTCCTGAAGATGTACAAATTTCTCTATTGAAAACCATTGAAGGGTTGGAAAATGCTGTAGTTTTGCAACCTGGTTATGCTATTGAATATGATTTTGTTAATCCACAACAATTAACGAGAAGCTTAGAATTACGTTCTTTACCGGGTTTGTTTTTAGCAGGCCAAATTAATGGTACAACAGGATATGAGGAAGCAGCAGCACAAGGACTTTTAGCTGGGTTAAATGCGGCACGTAAAGTAGGTAAATTAGATGAAATACTTATAAGTCGTTCTACCGCTTATATTGGTGTTATGGTTGATGATTTGGTTTCACGTGGTGTTTGTGAACCTTATAGGATGTTTACATCACGTGCTGAATTTCGTTTATCTTTACGATCTGATAATGCTGATACGCGTTTAACACCTTTGGCACAAAAATGGGGTATTGTGAGTGAAATACGTTGGGAATGTTATCAGAAAAAACAAGAACTCCTTGATCAAGCACGATCAATATGTCAAAATCTTTTTTTAACACCCAATGAAGCTTCTGCTCATGGATTACACGTTAATCATGATGGAATTCGGCGTTCCGCTTATGATTTTCTTGCGTATCCTCATATGACTTTAGAGCGTCTTTCAGATTTTTGGCCACAATTACAAACGGTTGATTCTAAAACAGCAGAATCTTTAGAAATTGAGGCACAATATGCGGTTTATTTAGATAAACAAGCACAAGATATTGCTTCTCTTCAGAGAGATGAGCGTTTAGAAATTCCTTCTTCTCTTGATATTCAGGCAATTTCAGGTCTTTCAAATGAACTTAAATCAAAAATTCAAGAAGTGTCGCCGCGTTCAATTGCTGATGCACAAAAAATTGATGGCATGACACCCGCCGCGTTATCGCTTATTATTACATATATTCAACGTCAACGACGTGAAAAGGCTAAAACAGCTTAATGGATTTTTCTACAGAAAAAAAATATCAACAATTATTAAATATTGTTCCTTCTGTTTCACGTGAAACGATGGAAAATTTAATTCAGTTTGAGTCTTTAATACTTCAATGGAATGCACATATTAATTTGATATCTGCTACAACAATACCAGATCTATGGACACGGCATATTCTAGATTCAGCACAAATTTTTCCTTTGTATGCTCATTCTTTACATTGGTGTGATTTAGGATCAGGAGGAGGTTTTCCTGCAATTGTGATTGCTATCTTTTTGAAAGAAAAAAAAGTAGGACATATTAATCTTGTTGAAAGTAATGGGAAAAAAGTTGCTTTTTTGCGAACAGTTATTTCTCAACTTAATCTTCCAGCAACGGTTTATCACGCTAGAATTGAAGATGTATATCAAAAAATTCCCGTATCTGATATTATAACGGCACGGGGATTAGCGCCGCTCAATAGTCTTCTACAACTTATTTTTCCTTTATTAACAGAAAAAACAATCGCTCTTTTGCAAAAAGGTCGGGATTACGCTACAGAAATAAAAAATGCCTCTGCCAATTGGCACTTTGATCTGTTAAAACATAAAAGTAAAGTTGATGAAAATTCTGTTATTTTGGAAATTTCTCATATTCGATCATATAGAGGGTAGAGCAAAATGAGCGAAACACGAATTATCGCTATTGCAAACCAAAAGGGTGGAGTCGGAAAAACAACCACAGCAATTAATCTTGCAACAGCTTTAGCGGCTATAGGTGAAAATGTCCTTATTATGGATGTTGATCCACAAGGTAATGCTAGTACAGGTTTAGGGATTGATCGTAATAACCGTCCTTTGTCTTCTTATGATGTTTTAGTTTCGGGAGTTTCAATTACACAGGCGGCTTTAAAAACAGCAGTACCCAATCTTTATATAGTTCCCTCTACACTTGATCTCTTAGGTGTGGAAATGGAAATTTCTTCATCACAAGATCGCATACAACGCTTACGTAAAGCACTCTATGATGATCCGGAAATGGAAAAAAAATTCAATTATATTTTAATTGATTGTCCCCCCTCCCTTAATCTTTTAACACTTAATGCTATGGGGGCTGCGGATTCTGTTTTAGTGCCTATGCAGTGTGAATTTTTAGCACTTGAAGGTTTAAGTCAATTACTTGAAACAGTAAAACAAGTGCGATCCGTACTTAATCCATCTTTAGAAATCCAAGGTATTGTTCTAACAATGTATGATGGACGTAATAATCTTTCAAATCAAGTTGTTGAAGATGTACGTTCTTTTATGGGAGATAAGGTTTATCGCACTGTTATTCCACGAAATGTAAGAGTATCAGAAGCGCCCTCTTTTGGAAAACCTGTATTGCTTTATGATCTCAAATGTGCTGGGAGCCAAGCTTATTTGCGTCTAGCATCAGAAATGATTCAACGTGAAAAACAAGCACGTGCTGCTGCTTAAAAAAATAAACTAAAAATTTAAAGAGCAAAATTATGAATGATGATCAATCAAAAAAAAGACTGGGTCGTGGATTAGCGGCATTAATTGGGGATATCAGTTTAAACAGCGATCTTACACGTTCATCAAATACTGACAAATTTACAGAGTCCAATACAGTTTCTTCTGTTTCTGAACGATTTGTTCCACTTGAATCTATTTCGTGCAATCCACATAATCCGCGACGCCATTTTACCGATTCAGAACTTGATAATTTAGCACAATCAATTCGCCAGCACGGTGTTGTTCAACCTGTTATTGTAAGACCATCACGTGATCATCCTCATCGGTTTGAATTAATTGCTGGCGAACGGCGCTGGCGTGCTGCACAGCGAGCCAATTTAAATAAATTACCGGTTATTGTTCGCGATGTAGATGATAAAACGGCTTTGGAATTGGCAATTATTGAAAATGTTCAACGTGCTGATCTTAATCCTATCGAAGAAGCAATGGGATATGAAATTTTGCTGAATGAACATGGATATACGCAGGCAGATTTAGCGCAAGTTATTGGAAAAAGTCGCAGTCATGTTGCTAATACGCTTCGTTTGTTAAAACTTCCACCAAAAGTACAACAATTCTTAACCGATGGGCAACTCTCCGCTGGTCATGCACGTTGTCTTATCACTGTTGAGAATCCACAGGATTTAGCTGAAAAAATTATTCGCGAAGGGCTTTCTGTGCGCCAAACAGAAATACTTGCGTATGAACAGGCAAATCCAAAAGTCAAAAAACGAACTGCTGTTGAGAAAGATACAGAAACAAAATCTTTAGAAAAATTACTTGCAGACGTGATCGGAATGAAAGTGACTATTCGGCATGGCAAAAAAGGTGGTGATTTAAAAATACGCTACTCTTCATTAGAACAATTAGATGATATTTGCCGGCGTTTGCAAAACTAATTAATTATCTAAAATAGCACGAATTCTATTTACAACGACTTTTTAAAATAGCAAGTATTCTATACGTATATTTTTTACCAAACTCTAAATTGTTTGAAACTACAGTATTTTTTTCATCAAAAGAAATCCCCTCTTTTTTAAGAAGTTCAAGAGGAGCTAAAAGCATTGTTAATGTTGCTTGAAGGGCGATGGTTCCTATAGCAAAATCTTTAGGTGTTATATTATTTTTTCTTAAAATATTCATTAATTTTGGTTGATTAGAAATAGAAGCTACGAATCCTTCAATACTGTTGTCGTGTTCAATTTCAATATCAGGTTCTTTTTCGGTATCGGATACTTTTGATTCTGATGGTGAACTTTCACACTCTTCTTTATTAATTTGTTCCATTTTTAAAAGCAAATCTTCTGTTAAGGTATAATTTGCAATAATATACGGGAACTCAAATCGATAGTCTGTTTTCTTTTCCTCTGCCATTGTTAGTTGAGTATGTATCACGAAAAGAAAAAGGAGGAACAAACGTAATACGAACTTAAGCATGTTTAAAAGTTATCCTTTCTTCTTCGAATTTCAGCAAAGACTTCTCCGTTTGTTAAGTCAATTAATTTTTAAAGTTAACAGCCACAAATTTTTTCTACAACAGTATATACTCTATACATATGCTTTTTACCAAATTCCAAATTGCTTAAAAATACGGTGTTTTTTTCATCAAATTCAGCCGAGGTAAGTATCAATAACGTTCCCGTAAGCGCATTGCAACCAAGAAAAAAATCTCTAGGCGTGATGTTATTGTTTTTTAAAATATTCATTAATTTTGGCTGATCAGAAATGTAAGTGGTAAATTCTTTAATAGTATTGTTACATGGGGTATTAGATGCTTTTAACTCTGGCAGTAAATTTTCATATTCTTTTCCAATTTGTTCCATTTTCAAGAGAAAATCTTCTGTTAAGGTATAATTTGCAATAATATACGGGAACTCAAATCGATAGTCTGTTTTCTTTTCCTCTGCCATTGTTAGTTGAGTATGTATCACGAAAAGAAAAAGGAGGAACAAACGTAATACGAACTTAAGCATGTTTAAAAGTTATCCTTTCTTCTTCGAATTTCAGCAAAGACTTCTTCATCTGTTTCTTCTTCCATTGCGAGGTTTCTTCGCAACACACTATCATCCCATCGGAGAAAGGGATTGGTGGCTTTTTCTTGCCCTAAGGTTACTGGTAAAGTCATAGCGTTTTTTGCACGTAGCAAAGAAACTTCTTCCACTCTTTGACGAAGTTTTTGATTATGTGGATCAAGTGTTAATGCGAAAAGAGCATTGGTTTTGGTATATTCATGACCACAATAAAGAAGTGTCTTATCGGGAAGTTGACGAAGCTTTTTTAAAGAGTTCAGCATTTGAGCAGGTGTTCCTTCGAAAAGGCGTCCACAACCAAGTGAGAAAAGTGTATCTCCAGCAAAGAGCAAACCTTTTTCAGGAAAATAATAAGATAATGCGCCCAAAGTGTGACCAGGTGTTGAAAGAGCTAAAAGTGGGTGAGAACCAAAGAGAAGTTTTTCATCAGGTTGAAGTGTTTGATCAAGATGATGAATCTTTTCTTTTTCTGCTTCTGGTCCGATAATCATAGCGTTGTATACTTGTTTTAATTCTTCCAATGCTTCTACATGGTCGTGATGATGATGAGTTACAAAAATAGTCTGAAGTGTCCAGTTACGGCGTTTTAAGGTGTTATGAATAGCTTCACTTTCAGGTGCATCAATTGCAGCTGTGTAGCCACTTTTTTCATCATGAATGAGTACACCAAAGTTATCTTTTCGACAAATAAACTGTTCAATCAACATGTTTTTCTCCTGAACAGTGTTTGGTAATGAATCTATAAAATAATATATAGTGGTGGATTTTTTTAAGAATCAGATTTGTCCTCTTCTGTGAAAAGTCCTTTTGAATGTTTCAGAATGATAGGCATTTGGGTAAGCATAAAGAGGATTGTTAGGGGCATAACGCCAAATACTTTAAAACTTGTCCAAAAATTATCGCTAAAATTGCGCCAAATGATTTCATTCAAAAGGGCAAGAAAAACGAAAAAGAATGCCCAACGATAGGTAAGTTTTTGCCAGCCTAAATCATCAAGTTTTAATGTAGAATCAAGAGCATAACGTAAAAGTGGTTTTTTAAAAAACATACCACTAAAGAGGATGAGCGCAAATAAGCTATTAATAATTGTTGGTTTCATTTTGATGAAAGTATCATTATGAAGCCAAAGAGTTAAAAATCCAAAGAATAGAACAAAGATTCCTGAAATAAGGGGCATAATAGGAATTTGTCGTGCAAGGATCCATGATAAGCTTAGAGAAATAATAATAGCTATCATAAAAATAGCTGTTGCAGGGAAAATAGGTTTACTAAAATTTTGAAAAAATCCAATGTTTTTTATCAACCATTCGCCCTTATAATTAGCCAGAAAAAAGGCGACTAACGGCCCCATTTCCAAGAAAAATTTTATGGTTGGTGAGAGAGGGGGTTTCTTATTGTTATTCATATTTTTTTCAGAATTATTCTGTGAATTAGAGTTAGATAAAGGCTGTTTCATGTATGTTTTCCTGCGATAGTTTCGGCAAAGTCAGAAGCAGAAAAAGGTTGAAGGTCTTCAATATTTTCTCCTATACCGATAAAATAAACGGGTAATTTATATTTTGCTGCTATAGCGACAAGAATTCCTCCTCGTGCGGTCCCATCCAGCTTTGTCATGACTAAACCATTAACACCAGCAATTTCACGGAAAATTTCCACTTGGTTGAGTGCATTTTGTCCGGTAGTTGCATCAAGCGTTTGAAGGATTGTATGGGGTGCTTGGGGTGTGTGTTTCTTTAAAACACGAATAATTTTTGCTAACTCATCCATCAATTCAGATTTATTTTGTAAACGCCCTGCTGTATCAATAATTAATACATCACTGTTTGCTTTTTTTGCTTTTTCATAAGCATCAAAGGCTAAGCTGGCGGCATCTGCACCCAATTTTGTCGAAATAACAGGAGAATCAGTACGTTTACCCCAAATATGCAATTGCTCAATAGCTGCGGCTCGGAAAGTATCACCAGCTGCAAGCATAACTTTTAATCCCCCTGCTGTTAATTTTGCTGCAAGTTTTCCGATTGTTGTCGTTTTTCCAGTTCCATTTACACCTACCAGCAAAATAACATGAGGTTTATAGCTGAGATCAAGCTCTAATGGAATTGCAACAGGTTCCAGAACTTTTTTGACCTCATCAGCTACAATAGTATGAATATCGTCTGGGGAAAGATCTTTTCCGTAACGACTGGAAGCTAAAGTATTTGTGATGCGTGTCGCCGTTTCTACTCCAAGATCAGCTTGGATAAGGATATCTTCGAGCTCTTGCAATGTATCTTCATCAAGTTTTCTTTTAACAAAGAGGTCGCCAATTGATCCGCTTAGGCGTTGTGAAGAAAGGGATAGACTTTTTTTAAGGCGCTCAAACCACGCTATCCTTTTTTGTTCAACAGAAAGTTCAGATAAAATTTCTTCATTCTTTTTTTCACGGACGTTGTCTGTGACAATAATTTTACCAGAAAGAGGAATTTTATCAGAATGAGATTCTAGAAATGGAGATTTTTCATCATATTTTGTAAGTGTTGACTCTCGATTTTTTGTTTGTTCTTCTTTTTCTGTGTCTATAGAGATTTGGTTATTTTTTGTCCTTTCATTTTTGTCTTTATTTTTTTCCATTACATCGCTTTTATCAGGAATAGAAATCTGTTGTTCCATTTCCTGCTCTTGAGATTTGTTAAAAGAGAATATTTTTTTTATAAAAGATTTCGTCATAAGAATTTTCCTGCTCAAGCAGCGTTTAATTTTGGAAGGATAGCAATCAATTTATCGCCATCATGATCAACGATAAGGGCTTGAACAATTGTTCCTGCTTTTGCACCTTTAACTTGTACAAGAGTATAATCTTCCGTTCGTCCGATTTCATCTTTTTCAACGAGAATTGTTTGTAGACTGTTTTGTAAATGAGCAAGATGCTTTTGGTAAGCCTCCTCACCTGCTTTACGTAATTTTTCAGCACGCATCTTAACTATTTTACGGTTGATTTGTGGCATACGTGCGGCAGGTGTTCCTTCTCTTGGACTAAAGGGGAAGACATGGAGATGGGTTAAATTACAATCTTTGATTAAAATAAGACTGTTTTGAAACATCTCTTCTGTTTCTGTAGGAAAACCAGCAATTAAGTCGGCACCATAAACCATTGTAGGACGTTTGGCACGCAATTCTTGGCAAAATTGAATAGCATGTTCGCGTAAGTGTCGCCGTTTCATCCGTTTTAAAATCATATTATCACCTGCTTGCAAAGATAAATGCAAATGGGGCATGATCCTTGTTTCATAAGCTAAAAGATTGATGAGTTCTTCGTCTGCTTCAATTGAGTCAATAGATGAGAGGCGTAATCGCGCTAAGTCAGGGACATGATGCAAAATTGCTGAAGTTAATTTTCCTAGAGTAGCTTTTCCAGGAAGATCGTGACCATAACTTGTAAGATCAACACCTGTAAGGACCACTTCTTGGATACCCTCACCTACCAGCTTTTTAATTTGTTCTATGACAGCACCCATGGGAACTGAGCGAGATGGTCCTCGTCCATAAGGAATAATGCAAAATGTACAGCGATGATCACATCCATTTTGTACCTGTACAAAAGCGCGGGTGCGCTCTTGCATTGCACTGACCATATGTGGAGCAATTTTTTGTACTTCCATAATGTCATTGATACGCACTTTTTCGGAATGGTTAATACCAAAATCAGGAAGTTGACGATAAGAATGGGCGTGAAGTTTATCTTCGTTTCCTAAAACGAGATCCACTTCTGTCATTGAGGCAAAATTTTGCCCTTCTGTTTGGGCTGCACACCCTGTTACAATGATACGTGCATGAGGATTTTCACGTCGTGCTTTGCGGATAGCTTGTTTTGCTTGTCGTACGGCTTCGGCAGTGACAGCACAGGTATTAAAGATAATAGCACCATCTTTAAGCTGATCTAGCCCTGAAGAAGTACTTTCTTTGCGAATGATTTCCGATTCGTAGCTATTAAGTCGACAACCAAAAGTTACAATTTCTATTGCCATCAGGAGTGATCCTTTTTGTAGCACCCTGTTAGAGGGCTTAAAAAACCACTAAATTGATATTTTATTGGTCCTATCATAATAACGTGATCGTCTTCTCGGTAAAAAATATTAAGTGTTCCCTTTGGTAAGTTTACATCAATATGGCGTTGTGTGAGACCACGACGATAAGCAGCCACTGCACTTGCACAGGCAGCACTCCCACATGCTTGTGTTAATCCTGCTCCTCGCTCCCATGTCCGTAAATTTAGACTTTTCTTTGACGTTATGCAAGCAATGGAAATATTGCACTGTTCGGGAAATAGGGGATCATGTTCAAGTTTCGGCCCATATTTTTCTAATGGAATATGTTGAATATCATTTTCAACAAAAAAGATAGCATGGAGATTGCCAATGGATATGAGACAAGCATCTTTTAGGGGACCAGCCGTAATTTCTACGTGATTGGTATCAACTATTTCACGTGAAACAGGCATCTCTTTTGCATTGAAATTTGGGCATCCCATATCAACAGAAATGAGATTATCGGTTTGATATTTCCCTTCAATAATTCCAGCGGGAGTTTCTAAACGAAATTTTTCACCAAAATTGTGATTTTTAAGCCATGCAACAACACAGCGGGTACCATTGCCACAAGCTTTAGCCATTGATCCGTCGGCATTCCATATTTCTATGCGGAAGTCGGCTTTTTTCTGGGTTGGTGTGTGGATAGCCATGATTTGATCAAAATGCATTTCGGGATCTGCCGACAAAGCGAGGATTGCTTGCGATGTAAGAGTATGAGTGCTTTCACGCATATCAACAACAATAATTTGATTTCCAAGACCGTCCATTTTGCTAAATGGCGTTTTCATGAAACTTCTCTATTTCTAATGATTACTTATAAAGAGATATATGACTGAAAATCTTATAAATTTCTAGTGTTTAATAAATATAAAATTGGGTACATAAATTATTTCGTTTAAAATAAATGATTTTAACCTATTTTTTTAATTTGTTAATTTATCTTTGTAACTATAACAAATATTCACTTAATTTCTTTGTGAACTTATTTATTGTCGTGGGAGAGAGTACAGATATGTCGTTTTCAAAAATTTCGTTTTTCGTTGCACTATCAACTGTAATGCTTTTAGGGGGATGTTCAACAACACGGTTTGACAGTAATGACGGTAGTAACGCATTAGAAGTTTTTTATCCATCTCAACAAATGACAACATTGGAAGTGTCTGATCTGTCATCTACTTCTTCGTCGATATCTGAGGCAGCAAACGCTTCGATGTATGAGAAGGGAGATTCTCAGAGTGATGGACGAATGGCTAGTCTCGAATTGCCAAGTAATGCTACTGATTTATTTCCTGCAAGTGTTGCTGGTGTATGGAATCTTTCTATGGGGGGTAAAGTTTGCCGGATCGCAACGCCGCAAACAAAGTTTGGACAAGGGTACCGTGCTGGTCCTTTACACTGTCCAGGAATTGCTTCTCAAGTGAGATCGTGGGCTGTTAAAGGAAAAAGATTATATTTTTATAATAACTCTGGACGTGTTATCCTTGCTCTCTACTCTTCAAATGTTGATCGTTTTGAGGGACGTACACTTGATGATCATCCCGTTGTTTTAAGTCGTTAAATCATTTTTGATCGTTTATGAAAAACTAAGCTAGACGGACAGATTCGTGAAAAGTATTTATATTTTTCATTGAGAACGGTTTGAAAAAGGTTGTTTGGATGATTCTCGTTTCAACACGTTATAAAGAGCTTGTCTCTAAAGGAGAGGTTTGTTTTGACCCCGCTCAATTAGCTGTAACAGAATATTTTGATCATTTATTAAAAAAAATTGCGGAACAAAACATCTCTCGTCCTTGGACTTGGAAATTTTGCTCTTTCTTTAATAGAATATTTAAAAGAAAAAAACAAAATATTTCTTGTGTTGTAAAACAAGGGGATGAAAAGGGTTCTTTTCAGGGATTATATGTTTTTGGTGAAGTAGGACGGGGCAAAACTATGCTGATGGATTTGTTCTTTTCTTGTTTGCCTAAAGGTCATAAAAAGCGTGCTCATTTTAATGATTTTATGACTGATGTGCATGAGCGTATTAATTTTTATCGTCAAGCATCTGGGGGTAAAAAATTTAAACAAGATAATCCTATTTTAGCTGTTGCTGAAGATCTTGCACGAGAAGCAAAGGTACTTTGTTTTGATGAGTTTAGTGTAACAGATATTGCTGATGCTATGGTGTTGGGGCGGCTTATTTCTGCTTTGTTTGATAAAGGAATTTTCTTTGTTGCGACTTCAAATGTGGCGCCGGATAACCTTTATTGTAACGGTTTAAATCGTGAACTCTTTTTGCCTTTTATTCAAGTTTTGAAAGCATATGTTCGTGTTGTTAATCTTGATGCAAAAACAGATTATCGTCTTGAAAAATCAAATCTACAGCCTGTGTATGTAGCACCTTTAGGAAAAAAAGCAGATGAATGCATGGATCAAGCATGGGCACTTGTATTGCAAGGACATAAGGAGATATCTGATGAGCTTTCTATAAAAGGGCGCCTTATTCCTATTCCGCGCGTTGGTGCAGGATGTGCACGCTTTGATTATGGAGATTTATGTGCAAAGCCTTTGGCAGCGGCTGAGTATTTGGTATTAGGGGAGCGTTATCATACGATTTTTATTGATAATGTACCGGTCATGGATGATACATGTCGCAATGAAACAAAACGGTTTATTTTGCTTATTGATATTCTTTATGAGCGCCACATACGGTTATTTATGTCGGCAGCGGCAGAGGTGGGGGATTTGTATAAAGGGAATGCACAGATTACGGAAACATTTGAATTTCAAAGAACACAGTCACGTCTTTTTGAAATGCAAAGCCACGATTATTTAAAACTTTGGGAAGAACATTTTCTTTTGAAGAAGAAGCATTGATTATACTTTTACCTTTACGTAAACTGTAAAAACAATAACTCTTTGAAATTAAAGAAACGTAATAATTCTGTTGTATTTTTTTTAAATTCACTTTATCGATACATCGTGATAATTTTCTAATAGTTGTTTCAGCGGAGGTTTGTTGTTTCTGTAAGGAGAAAAATTTGTAAATTTCATTTCTTTACTCCTTTTTATGATATTGTTTGAATATGGTTGAAGTCAAAAATATTCAGTATAGGGACGCTGATGGGTGTGCGCTGAATTATCTAAAAGTTAGGAAAAAATAAAATGGCACGAAAAAAAATAGCTCTCATTGGTTCAGGTATGATTGGTGGTACTTTAGCACATATTATTGGGCTTAAAGAACTTGGTGATGTTGTTTTATTTGATATTGCGGAAGGTGTGCCACAAGGTAAGGCTCTAGATATCGCCGAATCTTCTCCCGTCGACGGTTTTGATATCAGTTTAAAAGGTGCTAATGCTTATGAAGCAATTGAAGGATCTGATGTTGTTATTGTAACAGCAGGCGTTGCGCGAAAACCTGGTATGAGCCGGGATGATCTTTTGGGCATTAATTTAAAGGTGATGGAACAAGTTGGAGCTGGAATTAAAAAATACGCGTCTTCAGCATTTGTTATTTGTATTACCAATCCCCTTGATGCGATGGTGTGGGCATTGCAGAAATTTTCAGGTCTCCCTACACATAAAGTGGTTGGTATGGCTGGTGTTCTTGATTCAGCACGTTTTCGTCATTTCTTATCTGAGGAATTTAAGGTCTCTGTTAAAGATGTGACAGCGTTTGTTTTAGGAGGGCACGGTGATTCAATGGTTCCTCTCGTGCGTTATTCAACGGTTGGTGGTATTTCTTTGCCTGATCTTGTAAAGATGGGCTGGACGACACAGGAAAGAATTGATCAAATTATCCAGCGTACCCGTGATGGTGGTGCAGAAATTGTTGGTTTGTTAAAAACAGGTTCTGCTTATTATGCACCAGCAGCTTCTGCTGTTTCTATGGCTGAGGCCTATTTAAAGGACACTAAGCGTGTTGTGCCTGTTGCAGCTTATCTTTCAGGAGAATATGGGGTTAATGATACCTACGTTGGTGTTCCTGTTGTAGTTGGTGCAGGTGGTGTTGAGCGAGTCATTGAAATTGATCTTGATAAAGAAGAAAGAGATGCTTTTGATCATTCAGTAAATGCAGTTAAAAAGCTTTGTGAAGCTTGTATTGCTCTTGTGCCTAGTCTCAAGTAAATTGAACAAGATTTAATTCATTAAAACTAAGTATTTAGAATATTAAAACTTTAGGATTAATAATGATCCATAAAAGAAAAGGACAAATGCATGAATATCCATGAGTATCAGGCCAAACGTCTGCTTCATGAATATGGAGCACCAATTGCAAATGGTGTCGCTGTTTATTCTATAGAGCAAGCTGAAAAATGGGCGGAAAAATTGCCCGGACCTCTCTATGTGGTTAAAAGTCAGATACACGCTGGTGGTCGTGGTAAGGGTAAGTTTAAAGAACTTGGTCCTGATGCAAAGGGTGGTGTTCGGCTTGCAAAATCTGTTGAAGAAGTTGTTGCAAATGTTCAAGAAATGCTTGGTAAAACTTTGGTAACCAAACAAACGGGTCCAGAGGGTAAGCAGGTCAATCGTCTTTACATTGAGGATGGTGCCGATATTGAAAGGGAGCTTTATCTTTCACTTTTGGTTGATCGTGGCGTTGGTCGAATTGCTTTTGTTGTTTCAACAGAAGGTGGAATGGATATTGAAACGGTTGCTGAAGAGACACCAGAAAAAATATTCACGCTTCCCATTGATGCTGTAGAGGGTGTTACTTCTGCTGATTGTGCGAGACTTTGTGATGCATTGAAACTACAAAGTAGTGCGCGAGAAGATGGTGAAAAGCTTTTTCCGATTCTCTATAAGGCATTTTGTGAAAAAGATATGAGCCTTTTAGAAATCAATCCGCTTATTGTGATGAAAGATGGTCGTTTACGTGTTCTTGATGCAAAAGTTTCTTTTGATAATAATGCTCTATTTCGTCATCCAGATATTTTAGAATTACGCGATCTTTCAGAAGAGGATCCAAAAGAAATTGAAGCATCAAAGCATGATCTTGCTTATGTTGCTCTTGAGGGTACAATTGGCTGCATGGTTAATGGTGCGGGTCTTGCTATGGCAACAATGGATATTATCAAACTCTATGGAGCTGAGCCTGCAAATTTTCTTGACGTTGGTGGTGGAGCGTCAAAAGAAAAGGTGACAGCTGCTTTTAAAATTATTACGGCCGATCCAAATGTTAAGGGCATTTTGGTTAACATTTTTGGTGGTATTATGCGTTGTGATGTCATTGCTGAAGGTGTGGTTGCTGCTGTTCGTGAGGTTGGTTTAAAGGTTCCCTTAGTTGTTCGTCTTGAAGGCACTAATGTTGAGCAGGGTAAAGCAATTATCAATGAAAGTGGTTTGAATGTTATTCCTGCTGATGATTTAGATGATGCTGCTCAAAAAATTGTTGCAGCCGTGAAGGGAGCTTAAGCTATGTCGATTCTTGTGAATAAAGAGACAAAAGTTCTAGTTCAAGGGCTTACAGGAAAAACAGGAACATTTCATACAGAACAGGCGCTTGCTTATCATGGTACGCAAATGGTTGGGGGTGTTAATCCTAAAAAGGGTGGAGAAACATGGGAAGGTTCAAAAGGCGAAACTCTTCCTATCTTTGCTAATGTTGCAGAAGCAAAGGAAAAAACAGGCGCGGATGCTTCTGTTATTTATGTTCCGCCTGCAGGGGCTGCGGCAGCTATTATAGAGGCTATTGAAGCTGAAGTTCGTTTAATTATCTGTATTACGGAAGGTATTCCCGTTATGGATATGGTTAAAGTGAAGGCGCGGTTAGAAAACTCAAAGTCTCGTCTTATTGGTCCTAATTGTCCTGGTATTCTTACACCAAATGAATGTAAAATTGGTATTATGCCTGGTTCTATTTTTAGAAAAGGTTCTGTTGGGGTTGTTTCGAGGTCGGGAACTTTAACTTATGAAGCCGTTTTTCAAACGAGTCAGGAAGGTCTCGGGCAAACAACTGCGATAGGGATTGGTGGCGACCCTGTTAAGGGCACTGAATTTATTGATGTGTTGGAAATGTTTTTAGCGGATGATGAAACTCAGTCTATTGTTATGATTGGGGAGATTGGTGGTTCTGCTGAAGAAGAAGCAGCACAGTTTCTGCAAGATGAAGCAAAAAAAGGTCGTAAAAAACCAGTTGTTGGCTTTATTGCTGGCCGTACAGCTCCTCCAGGACGTACAATGGGACATGCTGGTGCTGTTATTTCTGGTGGTAAAGGTGGAGCAGAAGATAAAATTGCGGCAATGGAATCAGCAGGGATTCGAGTGTCTCCTTCACCATCACAGATAGGTAAGACTTTGATGTCAGTTTTGAAGGGCTAAAAGAAAATTTCATCTGAATAAGAAAAAGTTCTTAGATTCAGGTGAAAAAACTTGAGTATAAAAAGGTAAAATTTTTTTGAATGTTTGAATCATTGCTTGTTTTGTAAGCATTAAAAGGTCGAAAAGAGATATAAGGAGACGGAATAGATGTTCCGGAGAGGTATATGGCAAGGCAGGACGAAATAAATAGCCTTTTTGCACAGACATCATTTCTTTATGGTGGCAATGCGGATTATATAGATCAGCTTTATGCTCAATATGAAAAAGATCCTACCAGTGTTGATTCACAGTGGCGTGCTTTTTTTGAAGGACTTCATGATAATAAAGAAGATGTTCTCAGAAATGCTGAAGGGGCGACATGGCAAAGTGATCATTGGCCAGTAAAGGCAAATGGAGAATTGGTTTCTGCTCTTGATGGTGATTGGTCTTCTCTTGAAAAATATCTTGGTGATAAATTAAAGGAAAAAGCAATAACAGGTGCTGCACAAAAGGGAAAAACTTCCAGTGAGCAAGATGTTATTTGTGCAACACGTGATTCCGTTCATGCAATTATGATGATTCGTGCTTTTCGAGCACGGGGGCATCTTCGGGCAAAGCTTGACCCTCTTCAATTGGCCGAAAAACAAGAAGATTATAAGGAACTTTCTCCAGAAGCTTATGGTTTTACTCCAGCTGATTATGAGCGTCCCATTTTTATTGATAATGTTTTAGGGTTGGAATATGCAACTATTCCACAAATGCTTGAAATTCTCAACCGTACTTATTGTTCAACAATCGGTGTGGAATATATGCATGTTTCTGATCCGGTTCAGAAAGCATGGCTTCAAGAACGCATTGAAGGGCGAGATGAAAAAATTTCTTTCACACAACAAGACAAGAAAGCTATCCTTAATAAGCTTATTCAGGCGGAAGGTTTCGAACAGTTTTTAGACACTAAATATAAAGGTACAAAGCGTTTTGGACTCGATGGTGGTGAAGCGCTGATTCCCGCTCTTGAACAGATTATCAAATGTGGTAGTGCTTTAGGGGTTAGGGAAGTTATTTTAGGAATGGCACATCGTGGTCGTTTAAATGTTCTTTCACAAGTTCTTGCCAAGCCGCATAGGGCTATTTTTCATGAGTTCAAAGGGGGATCTTATAAGCCTGATGATGTGGAGGGATCCGGTGATGTCAAATATCATTTGGGAACTTCAGCTGATCTTGAATTTGATGGTAAAAAAGTTCATTTATCGCTGTTGGCCAATCCATCTCATCTTGAGATTGTTGATCCGGTTGTTATAGGAAAAGCACGCGCTAAACAAGATCAACTTATGGGACCTGCGTATACTGATTTACTCTCATTAAGTGAGCGTTCAAAAGTGATGCCATTGCTTATTCATGGTGATGCTGCTTTTGCAGGACAAGGCGTTATCCAAGAAACTTTTGGTCTTTCAGGTCTTAAAGGTTATCGTGTTGCAGGCTCACTTCATGTGATTATCAATAATCAGATTGGTTTTACAACATCTCCGCGTTTTTCACGTTCTTCGCCTTATCCATCAGATGTTGCAAAAATGATTGATGCACCAATTTTCCATGTGAATGGTGATGATCCTGAGGCAGTTGTTTTTGTTGCAAAAATAGCAACAGAGTTTCGCCAAATTTTCCATAAACCAGTGGTTATTGATATGTTTTGTTATCGCCGTTATGGGCATAATGAAGGTGATGAGCCTTCCTTTACGCAGCCACTTATGTACAAGGCAATTCGTAATCATAAAACAACACTTCAACTTTATAGTGACCAATTGGTAGCAGAAGGGGTGATTTCTCTAGAAGAGATTGAGCAACAAAAAAAATTATGGCGCGATAAGCTTGAAGGTGAATTTGAAGCAAGTGCTTCTTATAAGCCTAATAAGGCTGATTGGCTTGATGGAAGCTGGACGGGACTCAAAGCTTTTAGTAGTTCTGATGAGCAACATTCTAGAACAACCGGTGTTGAATTAAAAATTTTAAAGGAAATTGGTCAAAAAATTGTCGAAATTCCGGCAGATTTTCACGTTCACAAAACCATTCAACGTTTTTTAAATAATCGTGCTAAAATTTTTGAAACCGGTGAGGGTGTTGACTGGGCAACCGCTGAAGCTCTAGCTTTTGGTTCGCTTTGTTTGGAAGGAGCACCGGTTCGTCTTTCCGGTGAGGATGTTGAACGGGGAACTTTTTCGCAACGTCATTCAGTTCTTTATGACCAAGAAAATGAGGCGCGTTATATTCCTTTGAATCATTTACAAAAGGGGCAAGCGCTTTATGAAGTTGTTAATTCTATGCTTTCTGAAGAAGCTGTTCTTGGTTTTGAATATGGATATTCTCTTGCTGAACCACGTGGTTTAACGCTTTGGGAAGCGCAATTTGGTGATTTCTCCAATGGTGCACAGGTCATTTTTGACCAATTTATTTCTTCTGCGGAGCGTAAGTGGCTTCGTATGTCTGGTCTTGTGTGTTTATTGCCTCATGGTTTTGAAGGGCAAGGGCCGGAGCATTCTTCTGCACGTTTAGAACGGTTTCTTCAACTTTGTGCGGAAGATAATATGCAGGTTGCTAATTGTACAACCCCTGCAAATTATTTTCATATTTTGCGTCGACAAATTAAGCGTGATTTCCGTAAGCCATTGATTTTGATGACACCGAAATCACTTTTACGTCATAAGCGAGCTGTTTCTCTTCTCAATGAAATGGGGCCAGAAACAAGTTTCTGTCGTGTTTTGCTTGATGATGCAGAATGTCTCAAAGATTCTGTCATTAAGTTGCAAAAAGATAATAAAATTCGCCGTGTCGTTCTTTGTACTGGTAAGGTTTATTACGACCTTTATGAAGAACGTGAAAAAAAGGGTATTGATGATGTTTACCTCCTTCGTGTTGAACAACTTTATCCTTTCCCTGCTAAAGTTTTGGTGAATGTGTTGTCGCGCTTTTTGCAGGCGGAAGTTTTTTGGTGCCAAGAGGAACCAAAAAACATGGGGGCTTGGTCATTTATTGAGCCTTATTTGGAATGGGTTTTGACGCATATTAATGCGCAATATTCACGTGCTCGTTATGCAGGACGTCCTGCGAGTGCGTCACCGGCCTCTGGGTTAATGGTGAAACACCTTGAACAACTGGCTGCGTTTCTTAAAGACGCGTTAGGTTCTTAATTTATTACTACTCTGATGTATGGAAAAATATTATGACTACTGAAATTCGTGTTCCTACTTTGGGCGAATCGGTTACCGAAGCAACGATTGGCAAATGGTTTAAAAAACTTGGCGAAGCTGTCGCTATGGATGAGCCTTTGGTTGAATTAGAAACTGATAAGGTAACCGTTGAAGTTCCTTCTCCTGTTGCGGGAAAATTATCTGAAATCATTGCAAAAGAAGGCGATACGGTTGAAGTAAATGCTCTTTTAGGAGTGGTGGAAGCTGGAGAAGCTGGTGTCTCCCAATCATCTTCACCTTCTGCTACACTTGTTCCAGCAGCTTCATCTGAATCGGAGAAGCCTGCTTCGAGCAGTACAATGCCTCCTTCTCCTTCAGCAGCAAAATTGATGGCTGAAAATAATGTTGCAAAAAGCGATATTTCAGGTTCTGGAAAACGTGGACAAATTCTTAAAGAAGATGTTCTTGGTGGATTAAAACAAAGTACAAATGCTCCTACACCCTCTTCTTCTGCGACGAGTTCTTCGGCAACTCCTGTTCAAGAAACACGTGAAGAGCGGGTTCGTATGACGAAATTGCGTCAAACAATTGCTCGCCGTCTTAAAGATGCACAAAATATAGCAGCAATGTTAACCACATTTAATGAGGTTGATATGTCAGCGGTGATGGATTTGCGCAAGCGTTATAAGGATCTTTTTGAAAAGAAACATGGTGTTAAACTTGGTTTTATGGGTTTTTTTACCAAGGCTGTTTGTCATGCATTAAAAGAACTTCCCGCTGTTAATGCCGAGATTGATGGGACAGATATTGTTTACAAAAACTATGTCAATGTCGGAATTGCTGTTGGAACGGATAAAGGGCTTGTTGTTCCAGTGGTGCGAGATGCAGATCAAATGTCATTGGCAGAGATTGAAAAAGAGATTGGGCGTTTGGGGCGTCTTGCGCGTGATGGAAAATTAGCCGTTTCTGATATGCAGGGCGGAACTTTTACCATTACCAATGGTGGTGTGTATGGATCGTTGATGTCAACACCGATTTTGAATGCACCACAATCTGGTATTTTGGGAATGCATGCGATTAAAGAGCGAGCAATGGTTGTTGAGGGCCAAGTTGTGATCCGCCCCATGATGTATTTAGCGCTTTCTTACGATCACCGTATTGTGGATGGGCAAGAAGCTGTAACTTTCCTTGTACGTGTTAAGGAAAGCTTAGAGGATCCGGAACGCCTTGTTCTTGATTTGTAAAATACAGTTTTCAGGATGAAAGGAGAAACGGATGTCTTATGATGTGGCTGTGATCGGAGCAGGTCCAGGAGGTTATGTAGCAGCAATAAAGGCTGCACAACTGGGGCTTAAAGTAGCGATTATTGAAAAGCGTACAACATTAGGAGGAACATGTCTCAATGTTGGTTGTATTCCTTCTAAAGCATTGTTGCATGCTTCAGAAGTGTTTTCTGAAACCCAGCATGGTTTTGAAACGCTTGGTATTTCTATTGGTAAATCTAAGCTTAATCTTGAACAAATGATGGTTCATAAGAAAGCTGTGGTGACAGCCAATACAAGTGGTGTTTCTTTTTTGATGAAAAAAAATAAAGTTGATACTTTTTTTGGGACAGCCAAAATTTTGAGTGCGGGTCATGTGGAGGTTGTTGCCAGAGATGGTAATAAACAAACAATTGAAACAAAAAATATTATTATTGCTACCGGTTCAGAGAGTTCAGGCATTCCAGGGGTGAATGTTGAAATTGATGAAAAGACTATTGTTTCTTCTACGGGAGCTCTTTCACTTGAAAAAGTACCAGAGCATATGATTGTAGTGGGTGCTGGTGTTATTGGTTCAGAACTTGGATCAGTTTGGAGCCGTTTAGGTGCTAAAGTTACCATTATTGAGTATCTTAATAAAATTTTGGGCTCAATGGATGGTGAAGTTTCACGGCAATTTCAGAAATTAATGGAAAAACAGGGGATAGAATATAAAACGGGAACAAAAGTAACAGCTGTTACACAATCCGGCTCAACTGCTCAGGTGACTTTTGAAGCCGTCAAAGGTGGCGCAGCTGAAACTTTAGAGGCTGATGTTGTGCTTATTGCTACTGGACGTTCTCCGTATACGGAGGGGCTTGGCTTACAAGAGGCTGGTGTTCAGTTAGATGAACGCGGATTTATTGCAATTGATGCTCATTGGCAGACGAATGTTCCAGGAATTTATGCGATTGGTGATGTCGTAAAAGGGCCAATGTTAGCGCATAAAGCAGAGGAAGAAGGCGTTGCTGTGGCAGAAATTTTGGCAGGTCAAAAAGGGCATGTTAATTTTGATGTCATTCCTAGTGTTGTTTATACGCAGCCGGAAATTGCGAGTGTAGGAAGGACAGAAGAAGAGCTAAAAACTGCTGGTATTGAATATAATGTTGGCAAATTTCCTTTTATGGCTAATGGTCGTGCACGTGCAATGCAAAAGAGTGATGGGTTCGTTAAAATCCTTTCTGATAAAAAAACAGATCGGGTATTAGGGGGGCATATTCTTGGATTTGGTGCTGGTGAAATGATCCATGAAATTGCAGTTTTAATGGAATTTGGTGGTTCATCAGAAGATCTGGGGCGTTGTTGCCACGCACATCCTACTTTATCAGAAGCCGTGCGTGAGGCAGCTTTGGCAACATTTGCTAAACCACTTCATATTTAAAAAGCTTTTAAAAAGTACATTTTAAAAGGCATAGGAGGCAGAAAATATTTGTGAAGCATACAACAACATTTTAAAACTTTAAAAAGGAATACAACCAATTATATTGAAATATTCCGTTTGTTGTATGCTTTTCGATAATTACTGTTTTAAAATTCAGTTGTGTAGTTTTTATTGATTATCCTGTTGTGCATTATCGTTTAGAGCGGTGGTGTTTGTTTGGTTTATGTAAAGTTTTACATATGGGGTGGTTTTTTATACTATTATAAAATATTTAAGATAGGATTCTGAGTCCATTTGCGTGCTTTGTTTTAAGAAAACATTTCTTAAAATGCACAAATCCACTTCGCGATGGTGCTCGTGAATGGTATAGCTGTAAAGTTCCTCTTGAAATATATAAAATTCATTCAAATTGTTATAAGACCTATTTGTGCATCATCATCTTTATGTTTAGTAAACGTATACGCTGACGTTATAATGCACTTTTTCAGTTCTCAATATTGCTAAAGCTCTTTATTATTTGAGAGTTTTCATAAGAGAAATTTTTATTCTTTTCTTTTATCATTTTTGCTTACACGCTTGCTTTGTTTGTAATGTGCAGGAAAAGGCTTTAATTGATTTAATGTGAGAGAGTTTGTGATAAGAGAATCTTATAATATTCAGCGTTATGAAACAAGTTGAAAATGATATTTGTTGTTATAAATCAATGTTTTATATATGAAAATGAATCATGTGAAGAGGGAAGCCAAGAGGAATTCGCTCAAAGAAATTTAATTGTTTAATGATTGGAGTGGGTTAAGGATCTTTGTCATTTAAGATAAAGAGGGGAGGGATTGAATATTCTACAAAATACCACTCTTTTTTAAAAGAGCGGTATTTTTATATCTTTTCTTGATCATTGCTTGTTATGTCTTAGAAAGATGATATGTCTCTTCTTTAAGGTTGTTAAGAAATCGTAATGTTGCCAAAATATAACGAATAGCTAAAATTTTTTTGAAAACCATAATTACATGAGAATATTAAGTTTGTTTTCATTGGGCAGTTTTCTGATAACTTAAAAAATCAAGCATATGCTTTCTATAGGTATAAATTTAAAATTCTAATTTTTTATCCTCTTGTTGTTCTCTTATAAAAGTGGGAAGCCCCATACGATCAAGATATTTAAGGAAAGGGCGGGGTGGTAATTCCTCTACATTGACCATAGTCTTAACATCCCATTCGCCTGTAGCAATGAGAAGGGCTGTAGCAGCGGCTGGTACGCCAGCGGTATAGGAAATGCCTTGTGCTCCAGTTTCATGAAAAGCTTGTTTGTGATCGGCTATATTATAGATAAAAATTTCTCGCAGGTGTCCATCTTTTTCGCCTTTAATAAGATCTCCGATACAGGTTTTTCCTGTGTAGTCTGGGGCGAGAGAGGAAGGGTCGGGTAAGACGGCTTTCACGACTTTCAAGGGCACGACTTCTTGACCTTCTGCCGTTTTAATCGGTTGTTCGGATAAGAGTCCGAGGTTTTTTAGAACCGTAAAAACAGTGATATAACGTTCACCAAATCCCATCCAGAAACGGACATTCTCCACATCGAGATTTTTTGATAATGAATGAATTTCATCATGTCCCGTCATATAGGCTTTTTGTTTTCCAACAACGGGAAGATCCCATTCATGGCTGACTTCAAACATTTTATTGGAAGTCCATTTTTTATTTTGCCATGACCATACTTGTCCTGTAAACTCACGGAAGTTAATTTCTGGATCAAAATTTGTAGCAAACCAACGCCCATGATTTCCGGCATTAATATCAATAATATCAATATCTGTGATTTTATCAAAATAATTATCACGCGCTAATGCTGCGTAAGCATTCACTACACCTGGGTCAAAACCTGCTCCTAAAATAGCGGTTATACCAGCTTTTTCACATTCTTGACGCCGAGGCCATTCATAATTGCCATACCAAGGAGGTGTTTCACAGATTTTCAACGGGTCTTCATGAATCGCTGTATCGATATAAGCGCATTTGGTTTCAATACAAGCTGAAAGAACAGACATATTAAGAAAGGCAGAACCAACATTAATGACAATTTCGCATTTGGTTTTTTGGATGAGCTTTATAGTTTCTTCTACATTCATGGCATTGAGCGAATGGCTTTTGAGAACACCCTGTTCTTTCATTGTGTTTTTTTCTTTAATGGAAGCAATGATGGCTTCACATTTTTTGAGTGTTCGTGAAGCAATGTGAATTTCACCAAGAATATCGTTGTTTTGAGCACATTTGTGTGCAACAACTTGTGCAACACCTCCAGCACCAATAATGAGAACATTTTTTTTCATTGTAGGTTCATCTCCTTTTTAATACTGTTGTATGACGTTTTTATGGTTGATCTTTATGAAAGGCTTTTCTGATAGTCGTTATAGCTGAATTGGCGTTGAAGTGTTAGTGTACCATCGCATTCTTTGAGAACAATAGCAGGCATTGTAACGCCATTAAACCAGTTTTTCTTGACCATTGTATAACCTGCTGCATCCTGAAAAGACAGCCTATCACCTATTTTAAGAGGTTTTTGAAATTGAAATGTTCCAAAAATATCGCCAGCAAGACAAGATTTTCCACAAATCATAATTTCGTGTGGTCCTTGATTGGGTTCTAATTTGGCATTTTCACGATAAATGAGAAGATCAAGCATATGTGCTTCAATTGAGCTATCAACGATGGCAAGATTCTTTTCATTATATAATGTGTCAAGAACACTTACTTCCAGTGTGGTGCTTTTGGTGATAGCAGCTTCTCCTGGTTCTAGAAAAAGAGTAACACCATAGGTTTTAGAAAATTGTTTTAAGCGTTTTGCGAAAGCTTCTAAAGGATAATTTTCAGCGGTAAAATGGATTCCGCCACCAAGGCTTATCCAGTCAACAGCAGAAAAAAGTTCTGCAAATTTTTCTTCCATGTGATTCAGCATTTGATTAAAAAGATTAAAATCAGCATTTTCGCAATTGTTGTGGATCATTAGGCCATTGATGAGGGGTAGAACTTCTTTTATAGCGCTTTGATTGGTTTCGCCTAAGCGGCTAAAAGGGCGGGAGGGATTGGCAAGATCAAAATTGGATGCGCTGATTCCTGGATTTAACCTCAAACCCCGTTGGATGGTTTTGCTAGCTTTAGAAAAACGTTGAAGTTGTTGGATTGAGTTAAAGATAATTTTGTCTGCATAGCCACAGGCTTCATCAATTTCATGATCGGCCCAAGCAACCGAATAAGCATGTGTTTCTTTGCCAAATTTTTCTCTTCCTAAACGCAGCTCATAAAGGGATGATGATGTGGTTCCATCCATGAACTCAGACATTAAATCAAAAACACTCCATGTGGCAAAACATTTCAAAGCAAGTAAAATTTTAGCTCCAGACATTTCCCGTAAACGAGAAATTGTTTGCATGTTTTTGATGAGTTTCGATTTGTCTATAAGATAGTAGGGGGTTTTTATCATCATTTATTCATTCTTTTTTGAAGGATCTTATTGCCAAGATCAACGTTTAGTACAAAGAGTAACAGAATGTCTCAAGAAAAAAGAGTCTTAAGAAAAGAATCTGTTTCTGTCTAGCAAGAGAAAGGCTTTCTGTAATTACTGTTGTTTATTATTTTGAGTTTTGCGTTATGAGTATGAAAAAAAAATTATATTATGCTTTAGCTTTTGTATTGGTTAGCAGTTTTTTCATTATAACAACTACTCTTGTTAATTGGGGGAAAAATAGGAGTTATGCTAAAGCCAAACTGGTTACTCAGACTTCTGTCCAAGATAGTTCGGTGCCTTTGATTTTTACGGGGCGTAGAGAACTTAATGGTTTTAAAGGTTATCGTCATTATCGGCGTGGTTATCGTAAATATAGTGATAATTGGTGGTATCCTGAAGTGGCATTTGTTACATCACGGCACTTAAGCACAAAAGGCGCATCATTAAAAGTTGTACCAGATGCTAAAAAAGTGTTTTTAACGTCTTCTTCGGAAAAATTAGAAAAAAAAGAGCCATGGATGCTTAAACAACATATTGAATCTTGCCGTGCGCGTTATCGCTCTTATAATAAAAATGATAATAGTTTTCAGCCTTTTCACGGGGGGCGTAAACAGTGTTTATCACGCTTTTTTAAAGGATAGAAATTATTAAATAAATTTTTAATTGCTTCTTGTCGTGGGCGTTATTGTTCTTACAATAAAGAGAGAACTTGCGTGGTGCGTAGCATTTTCATGCAAGCGTTTTTTTTGAAAAATTTAAATACTTTTAAGTTTTATTAAATCTTATTATCATTAAGTGTGGAATGGGGGGAGGATATAAGTTTTTGTTTTGTCGATGACAAAATATTAAGGACAGGATGGAGTTGAAAGAATGACAACACGGGAAGCAATGTTGATATTGCTCGTTTTGCTTCCCTTTGGTGGAAGTGCTGTCATTGGCTTTTTTCGCTCGACAGCAAAAAATAATGAAGCATGGTTTGCTGGGATTGTTGCACTTTTCTGTCTTATTTTTACAATAATGCTTTATCCAGAAGTTCGCGAAAACCACATAGTGCGTTTAGATATTTCTTGGCTTTCAGAATGTGGGAGCGATTTGATTCTCCGTATAGATGGTTTGTCGTGGCTTTTTTGCTTGCTCATTACAGGAATTGGGCTGCTTGTTGTCATTTATTCACGTTATTACATGGATCCAGCAGATTCTGTACCGCGATTTTTTTCCTTTTTTTTGGCCTTTATGGGATCAATGACGGGAATAGTCTTATCAGGCAATCTCGTCTTTTTGGTTATTTTTTGGGAACTCACCAGCATTTTTTCTTTTTTGTTGATCGGCTATTGGTACCATAATGCAAGTGCGCGTGAGGGTGCGCGTATGGCTCTAACGATCACAGGTTTTGGCGGTTTTGCTCTTTTTATTGGGGTTTTATTGATTGGGTATATTGTTGGCAGTTTTGATTTGGATAAGGTGCTTCAGTCTGGAGATATGATTCGGTCAAGTTCTCTTTATAGTCCTGTCCTTATTTGTATTTTATTGGGGGGATTAACAAAAAGTGCGCAGTTTCCCTTTCATTTTTGGCTGCCCAATGCGATGGCTGCTCCAACCCCCGTATCGGCTTATTTGCATTCAGCAACCATGGTAAAAGCGGGATTGTTTTTACTTGTTCGTTTATGGCCTGTGCTTTCTGGGACAGAATCTTGGTTTTGGCTAGTTGGCTTTTCAGGACTCTCGACATTGCTTCTTGGTGCTTATTTTTCCATGTTTCAGCAAGACTTGAAAGGACTGCTTGCTTACTCGACTATTAGTCATCTTGGATTGATTACCACGCTTTTAAGCCTTGGTAGTCCACTTGCTTGTGTTGCAGCGATCTTCCATATGGCCAATCATGCTACTTTTAAAGCTTCTTTATTTATGGCTGCTGGTATTATTGATCACGAGACGGGAACACGTGATATGCGTAAATTGTCAGGGCTTTATCGCTCTATGCCTATTACAGCAACTCTCGCTTTAGTTGCAAGTGCAGCGATGGCTGGAGTTCCCTTGTTGAATGGTTTTTTATCGAAAGAGATGTTTTTTGCTGAAGCTGTTGAAACGCATATGGAATCATGGCTCGATTGGATTGCACCTTATGTAGCAACGCTGGCTAGTTTGTTTAGTGTAACCTATTCTATACGCTTTATTCATGGCGTTTTTTTGGGTCCAAAACCTGTCAATTTACCCAAAACTCCCCATGAACCACCGCATTTCATGCGTTTACCAATGGAGCTTTTGGTGTTTATTTGTTTAGCCGTTGGTATTTTTCCTAATTTAACTATAGGACCTATTTTAGATAACGCGGTCGTGTCTGTTTTAGGATCAATGACAATCCCTTATAGTTTAGCCGTTTGGCATGGGTTGAATACTCCATTAGTGATGAGTTTTGTTGCGTTATTAGGAGGCGGATTGCTCTACGCTGTCGGGCACCGTTATTTTTTATCCTGTGATGATGGAGCACCTTTTTTTCGTCACTTAAATGGACCGCGTATTTTTGAACGTATTCTCGTGATTATTTCTTGGAAATGGGCACGTGCGGTGGAATCTATTTTATCAACACGCCGTTTGCAGATACAGTTGCACTGGATTTTTTGGGTGTGTTTTGCATTTGTTGGTCTTTTACTTTGGTGCGATGGTTTCATTTCAGCGGGGGCGTTACCGCTTTTTCCAGTTGATATTCCTTTTCTTGCTCTTTGGTTAGTCGGCGGATTATGTGCGCTTTTAGTTGCTTGGCAAGCAAAGTTTCATCGTCTTGCATCACTCATGTTGTCGGGGGGAGCTGGTTTGATGACTTGTGCAACCTTTTTATGGCTTTCTGCTCCTGATTTAGCAATAACACAATTAGTTGTTGAGGTTGTTACAGTCGTCTTATTATTGCTTGGTTTACGGTGGTTGCCTAAACGTTTGCATAATCCTACACCAACGCCTGTTCGTTTTTTCGTGCGCTTGCGTCGTATCCGTGATTTCATCATAGCCCTTGTGGGAGGTGCTGGTGTAGCATGGCTCTCTTTTGCAGTGATGACACGTCCTCAAGGCACGACGATTTCTGATTTTTTTCTCACCAAGGCTTACTCTGATGCTGGTGGTCGCAATGTTGTGAATGTGTTGTTGGTTGATTTCCGTGGTTTTGATACTATGGGAGAAATTGTCGTTTTGGGTGTTGTTTCTCTCACTGTTTTTGCCCTTTTACGGCGGTTTCGTCCTGCCCCTGAAAGTATTGATGCACCTTTTCAACAACGTGTTCAAAAAGCCTTTGATATGGCACAGCCTAATCGAAATGTGGGAGATACAGTTTTGAATTATTTAGCTGTTCCTGCTGTTATTATGGGTTGGCTCTTTCCGATTATTATCGCTTTTGCTGTTTATTTATTCATGCGAGGGCATGATCTGCCAGGAGGTGGATTTGTTGGTGGTATTACTTTGGCGATAGGATTTATTTTACAATATCTTGCACGCGATATTCGGTGGGTGGAAACGCATTTGAGAGTTTTACCTTTGCGTTGGATGGGCTTTGGCTTATTGTTGTCAGTCGTAACGGGGATGGGCTCTTGGTTTTTTGGATATCCTTTTTTAACATCCTTTTTTCGATATATTCATTTTCCGTTAATTGGAAAAGTTCCCATGGCATCTGCTTTTTTGTTTGATTTTGGTGTGCTTTCTCTTGTGTTAGGAGCAACTGTTCTCATTTTAATTGCACTTGCACACCAGTCAATTCGGAGTTACCGAATCGGGAAGAAACCTGTTTTGAAAGAGAAGGAAAATTAATGGAAATTGTTCTTTCTTTAGGTATTGGTATTCTTGTTGGATCAGGAATTTGGCTTATTTTACGTCCACGCACTTTTCAAGTCATTCTTGGTTTGTCTTTGATTTCCTATGGTGTCAATCTTTTTATGTTTTCAATGAGTAGACCGCGTAGTAATGCTGCGCCAATTGTTGATCCTACTGTTGTTATTAATCCAGCTAATTATGTCGATCCTCTCCCTCAAGCTTTAGTTTTAACTGCGATTGTGATTGGTTTTGCAACGACAGCTTTATTTTTAGTTATTCTCTTGGTTTCACGCGGTTTAACGGGTTCAGATCACGTTGATGGACGTGAGGTGCAGTGATGGAAGTAGGGGTGCATCATCTCCTTATTTTGCCTATTCTTTTGCCGTTAATCACTGGAGCTGCTCTACTTTTCTATGATGAACGGCGTTCGAAATTTAAATCATTGATTAGTCTTTTTTCGGCGGGATTGTCGGTCGTTATTGCTGTTTTATTAATTATACGTACTCTTGAAATAGCGCCGGCTTGTGATGTTTATCGGCTTGGCAATTGGCCCTCTTCCTTCGGAATTGTTTTGGTCCTTGATCGTTTAAGCGCCATGATGCTTTTACTTTCAAGCTTGTTGGTGACTAGCGTACTGGTTTTTGCGCGGGCTTATTGGTACAAAGCGGGTTCTCATTTTCAGTCACTGATGCAATTTTTTATGGTGGGGATAAATGGCGCTTTTTTGACCGGTGATTTATTTAATTTATTTGTATTTTTTGAAGTTATGTTAACGGCTTCCTATGGGCTTGCTTTGCATGGTTCTGGTCAGGCACGCGTACGCGCAGGGTTGCATTATGTCGTGGTTAATCTTGTTGCTTCATTACTTTTTTTAGTTGGTACAGCACTCATTTATGGAGTCGCTGGTACTCTTAATATGGCCGATTTGGCTGTTAAAATAAAATATATATCTTCTACAGATATTGTTTTGTTCGAAATAGGTGTTGCACTTCTAGGTATTGCTTTTTTGCTTAAGGCTGGTATGTGGCCGCTTAATTTTTGGTTGGTGCCAACTTATAGTGCAGCAGTAGCGCCTGTTGGAGCTTCTTTTGCGCTTTTGAGCAAGGTGGGTATTTATATTATTTTACGTTTAACGCTGCTGTGGTTTGGTCCTGAAAGTGAATATTTTAACCATTTTGGTCATACCGTTTTGTTTTATGGTGGGTTGGCCACTATGATTTTTGGTTTTATTGGGGTATTGGCGAGTCAAGTTTTAGTGCGTTTGGTAGCTTATAGTGTTCTTGTCTCTTCTGGTACATTGTTGGCAGCAATAGGGATCGGCAATGCAGCACTGACAGCAGGTGCTCTTTTTTATATTGTTTCTTCAACTTTAGCACTGGGAGCTTTTTTTCTTTTGGTAGAGTTGGTTGAACGCTGTCAAGATGTGGCTGCTAATGTTCTGGCTGTCACAATGGAGGTTTATGGTGATGATGAAGAGGAGGAAGAAGATGAAGTTGGCACATATTTCCCTGTAACCTTGGCAATTCTTGGGGCTTGTTTTGGTATTTGTGCCATTTTGATTATTGGATTGCCACCTTTTTCTGGTTTTGTTGCTAAACTTATGATGTTCATGGCAGTTTTAAACCATAGTAGAGAGGATTTTTTTGCCTCTCTTCCGGTTTATCACGATTGGCTTTTTGTGGTTTTTGTTACCCTCTCTGGTTTTGCAGCTTTGATTGCACTGACACGAACGGGGATTCGAACTTTTTGGGTTTCTCTTGAAGGTCGCGTTCCCCGTGTGCAGGTGATAGAATTTGCACCTATTGCTGTTCTTCTTGCTTTGTGTTTTCTTATAACAATTGTAGCCGGTCCTGTTAGTCATTATATGTCTGAAACTGCTAAGACTTTGTATGAACCTCAGAATTATATTGGGAGCGTTTTAACGGATTTTTCTCTCGAAAAGAGGGAGATGAATAAATGAATCGTTTTTGTCCTTCTCCTTTTTTCAGTGGTGTCATTGTCCTTATGTGGCTTATTTTAAATGGTTTTAGTTTAGGGCAATTGCTTTTAGCCATTATAACCGCTTTGTTTTGTGGTTGGATGATACGGCTCCTTGAACCGGAGAAGGTTGCTATTAAAAGTTGGAGTGCGGTTTTTCGTCTTATTTTTCGAGTCTTAATAGATTCTATATCCTCAAATATCTCGGTCGCTTGGTTTGTTTTAACAAAAAGGTCTCGAAAACAGCGATCTGGCTTTATTGTAGTGCCTCTTCTGCTTCATAATCGCACTGCTTTGGCTATTTTAGCGTGCATCCTTTCGGCAACTCCTGGAACGGCTTGGGTTGCCTATAATAGTAAAAAGGGTGAGCTTTTGCTCCATGTCTTAAATTTAAAAAAAGGATATAATTATCAACGATTGATAAAACAACGGTATGAGCAATTACTTTTGGAGATTTTCTTATGAGTATGGTGATCCTTTATTGGGGGCTTTTCTTTTCACAGTTTTTTTTAAGTTTGGCGGTGATCTTCGCATTGTTTCGGTTGATTCGTGGTCCACGGGCACAGGATAGAATTGTTGGTTTGGATGCTCTTTATATAACCACTGTTCTTTTGTTTCTTACATTCGATATCCGTTCAGGAACAACCATTTATTTTGTTGCTGCTCTCATTATTGGGTTGTTGGGGTGTGTATCAAGCATCGCTTTAGCGAAGTTTCTTATGCGGGGGGAGATTATTGAATGAAAGATGACGTATCGCTTGTGGTGGCTATTGCTATCACGGTTTTCTTAATATTAGGGTCTGGATTGACACTGATCGCAACGATAGGTTTGGTGCGTTTTTCCAGTTTTTATCAGCGTTTGCATATGCTTTCAGTATGTACGAGTTGGGGCGTTGGTAGCATTCTTATTTCTTCATTTCTTTATTCAATATTTGTGGACCATTATTTTGTTTTTCATGAAGTGTTGCTGATGTTTTTTTTGTTTTTAACAGCACCGGTAGCTTCTATGTTGCTCTCACATACAGCAGCTTATCGACATCATTCAGAAGAACAGTCAGAAAAACCGCTGGCTCTTTTATTAAACCAGACGGAGGAAAAGTTACCCACGTCAGAAGGAACATCAAGCGATGAGAGCCAGCGCGGTTCTTGAAATGTAAGAACCTTCCTTATTCTATGCTTTTTTCTTCTACACAGTGGATGGGCTTTTCTTCTTTTGGATCATCAATAAGATCGTAAAATATGGCTTCATTTTTAGTTATCCACCAAATGTATTGACCACCTACATATTTTCCTCCAGAAGCGGCAATTACATTAGAACCAATGATGCGCTTACCGTTCCATTTTAAATCAACAAGCGCAATATTGCCAGCATTATGATAAGTTGCCTCAACATGCTCTTTGCTTGTTCCCATATCGCATTGATAGGAGACGGTCTCTGTTGTTGGTTCTGGATCATCTGGTACTTCAATGACTAAAGAACTTGCTAATGCATTAATTGAACCTAGGAGGAACACACTTAAAGTAATGAAAAATTGTTTAGTAAAAGAAATTTTTTTCATAATATTTCCCGTGTTATTTAAAATAATAATGTTGACTCATCTTTACAGAGGATAGGTTTTTTTTCTTCTGGATCCTGAGAAAGGTCATAAAGCATGACTTCTTTGTTCTTCTCCCACCAGATATACTGAGCTCCTGCAAATTTTGCTCCTGTCGCCGCGATGACATTAGCAGCAATGACACGATCACCGTTCCATTTGAAATCAACCAACGAAATATTGTCAGCATTAAGATAGACTGCCTCAACGCGCTCTTTACCTGTTTCAGTATCACACTGGTA
Source organism: Bartonella sp. LB28NMGDW (assembly GCF_042194435.1). Taxonomy (NCBI): domain Bacteria; kingdom Pseudomonadati; phylum Pseudomonadota; class Alphaproteobacteria; order Hyphomicrobiales; family Bartonellaceae; genus Bartonella; species Bartonella sp. LB28NMGDW. The sequence goes on from NZ_JBHIMX010000002.1 coordinate 247,819, forward strand.
GGTAATGGTCTCTGTTTTTGGCTCTGGATTGTCTGGTACCTCAATGATAAAAGAACCAGCTAAGCTATTGTTTGAGCTGAAGATTGATAAACTTAAAGCGGTGAAAAATCCTAAAATATGTAAAGTTTTTTTCATGATGCTTCCCTATATTCCTATATTGCGCACAAAGAATAATTTGATTGATACGATGGTGTCTACGGCAGGATTCGAACCTGCGACCCCAGGATTCATACCACTTCGATTTTCACCGCCAGCTTTTCACGGCTGTTTGTGGTCTGGACTGTCTCTTCACCTTGAAGCTTTTGCTCTTTAGGTGCTGCCCGTTCAGTCTCTACACCTTTCTCTCATTTGAAGAGAGACTTGGCTCGGGATTGGCATATAGTCTCCCATGAAGCTTTCCCCGAATTTGAGCAGATTCACTTTGAGGATTTCTCCTCAAAATGCCCAATTTCTTTAGGAATCCTGTGCTCTATCCTACTGAGCTACGCAGACATCATCATACTTATTCCTTTAATAGAAGTATAAAAACGAATCAATTATATTCAATATGAATTAACGAATTTCTGCTAATTTTTGTTCCAGAAAAGTCAAAACTGCTTCCGGAGAGACATTTTTTGCAATAAATGATTGACCAAGTCCGCGTGTTAAGATGAAGGTCAAATTGTTTTGCGAAACTTTTTTATCTTGAGCAATGAGAGTTATTAAACTTTCAGCATCTGGTAACTTCCCTGGGATATCCTTTAATTGTGTAGGCAAACCTATAGATTTGAAGTGTGCTTCAATGCGTTGTGTAAGTGTGGGGTTTATCAAATTTAGTTGAGCAGAAAATTGATGCGCTAGAATCATTCCAATTGCTACAGCTTCACCGTGAATTAAACGCTTTGATTCATAAGCCGTTGCTGTTTCAAGCATGTGTCCAAATGTATGGCCGAGATTTAAGAGCGCGCGCTCTCCTGTTTCTTGTTCGTCACGTGCTACAATGGCGGTTTTAAATTGGCATGAGCGGACAATGGCTTCTGTTCGCATAGGGCCATTAGAAAAGACTTCTTGTCCATTTTTTTCAAGCCATTCAAAGAAATTAGGCTGGTTAATGAGTCCATATTTGACCATTTCTGCGTAACCAGCACGAAATTCGCGCGGTGGTAGGGTATCAAGAAGACATGTGTCAGCAATAACGCATTGCGGTTGATAAAAAGTACCAATAAGATTTTTACCATATTGGCTATTGATTCCAGTTTTTCCACCAACGGAGGAATCAATTTGTGCAAGAAGCGTTGTGGGCATTTGAATGAAGTTCATACCACGGCGGATTATACTTGCCGCAAATCCTGCTAGATCGCCAATGACACCACCGCCAAAAGCAATAACACAGTCGCCTCTTTCTAAACGCGCAGCAAGAATTTGATCGATGACAACTTGCAGGGTTGAAAATGATTTTGATTGTTCTCCTGCTTCTACAATAATAGGGACAGTATGAATTTTATTTTTTGTTAACTCTGCTTGTAATATCTCCAAATGAAGGGAAGCAACATTTGTATCTGTAACAAGTGCCAAGCGCGTTGGATGAGGATCTTTTTTGTTAAGAGCATGTTTAATCTGTGAAGCAGCTTGGGCAATCAGACTCGGACCAATGATGATATCATAACAGTGTTTGTCCAGTTTAACAGTGACGGTCTTTGTTTGCATGCTGATTTTCCCTATTGTTAATTTCTGTGTATAGGTAGTGCTGTACAGATCGTATAACATTTTGTGCTACGGTATGACGGCTTTCTTTATGACTGTTAATTGTTAAGTTTGCCTTTTCATAAATAGGATAACGCTGTTCCATGAGTTTTTGCATGGTTTCTTTAGGATTGGCTGTTTGAAGCAGGGGACGTGTTGGGTGCTTTGAGACACGTTGCATGAGGATATCAAGATCGACTTTTAGCCATATGGATATGCCATTTTGATGAATGGTTTTTCGGATATTTTCATTTATGTAGGCACCACCACCTGTTGCTAAAACAAGGGGACTTTTTTTTATGAGGTTTAGAATAACACGCTGTTCAAGAGCACGAAATTCTGATTCACCATAAATTTCAAAGAGTTCAGTGATTGTCATTTGCGCAGCTTTTTCAATTTCTTGGTCAGAATCATAAAAGGGTAAACGGAGCATGGTGGCGACGCGTTTTCCGATCACTGATTTGCCTGCTCCCATAAGACCAACAAGGACAAGTGCTTTTTTATCAAGGGACGATAAGAGCTGATTCTTTATTTGTGTTATAGGGACGCGTTTTGGTCGATTGCTTTTCATAACTTTATTTCGGCATTTATCCATCTTAAAGTCAATTCCTGTTAATCTTTGTGAGGCATAATACGAGATAGAATATTTTTGGGTAGGTTATTATCTTATGCCAACATTGACCAGATTTTTGATGATTCTTTTCATTTTGCTTTCTGTTCTTTTCATTATAATGGGTGCTCTTGTGGTTTGGGTTGAACCAGTAACTGTGGATATGTACATCGATGTTCCCTTGGATTCATGGAATCTTTCTACGGAAGCGAATCAATGAAATGAAAAGTGGTGCTGTGATAGATCATTTTCTTGAGATGATGAGCGCGGAGAGAGGAGCTTCACCTCATACGCTTGCGGCTTATCAGCATGATTTGCAGTGGGCACAAGACGAATTGTCTTCACACTCTGTTTCGCTTTTTTCAGCACAAAAAGAAGATTTAATTGCCCTTTTGTCGCTTATGCATACTTTTGGTTTTGCAGCATCGTCACAAGCACGCCGTTTATCGACTTTGCGTCAGTTTTATCAATTCCTTTATGCTGAAGGGTTGAGAGCAGATGATCCCTCTCATGATATTGATGCACCTCGTCAGGGGCGCCCTTTGCCCAAAATCATGAGTGAAGATGCAGTGATAAAATTGCTTGATTTAGCACAGTTAGAAGTCAATCAAGCAGATTATGGGTCTAAGGATTATCTGCGTGCATTGCGTCTTCAGCTATTGAGTGAAATGCTTTATGCAACAGGATTACGTATTAGTGAATTGGTGAGTTTGCCTGTGCAGGCTGTTCGGGGGAAAGCATACAGCATTTTGGTTCGTGGTAAGGGCAAAAAAGAACGAATGGTGCTGTTATCAAAAAAAGCATATCAAGTTCTTTTGCAGTGGTTAAATTTACGTGATCAGGGAAAGGATGTCGCAAGTCCTTATCTTTTTCCTGCGAATTCCGAGACAGGATATATTGCTCGTCAAGTTGTTGCGCGGGAGTTGAAAAATCTCGCTAGAAGAGCAGGAATAGAAAGTGATAGCTTTTCTCCCCATGTGTTGCGCCATGCTTTTGCTAGTCATCTTTTGCAAAATGGTGCCGATTTGCGTGCAGTTCAACATTTGTTAGGTCATTCTGATATTTCTACTACTCAGATTTATACCCATGTGTTGGAAGATGGACTTTATCGTTTAGTCAATGAGCATCATCCACTTGCCGATGAGCAAAAGGCTCGTTAAAGAAAAGGTGATGTTTTTGAAAAAGACTTTATAAAGCAAATTATAAGTGTATAAGTGACACTGAATGAGTTGGTACAAATGTATAATTATCTTGATTTTGAAAAACCAGTTGCTGATCTTGATGGGAAAATTCTTGAATTAAAAAAAATTTCTCAGGAAAAAGGCAGTCTTGATATGAGTGATGAGATTGCTCGTCTTGAAGCGCGATCTCAAACAGCATTGCGCGATATTTATAAAAAATTATCGCCATGGCAAAAAACACAAGTGGCTCGTCATCCTGATCGTCCCCATTTTATGGACTATTCTAAACGCCTATTGAGTGATGTTACGCCTTTGGCAGGAGATCGCAAGTTTGCTGAAGATGAGGCTATTCAAGCTGGGTTTGCACGTTTTAGGGGAGAAGCAGTTGCTTATATCGGTCAAGAGAAAGGTCACGATACACAAACACGTTTGCGCTATAATTTTGGTTCTGCACGCCCAGAAGGATATCGTAAAGCTGTACGTATTATGGAAATGGCTGACCGCTTTGGTTTGCCACTCCTCACTTTTATTGATACTGCAGGTGCTTATCCTGGGGTAAGCGCTGAAGAACGTGGGCAAGCGGAAGCAATCGCTCAATCAACAGCTGCAACTTTGCGTTTGAAAGTTCCTGTGGTTTCCGTTGTTATTGGAGAAGGCGGTTCTGGAGGGGCGATAGCAATCGCGGCTGCCAACAAAGTTTATATGTTGGAGCACGCAATTTACTCTGTTATTTCACCAGAAGGAGCAGCTTCTATCTTATGGCGTGATCCAGCTCGTGCAAAAGATGCTGCAATGAATATGCGTATTACTGCTCAAGATTTGTATCGCTTAAAGATTATTGATGGCATTATTTCGGAACCTTTAGGAGGAGCGCATCGTGGTAAAGAGATTGTCATTGATGCAACGGGTGATGTTATTTCAGAGGCTTTAAAAGCTATGGTTGGAAAAGATGGTGAAGCTCTTAAACAAGAGCGAAGGGAAAAATACCTTCAAATTGGTCGATCTCTAACATAGGTTATTTTTGTGAGGGGTGTTGGATTGGAGTTTTATTCGATGACGTTTAGCAGATTCCTCGCTGTGTGTGTGTTGTTTGTAATGGGAATATTGACGGCATGTGGGGGGAGATTGCCAGCTTCTATTCGTGCCAAAGTTGAGCAGCCGTTGCCACAAGAAATCCAGAATAGAATGGCTTTATACGATATTGATCCTTATGCACCAATTGTAATGCGATTTTTCAAGGAAGAAAATCTTGCTGAAGTTTGGAAGCAATCTCGTTCAGGGCCTTTTATCTTGGTTGCTCGCTATGGCATTTGCAAATGGTCTGGTAAGCTTGGACCTAAATATAAAGAAGGAGATTTTCAGACACCAGAGGGGTTTTACACTATTAGCGCAAACCAAATGAATCCTTATTCAAAATATTATCTTTCTTTTAATATAGGATTTCCTAACCTTTATGATCAGGAAAATGGTCGTACAGGAAGCAATCTTATGGTGCATGGTTCTTGCTTTTCCGCAGGTTGTTATTCTATGAGTGATAAGAACATGGCTCAGATTTATGCGTTTGCACGGGATGCTTTTAAAGGAGGACAAAGAGAGTTTCAGTTGCAGGCTTTTCCTTTCCGCATGACCGAGGATAATATGTTACGTCATAGCAATGATCCTCATTATCAATTCTGGGTTATGCTTAAGAAAGGTTATGATTTTTTTGAAAAAAATCGTCAGCCTCCAACTGTTGAAGTTTATGGAAAACGTTACGTTTTTAATCGCGATATTGATAAAACTTCAGTTTCTCTAATGCAGTGAGTATTATTGTATCCTGCTGCACCGTACTATTACTTATAAATGGCGATACAGGATATGAAAAAACTTTACGCATAAGGTGTCTAAGTGGGTAGTCAATCTTTTAAAGTGCAGAGTTTTTTCATAGAGCTTTGCGTAAGTAAATTAGATGAAGTGGAAAGCCAGGAGGAATTTTCTCAAAGAAGTTGGATTGTTTGCACATCGGTAGTGGTGTTAATCGTCGTTTTTAATAAAGAGTAAGTTAACATAAAATGCGCCTCTCTTTTTATTTCTTTCAAAGAGTTTTATTCTTTCATGCTGTAAAATATTGTCTTATCATGCTGTTATATAAGATACATTCACATATTTTAAAATCCGATATTGCCTCTGTCTGATTTTTGTTTTTTGCCTCAACAGGGATTTTGATTTCAATTAGCTGGAGTAAATATAGAGTTGAGCAGAATATTTTAGAACCAAGAATTTGTCCAATCGGTTTGTGAAATGAATCACATGAAGTGGTTTGCAGATGAAGCGCATTTAGAGAGAAAACAATCTGATTACAGATTGATGGATATTAAATTTTTCATCATAACAATTTGATTTATAATAATTTATCATTTTGCAATTTGAGTTGAGGGACTCAATATCATCAGATTCTTTTATCTTAAAATCTGTTTATGATGAATTAATCGAAACCATTTTTTGCACGTCATAAAATTGAATTGGCATGTGAATAAAACTCTTAAAGAAAGGAGTACAGATATTTCTCATGAGTACTCTAAAGTACCAAGGTTTTCCAAAGCATTTTCAACTGGCAAGAGCATGAGGCTACCAGCTTGCATATTTATGGAGTAAAGATGGAGAATGGGGCTTATACATTTTATGGAGAATTTTGTATTATATTATTTGTAGGTAGCGTTTTGAAATAGGGATGATGCGTATTGAGAGACGGTTTTTTTAACGAATGCGTGAGTTCGCGATACAATGATGTTCTATTTTGTGTGAGGGTGACTATTTTACAGATAAGGGTAATATGTTAGCGTTGGAGTGTTTTTATACGTGGTCATTTTGCATCATGCGGTTTTGTAAGAGAGCTAAAAAGTTTCAATTGTGGTAGTCTATGGGAATTTTGCCGTCCAGTGAAAAGGTACGGATAATTTTATAGGAGACATTATTGTGTAGAAAGCATTGTTAAAAATGTGTATTTTCTTATTTTTTATTCCATTATGTGAATAAACTTGAATAGGAGTGTTTATAAATTTATAACATATTGATTTATAAGGATACTTTAGTGTTATTCAACTTGAATTAGAATCTTGGATACCGTAGGATTCTCCCGTTTCAAAGTTTCTCCATGTTGAATCAATTAAAACCATTTGCTTGCGCATTACAAACGGGGATAGCCGTGTGGGTAAAGCTGTGTAAGAAAAGACTAAAATGCTTTTTACGAACCGTTTCAAGTGCCAAGAGCTTTTGTTTCAACATTGGGGATTAGCAAAGTGTGTGATGATGCCGGTTTGCTCCTTTAAAAGCATAAAGATGGTGGTGCCAATGAATTTAATGGTGTATCATTGAAGGGGGGAAAAAATTAAAATTTTATTCCTGGAATGACTAGAGGATTTTCTAAGAGAGCTGTTTTGTCTGCAGTATCTATTGCTGGTTTATTAAAGAAAGCATTGAGGAGCTTTTGTATTGCTTCTTTTTCAACACCATCGGCAATGATGACAAAACGTGTTTGTTTTATTCCTTTTGGCCATTCTGACAATCTTATGGGAGGATGAAAAAATGTTTGTACGCCATGTAATATAAGTGGGCGATAAGGGTCATCACGCAATGCGATAATTGCTTTAATACGTAATAATTTTGTACCATAACGCTCTTGTAGGATATCTAAAAAAGCTTCAATTGTGGCGTAATCAACAGGACCCTCACAGTTGAGTGAAAAGGTACGAATGGTTTTATGGGGGGTATGATCATGTGGGGTATTCGTAAGATTTTGTTTAAGTTTTGTATTTTCTACTTTTTCATCCCATAATGTGTTATTTATTAATAGCTTTGAACAGAAATCTTCAGAATGGGCGTCAATGATTTGTGCTGTAGGATTAATCGTTTTAAGTGTGTTAAGGAGCGTATCTGAAAGCGTTTGTTGAGCCATAAGGTCTGTTTTGGTGAGAATAATTTTATCAGCAAATATTAATTGTTTATATATTTCAGGATAGCGCTCACATATGGAAAGTGTGCTTAATGTATCGAATGTTGCAAGAACAGCATTTATAGACAATGTTTGAATAAACAACGGGTGGCTTAAAAGTATTTGTAAAATAGGGGCGGGATCAGCCATCCCTGTGGTTTCAATGATAATATGATGGAGTTGTTTGATCTGTCCTGTCTGAACGCGATTTATTAAATCAATTAATGTATCGATGAGATCACTGCGTAAATTGCAGCATAAGCAACCATTGGCAAGCTCAATAATTCCTTCTGTCGTTTTTTCAACCAGAAGGTGGTCAATACTGATTTCACCGAATTCATTGATGATAATAGCGCATTCTGTTAAAAGAGGGTCTTGTAACATACGGTTGAGCAAAGTTGTTTTGCCAGAGCCTAAAAAACCAGTAATAAGCGTGAGAGGGATGCGCTTTATTTTCATGTTAATCATCAATCATGGTTTCATTTAAAAAAACATATCTTAGTACGTCTAACAAATTTATAATGGTATCCGCGAGGGATATAATGGTCAATCTCCTATGAAATCCATTGTATCACTATCTTTACGCTTATAAAGTTAAGTGCACGTGGGTATATCATACACTTTTTAGCGTCAATGTTGTGATAATTCTTGGTTCTTGAAAGGACTTATAGGAAGAATTTTTATTCTTTGTTTTAATTATTTTATCTACATGTTCATCCACCTTGTGGCGCGCAAGAGACTGGTTTTTATTGATTCAACAAATACAGATTTGAAATGAGAGAATCTTACATACTTGTGATTCTGACATAAGGTACAAAATAATTAATTTATCATTATAAATCAAAGTATTATAACTAATTGTAAGGTTATGATTTATGGTTTTTTATAGAATGGTTTGCGTGCCTTTTATACGGAATATAGGGTTTTCTTAGTGGTTTTACTGTCATTTTAGGTGTTTGTGGCGTACGAATGAGGTGTACTGATAAAGGATGAGAAAAAGAAGGTGGAGCAGTGATAAAAGGAGAAGTGAGAATAATATTTCCTTGATCATCATATGAATTTGCATGCATTTTTATGGCTTCAGGTGTGCATGTTTGTTGTCTCATATTGTTGGCTTGTGTTATATTTCTCCCATAAGGTTTTAATGTTGCTAGTGTTAATTGGGGGCTTCCTTGATGCAAAAATCCTGTTTCAAGAAGTTGTGCAGCTTTTTCTTCTCTTTCACTTATGTTGTTAGCACCCAGAATGACAGCAATAATTGTACGTTTATTACGGGTGGCTGAGGCAACAAGATTAAAACCAGAGGCACAAATAAAGCCTGTTTTCATACCGTCTATTCCATAAAAACGGCCAATGAGGTTGTTTGAGTTATGCTGGATTTTTCGATTATTACCAAAATCAATGGCTGGAATAGAAAAATAATGAGCATATTGTGGAAATTCTCGACGTATCTGAACGGCTAAAAGAGCAATATCGCGTGCCGTGGAGTAGTTTTGAGAGTCTGGTAAACCACTTGCGTTCGCAAAATGCGTTCCAAACATGCCTAAACGTTTAGCTTCGCTATTCATTTTACGTACAAAATTTTTCTGTGAACCTGCAACAGCTTCACTCATGGCAATGGCTAAATCATTGGCAGATTTAACCATGGTGATACTTAAAGCTGTATCAAGTGTGAGTACGGAACCAGCTTTATAGCCTGAACGATATGAAGGAGCTTTTACGGCGTATTCGCTGATGGTGATATGTTTGTCTGGTGAAATTTCTCCTCGGCTCATGGCACGAAAAATAACATAAGCGGTCATTAATTTTGTCAAGGAAGCAGGATACCAACGCTCAAAAGCTTGATTATGTTTTAAGATATGCCCCGTTGTAACATCAACAGAAATAAAAGGCTGCGCTAGAGCAACAGCGCTCGATAAACTCAAAATCACAGAAAAAAATAAATTATAGAAGAGACGTTGCATTAATTTAAATCTAGTTCCTTCTTATTCGTTATTTAGAATTGTTTTAATGTAGCACACAAAGCTTTTAAGTCTAGGTTAGGGAGGAAAGATGGTTAATTGCTGTATTCGTTGTGTCTCGGAGATAAAAACCAATACTCATTTTTATTTTCCCCTTGAATTTGTTTTGATGGCTTAAGTATCTCAAGAAATACTTTTTAAATAATGAAGATTGCACAAGATTTCAGGTTCTTGGGGGATTGATGTTTCTCAGGAAGGAACGAAACGGCATAATCATACATTTTTCTTGTCCTCCTGGTAGGATAGCCCTCGGCACTTGAGATTAAGACGGTTCGTAAAAAGCATTTTAATCTTTTCTTGTATCGTTTTATTCACACAGATATCCTCGCTTGTAATGTGCAAGCAAACGATTCTAATTAATTCAAAATGGAATAGATTTGAAATGAGAGAATATTAAGGTATTCAGGGTTCTCATTCAAGTTGAATAAAGATAAAATATCCTTATAAATCAATATGATGTATGTTTTTAAACGATTTTAAAGAGAGAAAGAATTCTTTCTCAAAAAAATTCACACATCAATCATTTCTTGTAATGTACATGTGTTTTATAATTTTGAATTAGAAAGTTTGAAGTATCTTTCTTATATTTTTGTTCCATATACTCTGCTCAATATACCAATATACAAAGTGATGCATTATTCTGATCAATCAGCACATTGTTTCATGATGAATGATTTAGTTTTTGAAGTTTCTGAACAGCGTATGGTGGCATAGGAGGAGGGGTAGGATCTTGAGCTGCTAAGAGAAGCAGTTCATCACACGCTTTTTCAGTTTTTTGGACAAGTTGATCTAGAAAATCACGTTTGCTTAAACCAGCTTCTATCGGGGGAAGAATACGGACACGAATTGTTCCGGGATAGCGGCGAAAATTATTGCGTGGCCAATATAAACCCGCATTGTGTGCAATAGGCACAACTTGAAGCCCTAATTCATTATAGAGCGCGACAATTCCTGACTTATAATCTGGTTCTTGACCGGGTTGTCGGCGTGTTCCTTCGGGAAAAATCAAGATTTGGCGCCCTTGTTTTACTTTCTCTTTTGCTTTTTGTATAACCATTTTTAAGGCTTTGATGGGCGTTGTGCGGTTAATGGGGATAATTTGTGTTTTTGCCATATACCAGCCAAACAATGGAATCCACATCAATTCACGTTTTAAAATGAGAGTGGGGTCATCAAAATAGGGAACAAGACTGAAAGTTTCCCAAGCCGATTGATGCTTTGGAGCAATGATATAGGGTCCTTTGGGAAGATTTTCTAATCCTTCAATCTCATAACTTGTGCCTGCGATGTATTTTTGCAAAAAGAGTGTAACGCGCGCCCATGTTTTAGGGACAATCCATGCCTTTTTGCGGGGCATTAAAAAATAAACGGGAGCGTAAAGAATCATTTGTATGAGAGTTGTTGTATAAAAAGCGAACGTAAAAAGAATAGAACGAAGGATAAGCACTACATTTTCCATTTTATATCTATAAGAAGACTTCATATATAATATAACTCACATGAGAAAACATCTTCTTTATGTTTTTTCAAACATCTATTTTTTCGGTAACTTATTTTCCGATATTTAAAAACAGAAGGAAAGAGGTTGATGGAATTACAAAAAGATAAACTTTTTATTCCACGGATTTTATCTATTGCGGGAACAGATCCTTCTGGTGGCGCTGGAATGCAGGCGGATTTGAAGGTTTTTTCAGCTATGAAAACTTATGGTATGAGTGTGGTTACAGCTGTTGTTGCACAAAATACTCAAGGTGTGCGTTCTTTTCAGGCATTAGATGCTTCTTTTGTTGCAGATCAAATTGATTCTGTTTTTGAGGATATCCATGTTGATGCCGTTAAAATTGGTATGGTTGCAAATGCTCAGATTGCACAGGTTATTGCACAACGTCTTGCTTATCATAAAGCGCGTTTCATTGTTTTTGATCCGGTTATGGTTGCAAAAAGTGGTGATGTTCTTTTAAAGTCTGATGCAATTGAAATTATGCGTGACGTTCTTGTGCCGATGTCAACTTTGATCACGCCAAATTTGCCTGAAGCTGCACTGTTATTGGGAGGTGAAGTGCAATGGTCTTTAGAGACTATGTATCAATATGCTCCACGACTTTTGGCGCTAGGGTGTCATGCAGTTTTGTTAAAAGGGGGACATTTGAATACGCTTAGCAGAAATAGTACAGAAAATTACGATTGTTCTAGTCCAGATCTTTATTGTGATTGTGAAAACCTTTTTATGCTTGAAGCTTCTCGTCTTTCAACCACTCATGATCATGGGACAGGGTGTACCATTTCTGCCGCTATTGCAGCTCTGTTACCTACCCAACCCTTGGATTGCGCTGTTAAACAAGCAAAAGATTATTTGCATGGCGCTTTAACTGCCTCAAATGCTTTAAAAGTAGGGAAAGGGCGAGGGCCGCTTCATCATTTTTATGCATTATGGAAAGATTAATACAACAATTGATTGTGAAAAATCTTCACTCTATGAATTTGTTTCGTCATTATATGCTGTTTTGGATTTATGACTGGTAAGTGTTAGTGCATTGTAGTTTAACAGTTATTTCGTATTAAGAAGGATGAGAAAAAAATGTTATAATTTGTTTCTTTTATATATTTTTTAAGATTAATGTATCCTGTTTCAGAGGCAATTTTGAGTATAAAAAAGAGAGCAAGGAATTGTAAAATCAGGATTTGATAGAAAAAAGGGTAGGGGGAAAGGCCTTTTACAAGGCGATATTGAAACTGGCTGATCCCACTATATTTGCTGTTTATTATATTGGTTGCAAAACAGGATGAGCCAAAATCGTTATCAAAATTATTGAATATATCTAACATTTACAGAGTTTTTGTCGGCATGGGTAGGGTTTTCTAAATGGTAATTGATACGTCCTGATGGAATTATCAATGATTTTTCAGGCGATGTGGTGAATTTTTTCGGATATTACAACGTCATTATCCTCTTTTTATGGAACTGCTTTATGAAATTGCTGACGTTTCAGATGAGCAGCCATGAGAAGTTTCAACATTTAATACAGCAAGATCTAGAAACTTTTACGGATTTAGAGTGGGATTTAAGGTTTTTATATTTATAGTGATTTAGTTCTAGCGAGAAGGTAGTCGATTGCACAATCGGAGCTTCAATAGATCTGTAGCGTGTAGTTTAATCTTTTCAAACTTGAATTTTTATTCTGTCATTTAATGGATTTCATCATTAAGTATTTAAACTGATCTGATTTTATTGTGCACTATGACTGTTCAACGCCTTATTTTACGTTGATTGAAGTTATGTTCCTCATGTAAAATAGTATGCTTCAAGTAGAATGCACTTACATTGTTAATTCACATGTTTATTTTAAAGAGATTTCTCTCAAGGTGTGTCACATCCATCATTTATAATAACGTTCGTGAATGGTCTACAGCCTCTATGAAGTGTAAAGCTATTATGCTTCCCATTTTTACGTTTTTAAGGTGAAAGGGGTACCCCCTATACTATTTTTAGCTCCCAATGTTGCGATAAGCTTTGGTATTTTAGAGCGTTTATAAGAAGAACTTTTATTCCTTTCTTCAAGTGAATTTCATTGATACATCAATTCCGCTTGTGATGTGTAAGCAGATGATTGTGAGTGATTTAATATATAGAGATTTGAAATGAGATAATCCTATGATATTTGAGATGATTGCTCAATATGAATAATAATAAATTACCTTTATGAATCAAATTATTGATTTATTTTCGTGTTGAAGATTATTCTGGATAAGAATTTGTTCAAGCAAGAGGGTTATCGAAGGATGTCTACGCTGTTTGCACAAGTACAAGGGAAAATTTCTTTTGTCATTTCAAATGATGTGCCAGAAATCTCAAAAACTTAATTTATTCAAATAGTAGGTGAAAACAGTTTATTTCGTGTAAAAATAATACAATTAGCGTGAGATATTTCTCATTATCAACTGTGATATAAAAAAGAAACAATATACATAAAGGACCTTTAAAAGGGTTTTGAAGCTCCTTTGGTTATTGTATAAAGCGAAGATTTTTTCTATTAATTGACTAACAGATTAACCATCTAACAAACTATGATGTAACTGTAGTTTTAAATATTTGCTTTCGAGTTTTTTATAATTATCAGTAACAGATAGTAAATTATCAATCATATCAAATAAAATTTTCACTTGTTCAACTTAGATCTTTTATAGATATCTTTTTTAAGACAATGATCCTGAAAATCATAAAAGTAAGAAAAATTGAGTGAGTCATTTGAAACAATTATATCTGTAATAACTTTTTTAGCTTTTCATTATCAGTATTAAAGGAGATTGGCTAAACTTTCTTGGTTGTATAGATTGGTTTTCTGTATTTGAGTTTTGCTGAAAATAATAAATTCGCTTATCGATGAAAAGAATTCATCGCTCAATGATCATGTGTTTATTGGAATAAACTTTAAATTCACTAAAGTTTATAAAACCCAATTTTTTATAAATGCCAATTCCCTCGTGAGATGCTTGCATACCAATAACATGGCATTTCTTTCTTTTTAAATGCTTAATAGCAATTTTTGTCATGAATGTCCCAACACCTCTTTTCTGAAAATCTGGATTGGTGACAATATCATACACTCCACCAACTCCATCGGCTTTAATACAAAAACATATTGCTACAGGATTGTTATTTATATAACCAACGAACATCTCTACATCAGAGTCTTTTTTATAACAACGGCCTATTGTTTCATAAAATATAACCGCTTCTTCATCAAAAGGCTCGAATACTGATGCCATAACATTTCTGTAATCTCTAAAATCTTGAAGAGATTCAACTTCCTTGATTTTGAAGTTATCCGGCATAGAAGTAACATGTGAGTCTATATTTTGTGCTAAAGCTGCCATTCCTACCTCTGTTTCAACAAGCTCTAAACCAATAGATTAAGAGAACTTCATCAACTTTATAATGAGACGAATGAGGTCCAACCCACCAAGCTAAAGGCAGTTTTTGTGCATTAAAGGAATGGATTATGGATTTTGCTTGGTTTGTAGGTATAGTTTCTTGTAAATTTTTAGCAGAGACAATATTGAATGTGTCTGAAGCAAATGTTGAATTAACAGAAGATACTCCATTTGGAAAATCAACAACCTTCATTTTAGGGCATAATTTCGGTAAAAAACGTACCTTTGAAAAAAAGTTATTCTCTAACGATAAGTCAATTTTTGATTTGTTTAATATTTGCTCTCTTTGTAATTGCTCATCATTTTTTAATACTGGGGCTGTAAAAAATCCGTTAGCTCAAAAGTAATCCCAAATTCTTTTACATAAGCTTCTATAATCTGCAAAGCCGCAAAAGATCTGCTGCCAATAGTGAAAAAATTATTCTCGGGATGGCAAGAAATAAAGTTATTGTTGCTAAGCAGCGTCATGAACCAATGGGAATTGTTCATTTCGCTTTTCAAGCTTATTTTACACGGCTTTAACGACTTAACAGACAACAGCAACCTTCCAGAAAAAATCCGTCTAAGTTAAAAATTGTTATCTGATAATCTAAGACACCAAACCAATAGATGCTTCATAAGAAATTATGAATCTTAAAAAAACTTTGAAAAAATAAATTTGTAAAAAAAAACTAGTGGCAAGCTACAGCTCCACGCAAGAACGAATAAATACAAAATTCAATGGAGCGGGCGATGGGATTCGAACCCACGACCCCAACCTTGGCAAGGTTGTGCTCTACCCCTGAGCTACACCCGCTTACCGATTCGATATATATCTTGCCTGTATGGCGTAGGCTTCTACGAATTGCAACAAAAAAATATCATTTTAGTTTGATTTATTTTGTCCATGTTTTAATAAAATGAAATAAAGATTGATTTTATAAGATTCTTCAGTAATAGATTATTCCTTTTTTAATTTTGCATAGAGAGGGGTGGAATATAATGTTGAAGAGAATAAATATATTGGGGATTATCATTGCAGCTGTTTTTATGATGAACAGTGTTGCAAAAGCGGATGACCAAGTTAAACACATTAAAGTTGCACTCACACAAATTATGGTCCATCCTGCTGCGGATGCCGTTCGTAAAGGTGTGGAAGATGTTCTTGCAGAAAATGGTTATAAGCAAGGTGAAAATTTTCAGCTCACCTTTTTATCAGCGCAAGGCAATATTTCAACAGCAACGCAAATTGCACGTAAATTTGTTGGTGATAAACCTGATGTTATTGTAGCGATTACCACGCCTTCAGCACAAACAATGCTTGCGGCAACAAAAACAATTCCTATCGTCTTTGCGGCGATTTCTGATCCTATCGGAGCTAAAATCGTTTCTTCGCTTACCAAACCTGGCGGTAATGTGACGGGGAGTTCTGATCGTATAGATGTTGCAGAAAGTGTTAAACTTTTACAAGAAGTAAAACCAGATTTGAAAAAAATTGGTTATCTTTATAATGCTTCTGAAGCAAATTCTGTTTCAACACTTAAGGTGTTAAAGGATGCGGCAAAAAAAGTTGGAATTGAAATCGTTCCTTCATCGGCACCAAAACCTTCAGATGTTCAGGCAGCAACACGGGCTTTAATCGGTAAGGTAGATATCATTTTTATTCCTGCTGATAATACTGTTCTTTCTGTTTTAGAGGGTGCAGTAAAGGTCACACAGGAAGCAAATGTTCCTATATTTACTGTTGATGCTAATTCTATTGGACGCGGTCCTTTTATGACGCAAGGTGTGAATTTCTATGATGTAGGGGGTGATGCTGGGAAGTTGGTTGTGCGTATTCTAAAGGGTGAAAAGCCTGGTGATATTGACGTTGTGCAGGCGGCTAATAATGACATTCGAATTGATATGAAAGCAGCAAAAAAAGCGGGGATTGTTATTCCGCAGGCAGTTATTGATCGCGCGACAAAAGTGATTCAATGACTTTCATTGATAGGATGTTGATACAATAAAATACGTTAAGTTTTCATGGGGATTGTCTTTACATGAATATATTTGCGTTTTCTGGCGCTGTGGAATTAGGTCTTATTTATGCTTTTGTGGCTATAGGGGTTTATCTCTCTTTTCGCGTTTTGGACTTTCCTGATTTAACAGTTGATGGTTCATTTCTTCTTGGGTCTTGTGTCTGTGGTGTCTTGATTCTTTTAGGTTTTAATGCATGGGCAGCTATGGCATGTGCTTTTTGTGCAGGCATGGTAGCTGGTTTATTAACAGCTATGTTGAATTTGCGTTTTGGTATTTTGAATCTTTTGGCTTCCATTTTAACAATGTCAGCGCTCTATACGGTTAATCTTCGTATTATGGGAATTATGGGAGGATCTAATGTTAATTTAGCGCTTGCTGATACGGCGTTAACGCCCTTTTATAATCTGTTTGGTTTGTCTGATATTTTTGTGCGGCCTCTTTTCATTGGTATTGTATTGCTGGTTGTGGCGTTTTTGATTTGGCGTTTTTTGGAAAGCGAAATAGGTCTTGCTATGCGTGCAATGGGAGCTAATCCACGGATGGCTACAGCTCAAGGGGTTCATACGTCGGCGTTAATTTATTTTGGTATGGGGCTTTCAAATGCCTGTGTTGCACTTGGTGGTTCTCTTTATATTCAAACTGCGATTGCAACGGATATTACCGGTGGAATTGGAACAATTGTTTTTGGGTTGGCAGCTGTGATTATCGGTGAAACTTTATTTCGTACGCGTAATATTTTTTGGATTATAATCAGCTGTATTGTGGGGTCTGTGCTTTATCGTGTGGCGGTGCAATTTGCATTTGAGGCAAATGGAATTGGTATTGATACGTCGACAGATCTTCAGTTGATTACTTCACTGTTGGTTATTTTAACCCTTATTGTGCCACGCTATTGGAGGAGGCGTAAACGTGATTGAGTTTTCTCATGTTGGGGTTACATTTAAACCGCAAACACCTTTGGAAAAACAGGCTTTAATTGATATTAACCTTAAAATTGATCAGGGTAGTTTTGTTACGGTTATCGGTTCAAATGGCGCTGGTAAATCAACCTTGCTCAGTGTTTTAGCGGGTGCAACGCTTCCCTCAACAGGGAAAGTGGTTATCAATGGGCAAAATGTTTCTAGGCAGTCAGTCAGTGAACGCGCTGGAAAGGTTGCTTGTGTTTTTCAAGATTCTTTGATAGGCAGTTGTGGTTCTTTAACAATTGAAGAAAATTTGGCTCTTGCTGCTCTTCGAGGAAGTCGTCGTGGTTTGCGCTCGGCTTTAAATCATGAGAAACGGCAATTTTTTCGAGAAAAAATTGCTCAATTAGGCATTGGTCTTGAAGCATATATTCATAATCCTATGGACAGTTTATCAGGTGGGCAACGCCAAGCTGTTTGCCTTGTGATGGCAACATTAGCTCATGCAGATGTTTTATTGCTTGATGAACATACCTCAGCGCTTGATCCTGGAATGGCTGATTTTGTGATGCGGTTGACTGAAAAAATTGTTGAAGAGAAAAAATTAACGACTATCATGGTGACTCATTCTATGCGCCAGGCTCTTGATTATGGCGATCGCACCTTGATGTTGCATGGTGGAAAAGTGATTTTGGATGTCTGTCATGAAGAGCGTAAGGGCTTGGATGTCAATGATTTAATTGGCATGTTTCAGAAAGTTCGCGGGGAAGTTCTTGATGATGATGAACTGTTAATGGATTAATAATGTGGCTCAGAAAAAAGCACATGAAGTTGATCAGTTTTTAACGCGTTTTTCACGTGCTTTTCCTATTGTTCTCATTTATGGGCCAGATCGTGGTCTTGTTTGTGAGCGTGCACAATGTTTTGCAAAACTTACACAGGTAGCAATAGAAGATCCATTTTCGACAATTCGTTTGGATGCTGCTGAAATTGATAAAGATCCTGCGCGTTTGGAAAATGAAGCGCGTACGTTATCGCTTTTTGGGGGAGATCGTTTGATATGGATCTCTAATGCGGCTAATCAAAAAGGTTTTCTTGCTGCCTTGAAACTTTTAATTGAGAAGCCACCAGAAGCTTGTTTTATACTCATTGAATCAGGGGATTTAAAAAAAGGAACAGGGTTGCGCAATGCTGTTGAAACGGGGTCAAAAGCGATGGCTTTGCCCTGTTTTGCAGATGATATGCGTTCTCTTGACGGTTTGATTGATGAGGTTTTAGGGCAGTTTAAGAAGACTATTTCTTTGGATGCACGTAGATGGTTACATGAAAGTTTAGGGGCGGATCGCCTTGTATCACGAGGTGAATTAGAAAAGCTTTGTCTTTACGCTTCAAATGTTCATATTACTCTTGAAGATGTGAAAGCTGTTGTAAGCGATGTCAGTGCTCTTTCTCAAGATGAAGTCATTGATGCTCTTTTATTGGGCGATATATCAGGCTTTGAAGTGCATTTTAACCGACATGCAGCATTGCATGGGGCGCTTTTTTTTATTTTAAGTGCAGCACAAAGGCATTTTCAGCAATTACAGCTATTGCGTTATCAAGTAGAGGTTGAAGGAAAATCGCCTTTTACGGTGATTTCTCAAGCACGGCCTCCCATTTTTTTTCAACGGAAAAAGATCGTTGAACAAGCTTTAAAATATTGGAAGTTAGAACAGATTTCCTACGCAATGGAAAGAATTCAGGGTGCTGTTTTAGACAGTCGTAAAAATCCACTTTTGGGTGAAGCTATCATTCGTCAAGTTTTGTTAGGGCTTACAATTATTGCACGACGCCAGATGGCAGCTTAACAGTTTAGAAATATGATGATTTTTTATTTTTAGTACGCCACAGAGGTGTTTTCAGCAATTAAAACTGTTGTGTTATCAAGTAGAGGTTAGTTGTAGTTTTGAAGTTGCATTTGAAGAGCTTGAAATTTTTATAGAAACTTTTCTTCAGAAAAATTATTTATCTTTGAAAGGCAGTTTTTACACGGTTTTATTATCTTGTTGTGTCGTAAAACACTGTTGGTTCGTGATATAGGGCTCAGGCAAAATTTACGTATTCGGTGTTTTTTGTGTGAGTATGGGGTGAATATTAGGCTAGTTCATAGCGCCTTAATGGAGTAACATCCCTCATGCAAAACAGAGCATCTCAAACAACAGAAGACACTTGTATGGTAGATTCATACGCTTTCTTAGAAATATTTCTCAATGCGCGCATATCTATTTCGCGGCGGTGTTTATGAATGGTATAATGGTAAAGTGCTCCTTGAAGAATATAAAATCCATAGAGCATCACTATTTTTACGCTTAATAAAAGTGCAAGCCAGAGCATCATCATATATTTGTCTAGTCTCTAATTTGCTACAGTTTTTGGCATTAGAGAGCGTTTTGCATCATTTTTTTCTCACATGTCTTCTTGTGACGTGCAGACAAGAGATTTTAATTGGTAAGAGGATTTGTGATGGAAGAATTTTACCGTATTTGAAGTTATGATTCAAATTGAAAAACAATTATTATATTTATAAATCAATATATTATAGATTAATTGAATCACTTAAAATAGTGAATTAGTGGAATCTTTTAGACAAGAAAATGAATTGTTTGCAGATCGGTATGAACTAAGAATCTTCGTGGGATGAGGAGAAAGTCAAAATAGATTATGATGAAAACGACAGTACCTATGAGGAGATTTTTATTTTTGATACAGAGATGATTATCTTAGCAATGAATGTGTCTCATAAACAGAGCAAGCCATTGTTTATTATTATAACTTATCATTTTTTATATTGAGTCAATCAAAACGATGTCTTTTGCACGTCATAAGTGGAGGCGTGTGGATAAAAACTGTGCAAGAAAGCACTAAAAATGCCTCTTATGAATGCTCTCAAATTCCAAGGGTTTTTGCAACATTGGAGGTAGGCAAATATAATGATAGTGTTTTATTAAGTGTGAAGAGGGTCGTGCTTAATGGATTTATAGTTATAACATTTACAAACACTGTCGTGAGATAGGCTGGGGAGAGAGATGTCTTTTTAAAACAAACGCATGAATTTGCAATCCAAATCTATTCTATTTAGGGCGTTCTATTTTACGTGAGGGTTGTGACTCCATTAAAGGGATATTCGATGTTTTTGTTATCAAACTTTTTCTTTATTGAGAGGGCGTGTTTTTCTCGTATTTGTTTGATTTACGGTATCAGGAAGCGGGAGAGGAAAATGTTTTTAATGGTATTTTTTGTATGCGTTGTTTTACGGTGTTTTCCATATTCGCAAAACTTGTGTTGATGTTGTAGGTGGAGGCGTAATACATTCTTATATAGGTCTAATGTACAAATTAATGAACGTATCGGGATAATAGGGAAAGAGTTGGTGTCTGCTTACGATTTTGATGTGTTTTCTAGGTAAAATGATCTGTTGTCAGCTTGCGCAGGTGATGATTGGTAAACTGCGTTATTCTTTATTTCCTAGTTGTCGTTTTTTAATGTTTTACGCATAACTCTTGAACAAACAGACAGGAAAATTATGATTTTACAATTGTTTTTATTGCCATTTGCAAAGAATCTTTGAAGGTGAAAGATGCGCCATATTCAATTTGAAAAAATAGCACTCATTGGAATCGGTCTGATTGGATCTTCTTTAGCAAGAGTTATTAAAAAGAAAAATCTTGCGGCTCAAATTTCTATTGCAACACGTCGTTCAGAAACCTTGAAAAGAGCGCGCGAATTGGAGCTTGGGGACTTTTATACGACAGATAATGCAAAAGCTGTTGAAGGAGCAGATTTGGTTATTCTTTCTGTTCCTGTTGGGGCTAGTGCAGAAGTAGCAAAAAACATTCGTGATCATTTAAAACCTGGAGCGATTGTGAGTGATGTTGGTTCTACGAAAGCGTTGGTTATTGCGGAAATGGCACCTTTATTGCCAAAAACAGTTCATTTTATTCCAGGGCATCCAATTGCTGGAACGGAATATTCAGGACCAGATGCTGGTTTTGCTGATTTATTTATGAATCGTTGGTGTATTTTAACGCCTTTTGCTGAGAGTGATGCTGCTGCTGTCGCACAATTAACAGCGTTTTGGGAAGCTTGTGGTGCACGTGTCGAAAAGATGGATCCTAAACATCATGATCTTGTTTTGGCTATTGTTTCGCATTTGCCGCATTTGATTGCTTATAATACTGTTGGGACAGCGAGTGATTTAGAAAAAGTAACAAATTCAGAAGTCATTGCTTATTCCGCTTCCGGTTTTCGTGATTTTACACGTTTAGCATCTTCTGATCCCGTTATGTGGCGCGATATTTGTTTGCATAATAAGGATGCTATTTTAGAAATGTTGAGCCGTTTTAGTGAGGGGCTTGCTTTTTTAGAGCAGGCAATTCGTTTAGGAGATGGTGAGACATTGTTTAACTTTTTTACACGTACGCGTGCTGTACGTCGCAATATTATTGATGCTGGACAGGAAATTGATGCTCCTGATTTTGGACGTCAGAGTGTTTCTAAAAAAGGGTGAATAAAAGCAAGGTTTTTTTGTTGAATTTCATTGGTTTTTTCTAGAAATCGATAAGAAGTTTTTTCTTTATTCAGTCATAGATGGCAATAAAAAAGAGTGGCGATTGCTTCGATACAGATAACTATGACTTCAAAAGGTTTTATGTGTGCAAGATTATCGTGCTTAACTCTCTATAGGGCATATGATGTACAGAAGAGGTTACTGATCTATAGAAGAGACAAAAAAATGAAGTCGTTGTAGAATTTCATATAGTGGGTTGTTGTTTTTGTTTTAGTATAAAGTCAGGCTTGACCGTGTTGATTATTGCCCTTTATATTACAACATCGGAAGATGTTTGTTTGCAGAGTTTTGATGATTTTTATAAAGCTTGAAATAGACAGAGGAAGAGTTTTACCAGAAAGTATTGAGATTTGTTAAGAAATATCTTTAGGTATAGCTATCGTATCCTTGTTGACGCAGTAAGCCATTATTGGCGTGATAATGGGAGTGCTTTTGCAAGCCATGTCGCGCTCTCTGGGCTTTTAGCATTTTTTCCTTTTTTTATTTTTGGAACTTCTCTTGCCAGTTTTCTTGGTGCTTTTACATATACACCGCAAAAAATCAAAGCTTTGGTGCAGTTATTACCAGATGTCATTGCAGAGCCTTTATCTCAGGAAATTATCAATGTTTTAACCATACAGCGGGGGGGAGTGTTGACAGTTTCTGTCATTGGGGCGGCTTATTTTGCCTCTAATGGGGTAGAGGCGTTACGTACAGCTTTAAATAGAGCTTATCGTGTTGTTGATCGGCGTAGCTTGTTGTTTTGTCGTTTTCAAAGTTTGTTTTTTGTGATTCTTGGAGCTGTTGGTCTTATTGTGATCAGCGTTTTGTTGATTTTAACACCTCTGCTGATCAAGATTATGCAAAATCATTCTTTTTTCATTACAGAATATATCGGTGTTATTCGTCTATGGCGTTACATAATCGCAGCGGTTGTTCTCTTTGTAAGTCTTTTGATTGTGCATAAATGGCTACCAGCAGAGCGGCGGAAGTTTATAGATATTTTACCAGGAATTGTACTGACAATGTTTGTATGGTTTATGGCTTCAATTGCTTTTGCACAATATTTGACAATGTTTGATTATATTTCTACCTATGCAGGGTTAGCATCTATTATGGTTGCTATTATTTTTCTTTACATCTTGAGTGCAATTTTTATTTTGGGAGGAGAAATAAACGCGGCGATAATGTTTTATCGCAAGCATTTGCAACATTCAGATGGATGAAAGAACTTAACTATTGCGTGAAAGCCAAGGTATGAATATCCCAATAAAGCCTGCTATTACTTTGTTGATTGATGCGGATGCTTGTCCTGTAAAAGATGAAGTTTATCGTGTGATGAATCGTTATCAGCTTAAGACATTTGTTGTGGCAAATCGTTTTTTTTCCCTTCCAGATGAAGCACTCATTGAAAGAGTGGTCGTTGCTGGTGAATTCAATTGTGCTGATGATTGGATCGTAGAACATGTGCATGAGGCAAGTATCGTTATTACCAGTGATATTCCTTTAGCAGCACGGGTTGTGCAAGCTGGGGGTTTTTGTCTTTCGCCAACGGGGCGTATTTTTGATGTAAATTCAATTGGTCAGGCTTTGGCGATGCGCAATTTGATGGAAGATTTGCGTGGACAGGGCAGTATAATAGGTGGTCCCCGTCCTTTTTCTCGTAAAGACCGTTCTGCCTTTTTGTCAGCACTGGATCTTGTTATACAACGTTTAAAAAGAAGCGGTTATTAGGTTATAGGGCTTCTTTTATAACAGCTTTTATAAGTGCTTTGGCATCGTCATTGGCCCATGGAGCTGCACCATTGAAGGAAGCAATGAGATATCCCTCTTTATCGATGAGAAATGTAATGGGGAGTCCTAAAGCAAGCCCCTGTTTTCTAACATTGTTGAAAATATCCATTGTTTCATCGCGATAGTAAAGCAAATTATCCGCATGAATATTCTGTAAAAATTGCTGAATTTTTTCAGGAGAAGCAGTTTTATCGATATTAATAGCTATGACATCAAAGTTTTCTCCACCTAATTCATGTTTTAATTGCGCAAGTTCTGGCATTTCTGTGCGGCAAGGTGCACACCAAATAGCCCATAGATTGACCAGCATCGGTTTTCCAGTAAATTCGCTGAGTGTGCGCTCTTTTCCTCGAATGTCCTTGAAAGAGAGTTTCTTCATATCTGAGGGCGTATCAGCAAATCTTATGTGGCTAAAAAAGCCTTTTGCTGCTTTTCGGATCGCCATCATTTTTTCTGCTCGTGCTTTATCAATGTTTATTTTTTGTGCTTGTGCTGCTGAAATGAAATTGAAAAGAAAAGACTCTCTTTTGGTATCGTAGTTTATGGTTGCGTATAAACTCAATGCAATGATAAAGAAAGCAAGGGAGAATTGCCTTTTTTTATTGTTTTTTTCGCTGATGAAAATTTGAAAAATCATAATTTTGTCCTTTAAATAGGTGTTTTCAGAATATGACAGATGAGAAGTTAAAGAACCAAATGTGGGGTGGTCGGTTTGCGGCAGGTCCTGCTGCAATTATGGAAGAAATTAATGCCTCTATTGATTTTGATCAAAAACTTTATCGACAAGATATTGAAGGTTCCCTTTCTCATGCGGCTATGTTAGCGCAAACGAAAATCATTTCACAATCAGATTATGAAAAAATTGTTCATGGTTTGAAACTTATTCGCCAAGAAATTGAAGACGGTAAATTTGTTTTTTCACGAAAGCTTGAAGATATTCATATGAATATTGAAGCGCGGCTGAGCGAATTGATTGGTCCTGTAGCAGGGCGTTTGCATACGGCTCGCTCACGCAATGATCAAGTTGCTGTTGATTTTCGCTTGTGGGTGCGTGAAGCAACGCAAAAGATAGCACAAGCTTTAAAAGGATTGATAGAGCAATTGCTTATTCGAGCAGAACAACATGTTGATACCTTTATGCCAGGATTTACGCATTTACAATCAGCACAACCGGTAACATTTGGCCATTATATGATGGCTTATGTTGAAATGTTTGGTCGCGATTTATCGCGGATGCGTGATGCGATTGAGCGCATGAATGAATCGCCTTTAGGGGCGGCTGCTTTAGCAGGTACAGGCTTTCCAATTGACCGTTTTATGACAGCAAAAGCGTTAGGCTTTCGAGAACCTACACGCAATTCGATTGATAGTGTTTCGGATCGTGATTTTGCCTTAGAATTTTTAAGCGCTGGCGCTCTTTGTGCAACGCATCTTTCACGTTTAGCAGAAGAAATAATTCTTTGGTCAAGTGAACAGTTTTATTTTATTCGTTTATCAGATGCTTTTTCAACGGGTTCGTCTATTATGCCGCAAAAGCGAAATCCTGATGCTGCCGAACTTGTGCGGGCTAAAGTGGGACGGTTGAATGGCGCATTGATGGGGTTGTTAACGGTGATGAAAGGGTTACCCCTTGCTTATTCAAAGGATATGCAAGAAGATAAGGAATATGTGTTTGATGGGGCTTTGAGTTTGGAATTATCACTAGCAGCAATGACAGGGATGATTGCTGATTTGAAAGTTAATAAAGAAGTTATGAAACAAGCCGCTGATTCTGGCTATGCAACAGCTACAGATTTTGCTGATTGGCTTGTACGCAATTTAGGGATTCCTTTTCGCGAAGCACATCATATCACAGGGTGTGCTGTGGCATTGGCAGAAAAAAAACAGTGTCGCCTTCAGGATTTATCATTAGATGAACTTCAAGCAATTTGTCCTGATATCAATGCGACACTTTTTGATGTTTTGACCGTTGAAAAATCTGTTGAAAGTCGCAAAAGCTTTGGGGGAACAGCACCTTCAGAGGTTCTTCGGCAAATTGCGTATTGGAAAAAGTGTCTTGTGAACGCTTGAGTGATTGTATTTTAAAGGTAAAAAAGAGATCGAGATGAGGAAAGAGGACAGATGAAAATTATATTAAAGGGGTTGATGATTGTCCTTTTAGGAGGCGTTTGTGTTGCTGGGTGTGGGCGTAAAGGGTCATTGGAAATGCCTCTTACAAGTGTGGAAAAGTCTGTGCAAGGAACATCTGTTGCTCAAAGTGAAGATGATAAACCTTTTATTCTTGATCGTTTGATAAAGTAGGAGGAAAGTGTGGATTTTTTCTCTTACCATCAAGGTATGCTTCATGCTGAGGGTTGTTCACTTGCTGTTCTTGCGCAGGAGGTGGGGACTCCTTTTTATTGTTATTCCGCCAATGCATTGGTTACACGTTTTAAAGACTATAAAAAGGCTTTTCAAGGGATGCCTAGTCTGCTTGCTTATGCGGTTAAAGCCAATTCTAATCAAGCAGTTTTACGGCTTTTAGCGAACAATGGAGCGGGAGCTGATGTGGTCTCAGAAGGGGAATTACGGCGTGCCCTTGCTGTTGGTATTCCGGCACATCGTATTGTTTATTCTGGTGTTGGTAAAACCATGAGAGAGATAGATTTTGCTCTTGCACAGGATATTTATTGTTTTAACGTTGAATCAGAGCCGGAACTTGAACAGTTATCTCAACGTGCTGTTGCGCTTTCAAAGATAGCACGTGTTTCATTGCGCATTAATCCAGATGTTGATGCAAAGACCCATAAGAAAATTACAACAGGAAAATCTGAAAATAAATTTGGTATTCCATTGTTGTTGGCAAGAGAGGCTTATAAAAAAGCGGACTCTTTACCTGGATTGCAGGTTTGCGGTATTGATATGCATATTGGCAGTCAGATTTGTGATTTAAAGCCATTTGAAGAAGCATTCCTTCTTATTGCAGATTGTGTGCGTCAATTGTGGAGCGATGGCTATGCAATAACGCATATAGATATTGGTGGTGGGCTTGGTATTGCCTATGGTTGTGAACAACATACTGTACCTTCTCCTTTTGATTATGCTGCGCTGGTAAAGAAATATATTGCTCCTTTAGGGATTAATATTGTTGTGGAGCCGGGGCGGAGCATTGTGGGACAAGCTGGTGTACTGATGACATCTGTTCTCTATTTAAAAAGGGGACAAGGGCGGAATTTTGTTATTGTAGATGCGGCGATGAATGATCTGATGCGTCCAACGCTTTATGATGCTTGGCAGAATGTCGTCCTTGTGAAACAAGCAGCAAAAGATGCTCCCCTTATTCGTGCAGATATTGTTGGTTCTGTTTGTGAGACTGGCGATTATTTAGCACTAGATCGTTACTTGCCGATTTTGGCACCCGGTGATCTTTTAGCAATTACGCAAGCTGGAGCTTATGGTGCTGTGATGGCGAGTACTTATAATAGCCGACTTTTGATCCCAGAAGTTCTTGTTCAAGATACGTGTTATGCGGTTATTCGTCCACGTCTTGATTATGCTCAATTGATGGGATGTGATCATATTCCTGATTGGGTTGAGAATTCTTAAGTGTTTTTGGTCTTATTTTTACTAAACTTTGATGAAACAATTTATTTTCTAGAAATTGTCTTGTATGGGGTTTATGATCTTAATGCACCACGATAAAAGGGGATAAATGCTTGTTTATGAAAAATAAAAACATCAAAGGCTTTGCAATGAAGCTTTTGTGTGTGCGCATTTTGATGTGGGGAATCCTTTCATTTGAACGGATGTGGGTACGGTTGTTGCCATTTTTCCTCGTTGTTAGTCTCTTTTGTTCGTTTAGCTGGTTGGGACTTTTTGGCATTTTGGGCTATTGGTCACATTTGCTCTTACTTGGGGTTATACTTGTTTGTGCTGGGGCGAGTTTATTTTTTCTTGTTCGTTTTCGGTTTCCCACAATACGGGAAGTGAATTGCCGTCTTGAACGCGTCAATGATCTTAGACATCAGCCTTTGAATATTCAGACAGATCGTTTATGTTCTGAAAATGATGAAGATTTTAGTGCTGTTATTTGGCGTGAACATCAACGCCGAATGGCAAAACAATTATACCATTTAAAAACTGGATTTATCTCTCTTAATAGTGCGGATTATGATCCTTTGGCTTTGAGGGCTTTGTGTGTTCTTCTTTTTGTGTGCGCTTTTAGTTTTTCTTTTGGTTCACAAGGGGGGCGTTTGGCTGATGCCTTTGATTTTCGTCCTGTTGTTGATGAAAAATTCATGCGGATTGATGCTTGGGTAACACCACCTGCTTATACCGGTGTGGCACCGATTTATTTGACAAAAGATGAGAAAACACAACTAGAAATCCCTGAAGGGAGTAATGTTGTTGTGCGTGTTGTCAATGGGGCTGGCGTTACAGTAAAAGCAAAGTCTGTAGAAGATGGGAGGGAAGTTTCGTTTTCAGAGAAAACGGAACAAACAGCTTTGAATGATCCAATCGCTCATTTTGAAACACATTTAAAGCATTCAATGAATTTATTTGTATCATCACGTCGTAAAAAACAGCAGTGGCATTTGCAGATGATTAAGGACACGCTTCCGACAATTCATTGGCTGGAAAAACCAGGGAGGATTTTAACGGGATCATTAGAGTTACGATATGTGGTGGATGATGATTATGGTGTGACAAAGGCTTTTGTTGAAATAGAGCCTTTTCTTTCTCAGAATAAAAGTGCTTCCTCTCTTTATAATGCTCCGGAAATAGAGCTTCTTCTTCCGCGTGGTGGAAAGGGAAAAATGCGGATGGTGCAAGATATATCAGCGCATCCATGGGCAGGTTCGCAAGTCAAAATTACTTTGGTGGCAGAAGATGGTGCGGGGCAGAAAGGGCGTAGCAAAACTTTTGTTATGACATTACCGCAACACGTTTTTTCAAATCCTGTCGCGCGTGCGGTGAGTGAATTGCGTCGTTTATTAGCGCTTGATGCTTCTGCGAGAGAGCGTGTATTGGATATGCTTTCTGCTTTGCTTGTGCGTCCAGAAAAAGGTTTGCAAAATGTAAAGCATTTTCTTGTTCTACAAAGTGCGTGGACAAGACTTTCTTTAGCACAAACAGAAGATGATTTGCGTGGTGTGGTGGATTATTTATGGCAAATTGCTTTGGGTATTGAAGATAATCAGCTTGAATCCGTGCAAAAAAATTTAAAACAAGCTCAAGCTGCTTTACGTGATGCATTGCGTTACGGTGCTTCAGCGGCAGAAATTGAACGGCTTATGGCAGATTTACGTCAAGCTATGGATGAGTATATTCGTGCTTTGGCTGAAAAAGCACAAGATAGTCAAGTTTCTAAAAATTCTAAAAGCTCAAAAAGTCCTAATCTTTCTGAAGCTACATTACAAGAAAAGCTAAATTTAATTGAGGAAATGGCTAAAACGGGCTCTTCTTTAGCAGCTGAACAACTCTTAGCGGAAGTTGAACAGACGCTTGATCATTTGCATGTGCAAAAAGGCAATCAAAATGAGGGAGAAAAAAGCCAATCTGCACAAATGAAAGAAAAGATGGACCAGCTTGGAGATTTAATGCGTCGTCAGCAAGAAATTCTCAATGAAACACATCAGTTAGAGATGGAACAAAAACGCGGAGAAAATGTGCCGGAAACACAGAAAAAATCTTTAAAAAAACGTCAAGCTGAATTGCAGTCTGAATTATCAACATTAGAAAAAGAATTATCAGAACAAGGATTTGAAACAGGGGGCGCATTGAAAAGGGCAGAAGAAAAAATGAATTCTGCGGAGAATGCTCTTGATAATGGAAATCATCAGGTATCTATACAAAATCAGTCTGATGCTTTGGAATCTTTGAGGCAAGGTGCACAAAATGTTTTGAAAAAAATGCGCGAAACACTCAAAGAAACGGGAAATGATCAAAATGCTGATTCTGGTCCTAAAGATCCGTTAGGACGTCCACTTTCTTCAAAAACAGATGAAGAACAAGAAGGTGAGGCACTACCACAAAAAAGTGATCAAATGCGTACGCGGCAGATTTTGGATGAAATTCGCAAACGTCTTGGTAAAGAGCATATTCCAGAAGAAGAAAAAAACTATCTTGAAAGATTGCTTCATTTTAATTAACCAGTGTTGGCTTTTTTCTTAATTGATGTCAGAAATAGTGTATGAAGAATCTCTATGGGGTTCATCTCCAAGAAAATGATTAAAGCGCTTGTAACGCAAAATCATCCTGCTGTACTGATTTTTTGATCATTTAAGTTTAAAATATGAAATATTGAAATGTTCGCTATTGCGGAAAAAGAGCAGAAGTCCATATAAGTTTGGTATATGAAAATCTGTAATGTTTGAAATTTGTTTCTACATGGTATGTTGAGTTGGATATCGTTGCGCTGAAAGATTTTTATGCTTCTGCACTTGGGCTGCGTGTGCAAAAGACGCTGTGTGACCAATTGAATTTATGGTGGCCTGATCTTACGGATAAACGGATTATGGGGTTGGGTTATGCACTTCCTTATCTTTCTACATTGCGTGAACGTGCCCAACAATGTTTTGCTTTTATGCCATCTGCTCAGGGTGCTTTCCCTTGGCCTTGTGCTGAGCAAGTTGCTACAGCGCTTGTTTTTGAAGAAGATTTGCCGCTTCCTGATGCGTCAGTTGATTGTATTTTATTGGTACATGCATTAGAATATACAGAAAATTCATTTGAAACATTGAATGAAATATGGCGTGTTTTAGCACCCAATGGCCACTTGATCGTTATTGTACCTAATCGCTCTGGCTTTTGGGCGCGCAATATTACTACGCCCTTTGGTTATGGCGAGCCTTATAGTCGGCAACAAATTACTCGTTTGTTCGAAAAAACAAATTTTGTTTCTGGGCCAATACAAGAAATTGTACATTATATGCCCTCTACGGGTTATGTTTCGCGGTTGTTCTCATTTTTTTATGAGCCATTTGCACGCTATCTTTTGCCTTATTTTGGCGGACTCTTAATGTGTCAGGCACAAAAACGTGTTTATCAGGGGTTGCTGGTACAGCGTCGTCAATCGCGACGTGTTTTTATTCCTGCGTTATCACCACAAGTGCGAAATATTTTAATTTATAAAGATAATTAATCATTTTGCCATTGGCATAAGAACCGCAAATATAGAAGGATTTTCTTATTTTAATTTTTGCACATTATATGTGAAGGTTTTTTTCATCTCGTTTTTGTTTTCATTTAAGATATTAAAATTATTTTTGAAACAGTAAATCTCGAATTAAAGATTTAAACGATAACCATTTTGATCTGTTATGAGAATTTGTGCATTGGAGGGATCTTTTTCGATTTTTTGTCGCAAACGATAGATATGGGTTTCTAAAGTATGGGTGACAATATTTTCATTATAACCCCAAACTTGTTCTAACAATGTTTCACGGCTAACAATTTTATCATTGGCATAATAGAGACACTTAAGAATTGCTGCTTCTTTTTCTGTGAGACAGATTTTAGTGTTGCATTGATCAAGAAGAAGTTTTTGTCTCAGTTTAAAAGTATAGGGGCCAAGATGAAAGGTTGTGTCTTCATTTTGTTCATATTGGCGCAACTGTGCTCGAATTCTCGCTAATAACACCGCAAAGCGAAAGGGTTTTGTCACATAATCATTGGCGCCTGTTTCAAGATCTAAAATATTATCGCTGTCTGTATCATGATTTGTTATCATGATAATGGGGGCACGAAATCCTTGGATGCGTAATTTTTTCACGGCTTTGAAACCATCAAGATCAGGAAATTTAAGTCCCAAAATAGCGAGATCAATATTTTCTTCTTGGATTATTTTCATTCCCTCTTCTGCTGTTTTTGCTTGGAAAATTTCAAACTCTTGATGCATTTGCAATTGTTCTACTAAAACGGGGCGTAGATCATCGTCTTCAACAATTAAAAGAGTATAGTGGTTCATGTTTTTCCTTATAGGCATGTTGATGCACTGATTGGTAAAGAGTAGTTTCGTGAAAAATGAGATTTCATGCAAGAAAAATTAAAAGAGGAAAATTAAAAAAAGAGCGTTTGATTGATTCAATATAAACAGGTTGGGAATGAGATAATCCTGGGGTATGAGGGGTCTCATCCAACATGTAAAGCAATGAACACTCAATATGATGCGTGTTTTAAGCGTGAAGAGAACTGTGCAACACTTAACACATATACACTGTTTAGGAGAATTTCACGGTTATTTTTGTTTTTTCGTTGCATTTGTGTGCGAGGGGGTTTTGTGTGTGATGTTCGTGGTGTTGCTTATTATAATCGTTGAGTAAGCTTTGCCTTTAGCAATACCGAAAAGATGCATCATAAAGAGGTTTTTTGTGCAATGCTATGAAGCATCTTTTTATATGAGTTAATGAATAAAAATTATTGTTTCAAGATACAAGCATTTCCCTCTTAAGGTTGCCCATCAAACAGACTTCTTTCCATTCATCTTCTGTCACGGGTTGCACTGATAAGCGGCTGGCTTTAACCAGCACCATATTTGCTAGTTTGGGATTGGCTTTAATTTGTTTTAATGAAACAGATGTTGGCATGTCACAAAGTGCACGGATATCCACACATTCCCAGCGTGGATCAGAGCTTGTAGAATCAGGGTGTGCTTCAGCACATATTTCTACAATACCTACAATTTCTAAACCTTTATTTGAGTGATAAAAAAAACCTTTATCGCCATATTTCATGGCGCGCATATTATTACGGGCTTGATAATTTCGTACACCATCCCATTGTTCGCCATTAACTCCTTTTTTCTTTTGCATCTCCCATGACCATTTGTGGGGTTCAGATTTAAAAAGCCAATAAGCCATGAGTTCTCCTTTTTCATAGACTGTTATGCATTCATCATGTGTATTTTTATAAGCATCTTTGTAACACCATCAACGATGATTTTTAAAATGGGGTAAAGAACGGGCATAATCTGTTTTTTCTTGTTTCAAAATAACGTGTAGCAGAGAAACGCGATCCATTGATATTTCACGTTGTATAAAGGTATTTTGCTCTTTGCTTATCTTTTCAGCTATGGCTTGAAATGCGTTCACTATAAGAGTTTTTTGGAGAAAATTAAGAAAATTGATTCTAAAAAGTTTTAAGATTACAACGGCAATGAAACGAATAGATGATCAAAGATAATGAGGTCAAAGAATGGCTTTCATATCTATGCTTCGTGAGAGAGAGTAGATCTTATTATGCCGTAAAATACCGTCATTTGAAGTGTAATGATATAAGGCAGTTTTTTGAAACATAAAGTTTTTTAGAATGTGTGGTGAATATTTAGGTTTGCGTGTCGAGCTTTGGGTTAAGTGAATTGTGTGAGTGGGAAGCAGGTGGAATCCGCTCGATAGAAAGTTCGGACTATCTATAGACCGAATTGAGTAGAAATCTTCGTTTTTTAAGATGTGTGTGGGGGGGACGTCAATTTTATTATGCTTTTGTTCCACGGCGTCCCATTCCGATCAAGGGCGTGGCTTTTTCATCTAATGGCCAGCGTGAGCGGGGTGCAATGTCGAGAGAGCTTGTTTCTCCTCGTGCGAGTTTTTGTGCACCGGCAAAAGCAATCATTGCAGCATTATCGGTACACAAGGAAAGAGGAGGGGCTATAAATTCAAAACCATGTTGATGGGCAAGTTCTTGCAACGTAGAACGAATGGCTTGGTTTGCGGCAACACCGCCCGCGACAACCAAAGCAGGAGAACGCTTTCCTTGATTATGAGAGAGAGGATATTGGTGGGTAAAGTGTTGTAGGGCTAGGTGAATACGATCATGTATCGTATCGGTTACGGCGGCTTGAAAACTTGCGGCAATGTCAGCAATATCATTTTCTGTAAGAGGAGCTATGGCTGTTGCGGCTTGTCGAACAGCAGTTTTTAGTCCGGAAAAAGAAAAATCTAACCGTTTTTCACCTTTTAAAGGTCGTGGAAGGGGAAAGCGATTTTTATCACCAAATAAAGCTGCTTTTTCAAGTGCTGGTCCACCAGGATAAGGAAGACCTAAAAGTTTTGCAGTTTTATCAAAGGCTTCTCCTAATGCATCATCAATGGTGGTTCCTAAACGTTGGTAGTTGCCTACTCCATGAACAATGATTGTTTGTGTATGACCCCCTGAAACTAAAAGTAATAAATAAGGAAAGCTGACGCTGTGCGTTAAGACAGCTGTTAAAGCATGTCCCTCTAAGTGATTTACCGCAATAAATGGTTTGCCAGTGGCAAGAGAGAGTGCTTTTGCGCTCATAACGCCTACCAACAATCCTCCTATCAAACCAGGTCCACTGGTGGCTGCAATGCCATCAATATCTTTTAATTTTGTGTTTGCTTCTGTTAGTGCTTGCAGAATTAAATGATCAAGAACTTCAACATGGGCACGAGCAGCAATTTCAGGAACAACACCACCGTAAGGTGCATGGTGATCAATTTGGCTCCAAACAACATTGGAAAGAATTCGGCTGTTTGATTCATTGTTATATTCAATGACAGCCGCTGCCGTTTCATCACAACTTGTTTCTATTCCTAGAAGACGCATTTTAAACAAAACCTTATATTGAAGCTTCTTTCCTGTGTGCGTATCATGAACAGAAAAAGATGCAAAGTATTTCTCTTAGAATTGATTTTTCTATGAAAAATATGTGTTTTGGTATTTTCTTTGAATTTCATGATATTGTTGATTAAAAAATAAAGCTGTATTTTTGAGTATAAAATGCAAATGTGTTTTTAAAAACTTGTCTATTAAAGTCTATAATTGTAAATATTATTGAGAAAAATGAGATTTGGAAAATTTTTATAAAGTTATACTCTTTATAAAAAGAATGTAAAGCAAACGAAGATATTTGAGAAAAGCTTCATTTTTAAAACTTTTTTCATTTTATTATTTTATCATTAAAAAAAGTGTGCACAAAAAGTGACAGAGATGGTCGATTCTTCAAAACCAAAAGTTAAACCACATTATGCTGGTACGCGTCGTAAGAAACCAGTTATTGAACATGAAGCTGTTCTCCATGATTCAGAGGAAAAAATCCACAATTCTGTAGAATCTCATGCGCGAGAAAAACAGAATATACAAGGTCAGGATAAAAGTACCTCTAGTACAACTTGGCTTTTCTTGTCCCTTTCTGGGATTTTGGGAGGATTCATTGCTTTGGGAATTTTTATGGGGCTTCAATGGGCTGGTTTTTTTCCTTCTCCTTTTGTGGCAAATTCTGTTGGGGGGGGAAAAGCTTTGCAGATTGCTGAAGCCGCAAAAAGTCAAGGTGAAGACACAAAGGAACAATTGAGGCGGGTACTTCAAGAAATTGATATGTTAAAAACAGAGTTTTCTTCTTTCTCAGCACAACAGTTTAAAACAACGAAAAATGATGAACTATCGAAAGAAGAAAGCAAAAAAGCTTTTGCAATTTTAGAGGAAAAAGTAAAAGCTCTTGAAGAAACTGTACAAACTTTTGTTAGAGAGTCGAAAGAAATAGAGACGGCTTTGTCTGTTGGGCAGAGCAATGCAAATGATCTTGCTGCGTTAAAACAAAAGTTAGAAACACTACAGGAAGAAACTGCTGTTAAAAATAGTGAGAAAAAAGAAATAGATACCGCGCTCTTTACCGCAATTAGTTCATTAAAAAATGCTGTAGAGCGTGGTGGATCTTATAATAATGAATTAAAGCTGTTACAGCAATTATCGCCTTCGATTGATGGACTTGATGTGTTGCAAAAGACAGCTACTGTGGGTCTTCCAAGTTCAGCACAACTTTCAGTTGATTTTGCTCATGTTGCCGATGCAATTGTTGGTACGCAAAATCTTGTTGCGTCAGATGCTGGTTTTTTTGACCGAATTTTAGCATGGATAAAAGGGCTCATTGTTTCGCGACCGATTGGAAATGTTGAAGGGATGACGCTTGGGGCTATTGCGGCACGCATGGAAGTTGCCATTCAAGCTGGTGATTACGAAAAGGCCTTGAGCGAATGGCAATCATTGCCTCAAAGTGCAAAAGATGTTTCAATGGATTTTGTTAAGCAGCTTGAAAGACATATTGCTATTCAACAGTTGTTGCAGCAATTGTTATTGTCTGTGCAACAAGGATCTTTTAAAGCAACAAAGATGTAAATAGGCCCAAGATGATACGTGTTTTTATTTATATTTTTGTTGTTTGTATCCTCGGTTTAGCTTTCACGTGGGTTGCTAATCACAATGGTATTTTTGTTCTCACATTTTTGCATTTCAGATTTTCTGCTTCATTTCTTACAGTGTTAAGTGTGCTTATTTTGTTTTTTGTAACGCTGGTGCTTTTATGGTGGTTATTGTCTTTCTTTTTTTCCATACCGAGTGCTCTTTCCAATTATTTTTATAAACGCCATCAAAAGCGTGGTTATGAAGCTCTTTCAAAGGGGATTCTTGCAACTTTTGCTGGTGATAGTATGGTTGCGCAAAAAATGGAAGCACGGGTTGCTAAATATCTTGCAGGAAAACAAGAGCCATTGGTAAAATTCTTACAAGCGCAAACCTTGTCTTTACAAAATAACTCTGTTCGCGCCATCGGTCTTTATGAGGAGATGAGAAAGGAAGATTCGACAAAATTGGTTGGACTTTATGGTTTGTTTCGTGAAGCGATGAAGAGTAAAGCTTATGAGGCAGCGCAACAATATGCCGAAGAGGCACTGACTTTATCGCCAGCACTTTTATGGGCGCATCAGGCGGTGCTTGATCGGTTAAGTACTGAGGGTAAATGGGATAAGGCACTTACTATTTTTGAGAGAACGCAAAAAGCTCTCCCGCGTTCTGTTCGCGCGACTCCAGAGCGGCAGCATATACAGGTTTTACTATTAAGTGGGCAGGCACTTTCTTTGTTTGATACACATCCTGTACAAGCACGTGAAGCCATTTTGAAAGCCCATAAATTGGCGCCTGATTTTGTTCCAGTAATAGTTATTGCTGCTGATATTCTTTATAAGTTAAATGAAACGCGTAAAGCGGATAAAATGATTATAGCGGCTTGGCAAAAGAATCCTCATCCTGATTTGGGGACGCTTTATCTTGAAAGAGAAGAAGGAGCCATTGGGCGATTAAAAAGGGCTAAGACACTTGCTTCTTATAATAAAGATGCATTTGAATCGGCTTTCCTTATTGCTAAAGCAGCTTTAGATGCTGGTGAAACAGCATTAGCGAGAGAGCAGGCAAAAAAAGCATTACAGTATCATCCACGGGAAAGTGTTTATTTATTGTTGGCAGATATTGAAGAGGCACAGGGAAACAATCAAGGTGCTGTGCGTCAATGGCTTTCTTTAGCACTTCGTGCTGAACGTGATCCAGTATGGATGTGTGATGGGTCCATTTTTTCTTCTTGGTCAGCGGTTTCTCCAATCAGTGGACGTTTGGGCTGTTTTGAATGGAAGGCGCCTCCCTGTATGCCTTCTCTCACATTAGAGGCGGACAATATTGTGCCGAAAAAGCAAGACAAAGAGTATGTTATGGGAAAAAGTGATGGTGTTGAAGATAAGAAGCTTGAAAAATTAACACCTATAGACGATTCTCTTTTGCATAATGCGCAGGTGGAGAAACAAGATATAAAAGAACAAGATGTAAAAATGTTCAGTCAAACTCACTTAAATGTTGATGATCCAGGGGTGAAAACAGAAGAAGAAACATTTTTATCGAGGAAAAAATTTCGTTTATTTTAAATTGCACCAATGTGATAATACGAATGTTTTCTCAGAAGAAACAATTGACCTAGAAGAAAAAATATCGTTAGTCTTGTCCAATAAAATTATTCTCTTATGCTTTAAAAATGAAGTTTTGCTTGGTTGCAGAGGTGATTGGTTAAAAAATGTTTTTACATCAGAGATGTCTTGATAAAAAACAAAAAAATAACAAACCAAGGATTGCTGTTGTTATTCATCGGCGGTCTACCTATACTGGTCGTTTAGGAAAATTT
Organism: Bartonella sp. LB28NMGDW; assembly: GCF_042194435.1. Classification (NCBI taxonomy): domain Bacteria; kingdom Pseudomonadati; phylum Pseudomonadota; class Alphaproteobacteria; order Hyphomicrobiales; family Bartonellaceae; genus Bartonella; species Bartonella sp. LB28NMGDW. The sequence goes on from NZ_JBHIMX010000002.1 coordinate 285,479, forward strand.
TTACAACAAAATGGTTTTGTTCTTGATATTTATCGTCCTATTTTTGGACAAAAACTCCCTGATACATTAGAGCATTATGCCGGTGTTGTTATTTTAGGGGGGCCGATGAGTGTGAATGACAGCGAAGCCTATATTGGTGAGGAAATTGATTGGATTTCGTTATCACTAAAGGAAAATAAGCCTTTTTTGGGTATTTGTCTTGGAGCGCAAATGTTAGCGCGAAATCTAGGGGGGCGCGTTGGTACAAGAAGTGATGGGACTGTTGAAGTCGGCTGGTATCCACTAGAAGCAACCCCTCAAGGGAAGGAATTGATGAATTGGCCAGAAATGGTCTATCATTTTCATGATGAAGGTATTTATGATTTACCGAAAGAGGCAATGCTTTTGGCAACAGGGCATACATATCCTACACAAGCTTTTCGTTATGGAAACAATGCATGGGGTTTGCAATTTCATGCTGAGTTTACACGTGCTATGATGCGACGGTTAGTCGTGCGTTCGGCACATAAATTGACTGAAAAAGGTGCTCAACCTGCTTGTGCACATTTGAAAGGTCGTTTAATTTATGATCAAGCTTTAAGCCAATGGTTTGAAGGTGCATTACACCAGATTTTTTGTGTACCGACCGCATTTGTGTGAGTGTTAGAAACACTATTTATTATCGTTCTTGTTGTGCTGTAAAACAGTATCGTTTAAGGCAGAGATAGAAAACTCATGTAAAACTTTACACATGAGGTATTTTTTGTTAGAAAGTGTAATGGATTTTCTTAAAAAGATCTTGGTGGGTGGACTTATGAGATACTGTACTTTAGAACGATGTATAGGAACTCTTTGAAGTGATCAGTAGATAAAATCCGGTCGATTAAGAAGTTGGATTGTTTATAAACTGACTGTGGTTAAGAATCTTTGTCCTTTTTAGGGTGGGGAGGAAGTTAAGAGATAAAGAAAGTTTTAATGTTGTCTAAATCCTTTCAAATACCGTCATCACAAAAGAGATTTTCTTTGAGCTATTTAATTTGTGGGCTCCTTTGTCTTGCTCTGATATTTATTTATAGCGCACTCTGGTTTTTTTTTCACGTAAAATAGAAGAGCAAGTTTCTGATATATTTGCAAAAGCGTCTTCCTATAATATGGCGGCGGTATGTGAGAATGTGCGCAAGGATGGTTATCCTTTACGTATCGGTGTTGTTTGCGACAATTTTCAATTTTCTTGGCCTTTACATGGGGTTTCTGTATCGACGGGGCGTTTGACAGCTGGTGCACCAATTTATGCACCTCATTTGGTCGAGTTTAATGTTCATTCTCCTGCATCAATTGTTTTTTCCGGACAAACTTCCATAGTATCGCGTTGGCGCAATTTGGTTATTGAAACAGAACCTTATTGGAAAACGGGTAAAACATTGAAGTTTATAGCTGAAGGGCTTGAAATTTCACCTCTTTCCTCTTCCCTTGAAGATCAAAAGCCTCAAGAAGCATTAGGAGAACAAACAACAGATAAAAAAACGACACAGGAAAATGTAGAAGATCAAGCATCTTTGCAAAATACGCATGACATGATTACTCAGCCGTTAGAGACAAAAGATATGCCTCAAAAAATAACGGCAGAATTTTTGCGCTTTGATCTGAAACATGAAAAGAATGATTTGTTGGGAAATATAACTTTTGACGGTTTTGATGTTTCTCTAGTTTTTACATCTTCTTTTGTTGATGTCCCAAAAATTGATGGTAACTTGAAAGTGATTTTAAATGACATCTCTTTTTTGTCTGAAGATGAAGGGAAAAATTGGCAACAGCGACTGTATGGAAAAAGTGGGCTTTTAAAGCAAGGTGAATTGACTTTTCATACAGGTGGTGGGTTACGTATTAGTGGACCTTTTTCTTTTGATGAAGAAGGATATTTGACAGCAGAATTCGAACTTGTCCATATTCAGCCCATGAAGCTTCTTAACACTTTGCAGCGCTTATTTCCCGCGCAGGACAATAATCTTCAAGCGTTATTTTTTATTTTGGGTGCACTGCCTAAAAATGCCGATGGCGCTCCCGTTCTCCCCTTGCTCATTAATAATGGGTGGGTAAAATTAGGTTTTTTAAAACTTGGTCGTCTCGCTCCACTTTAGGTTTTGTACCCAAGCCTTTTTTCATTTTTACCACCAAATTTCGATTTTTTCTGATTTTTACACTTTTTTTGCAATTTTAGAGTGTCAAAATCTATTTTAACAAAATGCGTATTTAATGGTAAAAAAATAGCTGTAAAAATAAAAAATTACCACTTACTCCTAACTAATCCCACCTCTTTTCACTTAGTACAAAATCTTATGTCAAACTACATATAGCAACAGTGTTTGTGTGGAAAAAGTGGCATTTTAAAGTATGCTGAATTGCCTTTTTATACAGGTAGTGTGGTGCCGTGTTAGGAACCTTTTTTCTTTATGTATGGAATTTTGAGCATATTGCAGATGTCTGTTTAGAGTGACCTTTGAAATAGGTAAAACAGCTTAGTTGGATGAGAATATGAAGTTGTAAAGAGGAGAATGGACGTCCGTTTTTACTGTCGTTTTTTATTCGATTTCACGTATTTCAAAAGCAGTTACAGTCATATCTTTTAAATAATGGATTAAGCATATCCTTTTGTTTCTGATGTTTTTTAATGCAGCCATATGTCTTCCACGTAAAACAGAATATATTTGTATTGCATATTTACGCATTTGTTAAAAAAATATTTCTCAGTGCTTTCTATTTCACGATGTTGCCTATGAATGGTATAATGATAAAGCCATTAAGCACCACCATCTTTTCGTTTATGGAGTAAGAAGCTAGAAGGGGGCATTTAGTTCTTTCTTTAATGTTTTTTATCTATACGCTTTTCTCATTTGCAATATGCAAGGGGCAATGCGTTTAATTGATTGAATATAAACAGACTTGAAATAAGAAAAACTTAGAATATCAGCTTCTCCTTCAACATAAAAATAATAAAACTATGATTGTAAATCAATATATTATATTTTTATGTTGAAGGATATTTGACAGTAAAATTTGAATTTATTTTTTATTTTAAGTGCTTTGTCTCAAAATGCGGGATAGCGCTTCCGTTCTTCCCTTACTAATTAGTCATGTATGGATAGAACGGGAGATTGAATGGGTTGTTTTGTATCTGCTTTAGGTTTTAAAGCCAGTATTTTGAAGTTGAGAAATCAATCCTGCTGCAAAAGTAAAACGAGAAATATTGAGATCATTTTCAATAAGGGCACTAATGCGGTTTGTAATGTTGTGAATATGATTTTCTTCTGTTTTTTTCCAAGTGTCAAAAGGATCTTTTTTCTTTCCATAATTTTTGAGGATTTTCATAACGATTTGCCGTAAGCTTTCAGAAACATTTTCTTTGGCTTGGCTTAAAGCCATACTATCATAATAATCTACTACAGGAATTATACGACTTGCTTCGTTAATGCGGTTTATACGAATGATTTGTGCAAGTGAAAAATAGATCTCTGCGGTTTTAATAAGATCACTGTTGCTTTTTTTTGCAATTAAAGAAATATCACAGATTGTTGAAGCAGCTTCTAAGAGAGCTAATTGCTTCGCTAATGCTTTTGGTGCTCCCTCTTCGCTGTAGTGTAATGCTTTTTCCTCAATCTTTTGCTTAATATCGTTGTCGTGAGAATGCATAAGCTCTTTTTCAATAATGCTACGGGCTTGCTTTATTGTTTTTACGATTTCTTCTAATGGACGTGAGAGATCTATGTTGTGTAAACCCCAACTGGTTGTTTCAAAGAGCATTGGGGTCATTGCTGCGTAGAATTTGTTTTGGACAAGACCGGGTATTTTATTATCAAGCTTATCAATTTGCTCAGACAATTGAGGAATTTCAAAACCATCGCGAATGGCAATGAAAACGCGAATAATATTTTCAGCTTTTTGTTCTGTTGCATCGTGTAGTCTATTAACAAAAGTGGGGCCTCCACGATTTACAATATCGTTGGCAATCAGCGTTGCTATAATATTACGACGCAATTGATGGTTAATGACTTCCTTCTTAAAATTTTCTTGAATTTGTGTTGGAAAATAGTTCAGCAAGGTTGTATTGAAATAGTGATCATCAACAATGGGGCTATTAGCAATTTCTTCTTTTAAGGTTAATTTAGCATATGCAAAAATAACAGCGAGTTCTGGACGGAGAAGACCTTTGCCTTGGGTTGTTCTTTGTCGTAAAATTTGCTCATCAGGGAGTATTTCAACTCTACGATCTAGAAGCTTTTTTTGTTCCAAATCGTGCATAAAGCGTATTTGATAGGGCAAATCAGTAGTGCTTTGATTTTCCGCCAAAGAAAGAGCAAGGGGTTGTAGATAATTGTTGCGCAAAACGAGTTGCTCGACTTGAGGTGTCATTTTTTTCAAGAGCTTATTGCGATCTTCGCGGGTTAACGTTTTGGCACGTAGTGCTGATGCAAGAACAATTTTGAGATTGACCTCAATATCAGAACAATTCACACCAGCAGAATTGTCAATGGCATCCGTATTGCATCGACCACCATTTAAGACATATTCAATCCGTCCGCGTTGTGTAACACCAAGATTAGCCCCTTCGCCAATAATTTTTGCACGCACTTGCTCTCCGGTAATGCGTATCGCATCATTCGCACGATCACCTACTTGGGCATCATTTTCTGTTGCTGCGCGGATATAAGTACCAATGCCGCCGAACCATAAAAGATCAACAGGGGCTTTGAGAAGAGCAGATATAATTTCAAAGGGTGTTCCTGTTTGTTTTTCGAAACCAATGGCTTGTGCTGCTTCAGGTGAGAGAGTAATGGTTTTTTCTTTTCGTGAGAAGATACCACCGCCCTTTGATAATTTGCTTTGATCGTAATCTTGCCAGCTGGAGCGAGGAAGTTTAAAAAGGCGCATACGCTCTGCATAGCTTTCGTCTATGCTTGGATCTGGATCAATAAAGATATCGCGGTGATCAAAAGCGGCAATCAATTTTGTTTGTTTGGAAAGTAGCATCCCATTACCAAAGACATCGCCAGACATGTCTCCAACACCGACACAGGTGAAGGGCGTTGTTTGAATATCCTGATCAAATGTTTCTCTAAAATGTCTTTTGACAGCTTCCCATGCACCTTTGGCTGTAATACCAATGGCTTTGTGGTCGTAACCTGCTGAGCCTCCAGAGGCAAAAGCATCATCGAGCCAAAAGTGATTTGCTTGGCTGATGGCGTTGGCGGTATCAGAAAAAGTTGCTGTTCCTTTGTCTGCTGCGACAACAAAATAGGGGTCAGGGTCATCATGACAGATGACATTGGGGGGAGAACTTATTTTGCCGTTAATTAGATTGTCTGTGATTGAGAGCAAAGCTGTGATAAAGTCTGTATAAGCTTGTTGTGCTGCTTCTATAATGAGAGCACGGTCATTTGTTTGGGGAAGCCGATGGGGATAAAAACCCCCTTTTGCACCTGCAGGAACGATAACTGCATTTTTAACTTGTTGGGCTTTGACTAAGCTGAGGACTTCGGTACGATAATCTAATGCGCGGTCAGACCAACGAATGCCACCACGAGCGATAGGTCCAAAACGCAAATGTACCCCTTCAACTTCCGGTCCATAAACAAAAATTTCTCGGTAAGGGCGTGGTTCAGGCAAATCCTCAATTTGGCGCGGATTTAATTTGGTGGCTAAAATACGCCGTGGACTTCCATCGTCAAGAGGCGTAAAGGCATTCGTTCGTAAACTCGCATCGATAAGGTTGCAATAACGGCGTAAGATGAGATCATCATCTAAACCAGACACTTTCCGTAATTTTTCTCCAATACGCTTTTGAATAACCTGTTGGCTTTTTTCCCGTTCTTTTTCTGTATGGCTTTGGTGAAACTTTAAATGAAATAAAGCATAAAGATCTTGGGTAATGTCAGGATAAGCATTTAAAGTTTGGGCAACGCGATCTTGCGAATAAGGAATACCAGCTTGCTGGAGATAGCGCCCATAATGGCGCAAAATAACAATTTCATGCCAATCAAGTTCAGCTGTTTGGGTGAGTGCATTAAAAGCGTCATTATCAGCATTTTGTGCCCAAATTGCCTCAAAGGTTTCGGCGTGTTTTTGACCGTTTTTTTCAAAATCGATATAGAGCTGGAAAGTACTTTCCAGCTGCATATCATGAAGATACACAGAGTGCCCATAGCCATCTGGTAATTCAAGGGTTTGTTCGGCAATAACGCGAAACCCCATGTTTTCAAGGAGTGGTACGCGTTTGGAAAGGGCAAGAGCTTCATGGCGGTGAAAAAGCCGAAGAGAAATAGTACGTTTTTCTTTATTTTGTGTGTGATAAAAGTTCACGAAAAGGGGCTTCTCATCATGAAGATTTAAAATATGTCCTGCATCGTTAATAGCGTCTTCAGCTGAAAATAAATCACGATAGCTGTTGGGAAATTCGCTGGCTAGACGTGTTTGTTGCTCTGTTGTTTTCTGAGTAAGAGCGATGGCTTGAACGCTGTCTTCCCAACTTCGTGCAATCGAACGTACATGTTGTTCAAGTGTGGAGCGCTCGTGAAGGGGAACAGTCTCGTTTCCTTTGCGATGGATGATATAATAGACACGTATAAGGGTGCTTTCCAAAAATAGCGGATAAGATTCAAAAAAGTCGCCTTTATAGAGCTCAACAAAATGTTCGCCAACTTTTTCACGCAGGCTGCTGCTATATTGGTCACGCGGTACGTAGACAAGGATAGAAACAAAGCGCCCAAAAGAATCAGTGTGGGCAAGAACCCGTAAACGTGGGCGCTCATCTAATTGTAGAATAAGTTTAGTGTTTTCTGTCAATGTATCAACATCAGAGCGAAACATTTCATCTCTTGGATAGGTTTCTAAAGCACTGACGAGTGCTTTTCCTGAATAATCGGCGTGATTGTGTCCAAGACGTTGAATAATAGTTTGGGCTTTTTCTTTTAAGAAAGGAATTTGCAAAATAGAACGTGTATAAGCTGAGGAGGTAAAAAGCCCTACAATGCGTAATTCTCCACAGAGTTGTTTTTCTTTATCAAATATTTTAAGACCAATATAATCGAGCCAGACAGAACGGTGAATTTTGGAGCGACTGTTGGCTTTTGTCACGATAAACAGATTATCGCTTTCCATGAAGGATAAAACTTCTTGAGGAGGTTCTTTCATACTTTCATCGTCAACAATATGAATAGAAGCATCCGTGAGTATACCAAGTTCAATATTACTCGCTGTAAAGGATTTTAGGGGTTTTTGGTCTTTGATGAAGTTGTAAGTGCGCATACCAAGGAAAATGAAATTATCGTCCATTAGCCAGTGAAGAAATTCAATAGCCTTTTCACCTTCTTGTTTGTAGTGCGGGGGAAGGCTTATTTGGTAGGCATGAATATGCTTTTTAACTTCTTCAAGCATAGGTTTCCAGTCTTGTACAGCAGCATTAACCTGTTCAAGAACTAAGATGAGTTCATTTTCAAGTTTTTGTATTTGCTGTTTGTTTAATGACTCGATGTGAATTTGCATCAGACTGATGCGTTTTCCAGAAGTACAATCAAGAATAGGGTGCGCAATTAAATAGATATGGTTTTTGTGTTGATTGAAAACATTTAAAATAGAATCGAGAAGGAAGGGTTTGTTATCATTGACAAGCGTGATAGCGGTTATAGGCTTGTTATTACGGGTCAAATTTTGGTCAAAGTAGATAGTATTTTTTCCCGTCTGATGGAGATTAAAAGCTTTTACTGCGATGGCTGCGGCTTTTTGAAGTTCTTTATTTTCGTAATAAACAATATCTTCTTCATCTGTTTGAGCAAAAAGGATTTCTTCTATTTTATCTTGGGTGTTTTTTGTTTCTGTTTTTTTTTGTTGCAACACATTCACTCTCCCTTTTTGCTCTTAGGGGTCTTCTCTTCATCTTTTTAAAAGCAGACCATTATATTTTTGTATACTGTAACACCTTCTTCTTGAAGAAAATAGCTCTTTATTTGGAAAGAATGAGTTTGTTTTTGCTGTTTTTTAGTAATATTTTGTACTTTAAAGAAATATTTTGCTTCAAGGAAAGGGCACTTTTAGTATTTTTGTATGTTAATAGTTTGTTTTTTAAAATATACAAAATGAAAGTAAAAAAAGAAGCAAAAGTAAAGAGAGAATGGCGCGTTTACCAGAAAGACTTTTAAGTGGTTACCAAAACTTTATAAACAATCATTTTTTATATAAAATAGCAGATTATCAGCAATTGGCGATTGAGGGGCAGAAACCTGAAGTTTTGGTCATTGCTTGTTGTGATTCGCGTGCAGTACCAGAAATGATTTTTGATGCTAAGCCAGGGGAAATTTTCACTTTGCGCAACGTGGCGAATGTGGTTCCTCCTTTTTCTCCTGATGACCAATATCACGCAACATCAGCAGCTCTTGAATATGCTGTGCAATTGCTTAAGGTGAGACATATTGTCGTTTTTGGTCATGCCCATTGTGGAGGCATTCGTACTGCTCTTAATGAGACATATAAATCTTTATCATCAAATGATTTTATTGGTCAATGGATAAGTCTCTTAGCACCAGTAGCAGAAATCGTTTTGAATAATAAGTCGCTGTCGTGGCCAGAAAAACAGACGGCATTAGAGCAGCTTTCTATTCGCCATTCGTTGAGAAATTTAGAGACGTTTCCGTGGATAAAGCTTCGCAAAGATCAAGGTTTTTTGACATTGCATGGGGTTTGGTTTGATATCTCTAGCGGAAAATTATGGAGTATAGAACAGGAAACAGGTTGTTTTATGCGTGTTGAAGTTGAAAGTTTTGAAGTATAGTATTTGCTGTTTTTATTTCTTCGTATAAAAAGACATTTTATGATAAAACTTGACAAAGCTGGGGTTTTATTGTTTGAAGGAGCAAGCTTTCAGTGACAAAATTAACTTGGAGCCACCGACTGAGACCCCAGTTTAAGGGTATAAAGAGATCTCAGAGGTCAACATCCGACGGCGCGATGCGTTCTCGGATGTTATTTTGGTTTGTTTGTTATGCAACAATGAGGTAAATGATGTTTGAATCCTTGCAAGAGCGACTTGGTTCTATTCTGTCTCATTTGACGGGACGTGGCGCTTTATCGGATCAGGATGTTGTAGAGGCGCTGCGTGAAATTCGTCGCGCTTTATTGGAAGCTGATGTTGCTCTTGATGTTGTACGCTCTTTTACCGATAGGGTTCGGGAAAAAGCTGTTGGGGCCGAAATCGTTAAATCAATTAAACCAGGCCAAATGGTGGTTAAAATTGTTCATGATGAATTGGTTCATATTCTTGGAAATGAAAGCGTTCTGAGTGATTTAAATGCACCAGCTCCAGTTGTTATCATGATGACTGGTTTGCAAGGTTCCGGAAAAACAACTACAACAGCAAAGCTTGCAAAACGTTTTACTGATAAGCATAATAAAAAAGTTCTCATGGCGTCATTAGATACACGCCGTCCCGCTGCACAGGAGCAATTGCGCCAATTGGGAGAACAGGCAAAACTTGCAAGCTTGCCTATTATTGCGGGTCAGCTGCCTGTTGATATTGCATCACGTGCCGTGCAGGCTGCTAAATTAGGTGGTTATGACGTGCTTCTTCTTGACACAGCAGGACGTAATCATATTGATGAAGCTTTGATGCTTGAATTGGCTGAAATTAAAGCATGTGCCCTTCCTCATGAGATTATGTTGGTGGCTGATAGTTTGACGGGGCAAGATGCCGTTCATCTTGCTCGTTCTTTTGATGAGCGTGTAGGGATTACAGGGATTATTTTAACACGGATGGATAGTGATGGGCGTGGTGGTGCTGCTCTTTCTATGCGTGCTGTTACAGGTAAACCAATTAAAGCAATTGGGACTGGTGAAAAAATAGATGCCTTAGAAGAATTTCATCCCAGTCGTATTGCTGATCGTATTCTCGGAATGGGGGATATTGTTTCTTTGGTTGAAAAAGCTGCTGAAACAATGGATCATGAGAAAGCTGCTGCTTTTGCAAAAAAAATGCAAGCCGGAAAATTTGATCTGAATGATCTTGCAGAACAGTTGCAGAAAATGAAAAAACTGGGTGGAATGGGCGGTATTATGGGCATGTTGCCAGGAATGGGGAAGGTCAAAGAGCAGATTGCGGCTGCGGGGTTTGATGATCGTTTGTTTGATCGTCAATTGGCCATTATTTCATCTATGACACTGCAAGAGCGGGCGAATCCAGAGCTTTTAAAACATAGCCGCAAACAGAGAATTGCTAAGGGATCTGGTACAACGGCAGCTGATATTAATAAACTTTTAAAGATGTATCGCCAAATGGCTGATATGATGAAAGCCATGGGTGGTAAAGGAAAAAGTGGTTTGATGGGAAAAATGTTGGGAGGACTTGGTTCCAAAATGGGTTTTGGTGGTATGGGAAATTTGGGGGGGGATTCTCCAGCTATGCCTGATTTGTCAGGATTGGATCCAAAGCAATTCTCAACGCTTCAAAAGCAAATTGAAAATGGTAATGGAGAGAAGTTCTTGCCCGGACTTCCCAAGCGTGGACCTATATTTCCTGGTCTTTCCAATGGCATTGCCGATAGGGGAAAATTTCCTCAGCATCCTAAGAAAAAATAAGATGTGAAGAGGGAAAGGAATATGATGCAGGAAACAGTATTAAAAGAATTAGCACATTTACGAGCATCTATTGATAATTTTGATGCAACTTTGATTCATATCTTAGCAGAGCGTTTTCGTTGTACGAAAGCTGTTGGGCGCTTAAAAGCGCGTTATGATTTGCCTAAAGTAGATCCTCTGCGTGAGCAATATCAGGTAGAGCGTTTGCGGCAATTGGCTATGGATAGTGATCTTGATCCTGATTTTGCTGAAAGATTTTTAAAATTTATTATTAAAGAAGTTGTGAGTCATCATGAAGTTATTGCTGAAGAGCAAAAAACAAAAAAGTCAATTTAAACGAAAGCCAGAGCTGACAATAGGAGATAAAATATGGCATTGAAAATTCGTTTGTCCCGTGGAGGTTCAAAAAAACGTCCTTATTATCATATCGTCGTTGCAGATGTTCGTAGTCCGCGCGATGGGCGGTTTCTTGAGCGTGTTGGTGCATGGGATCCAATGTTGCCTAAAGATGGACCGAGGGTAAAACTTAATGAAGAACGTATCCAATATTGGCTTGGGCAAGGGGCTCAACCAACAGATCGCGTTTTACGGTTTTTAGATGCAGCTGGCTTGAAAAAGCGTCCAACTCGTAATAATCCACATAAAGGTGAACCGGGTAAAAAAGCACAAGAACGTATAGCAGCAGCAAAGCAAGCGGCAGAAGAAGCAGCGGCAGCGGCTGAAGCAGAATCTGCTTCAGCATAAGAAGCATGGTTGTTTATCAACGTGTCTTTAAAAGCTTTAGAAAAATAAATATTATCCGTTTTTGTTTATCAAAAACGGATTTTCTTTAAAAAGTGGCTTGTTTAAACAGCGCTGGTTTTTTAAAAATCAATGGTTTTAAAAGTCAATAGCGCGGCCTTTAATTTCCCAGTCTCCATAGCGGGAAGGGTCTTTTCCGCCGCGTCCGCCGTTTTCTAAAGGTTGTTCTTTTTTTGCTGCGCTTTTTCGCCTTTCTTCAGCTTCTTTAAGGGCGCGTTGTGCTGCGGGAGAAAGAGATTGCTGTTTAACGACATTTGCGTTTTTTTTGCTTGTATTCTCATCTTTTTTATTCATTTTACACCTATTCCATTGAAGAAGCAGAAAGAAAACACCATCATATAATATTGATTGACTTTTATCATGGAGTTTTTTGAGTAATGAATATAATGCGTACAGCCATGCTTTTGGCTTTTTTAACTGCTCTTTTTATGGGAGTTGGTTATCTTGTTGGAGGGGGTGGTGGCATGGTCATTGCTCTTTTGATGGCAAGTGGTTTAAACTTTTTTTCTTATTGGAATTCGGATAAAATCGTTTTACGCATGTACGGGGCGCGTGAAGTTGATCAGCATTCAGCACCAGTTTATTATAAGATTGTAAGCGATTTAGCACAAAGGGCTTCTCTTCCTCAACCAAAGGTTTATGTTATTGAGAATGCACAGCCAAATGCTTTCGCGACGGGACGTAATCCGCAAAATGCTGCTGTTGCTGCAAGTACTGGGTTGTTAGAGCGGTTGAGTTCAGAGGAAATTGCCGGCGTTATGGCGCATGAGCTTGCACACATTGAGCATCGTGATACCTTAACAATGACTCTAACCGCGACGATTGCAGGGGCAATTTCAATGCTTGGTAATTTTGCTTTCTTTATGGGAGGACCGCGGAACTCTTCAGAAGATTCTCATGGCGCTGGGGCAATTGGAGGATTTATTGCATTGCTCGTGGCACCTTTTGCAGCGATGCTGGTGCAAATGGCGATTAGCCGTACGCGGGAATATGCTGCGGATCGGAGAGGGGCTGAAATATGTGGTAATCCTTTATGGTTGGCTTCGGCATTGCGTAAGATTGCTGATGGGGGACGTGGGGTATATAATGAAGAAGCAGAGCATAATCCAGCAACCGCGCATCTGTTTATTATTAATCCTTTGAGCGGTGAGGGAGCGGATAGTCTTTTTTCGACACATCCAGCAACTGCAAATCGTATTGCTGCTCTTTATCAGCAAGCAGAAGAGATGAAAGGGGCTCTTGCCAAAAGTGTGGGATGGAATAAAGAAGACGCTATACATGAAAAAAGCAGCGGGATGAGCTATGCGGATTTTCATAGTGGTCAGGCTCATACATTAGGTGAGCAAGAAAACAGTCCTTTTCAGCGTGTTACAAAGCGTCCTTCTTGGCTTCGTTATGAAAATTCAAAAAGATCTCGTTCATAGAGTTATTGAGGGATTTTTTAAGGAAATAGTGATATAAAGGTGGTGTTTTGAAACACAAAAAAGCGGGGCATGTGTCTGAAAAAAATGTTCCAGGGTTAGCTGTTCGACAGGTGTGTGTGCGTCTTTTGGGGGCGGTAGTTGATAAGTACACGCCTCTGTCTGGTTTGACGGATAATGAACACGGACATCCACAATATTTAAAGCTTTCACAGCGAGATCGTTTGTTATGTCGGGCTATTTTAACAGCTTCATTGCGTCATCGAGGGCAGATTATGGCGGCTCTTTCACGCTTTTTGGCGCGTCCTTTGCCTTCACAAGCACTTTCACTTCAGCATCTTTTGCATATCAGTGTTGCACAAATTCTTTATCTTGATATTCCCGATCATGCGGCTATTGATTTAGCTGTGCGTGTGGCGAAACTTGATCCTCGAATGCGCCGTTTTTCAGGGGTGGTGAATGCTCTTTTGCGCAATGTTGCACGTGAGGCAGAGCCTTTACGTCAACAAGTTCCTACCATTGAAGGTGTGCCAGCGTGGTTTGGACAGCTTTTAATATCAGCTTATGGAACAGAAAAGGCGCATCAGATTATAGCAATTCAAAGTGTGGAACCCCCTTTCGATTTGACAGTGAAATCTGACAGTGTTGGATGGGCTAAAAGGCTTGGCGGTGTGGTGTTGCCCAATGGTTCTGTTCGATTAAATCGTCTAGAGAGTTCTGTTTCTGATTTACCAGGCTATAGTGAAGGAACTTGGTGGGTTCAAGATTTTGCTGCAGCGTTGCCTGCTTGTTTACTAGGAACACTTCGGGGTAAACGAGTTGCTGACCTTTGTGCGAGTCCTGGGGGAAAAACAGCACAATTGGCTTTACAAGGGGCAGAGGTGACAGCAATTGAGCTTTCTGCTAACCGCGTAAAGCGTTTAAAAGAAAATATGGAACGGCTTCGTTTTTCAGTTCACATTTGGCAGGGTGATGTGAGAAATTTCCATCCCACACAGCTTTTTGATGCGGTTCTTCTCGATGCTCCTTGTTCTTCTACTGGAACGATCCGTCGTCATCCAGATATTTTATGGACGAAATCGAGGGAAGATATCATCAAGTTAGCGGCGTTGCAAAATGATTTACTTGTCGCAGCAATTTCTTTGGTAAAGGTGGGGGGACGGATTATTTTTTCCAATTGTTCATTGGCAAGAGAAGAAGGTGAAGATCTTATTGAAAAAATTTTATCGACACGCAATGACATTGTTTTAGAACCTATTTATCCAGAGGAAATGGGAGCATTGGCACATTTGCTTTGTGGGGGGATGTTACGTACAACGCCTGCGGATTTTTGTCATAAAAATTTTGATGCTGAGAAAACCGTATTTTTAGGAATGGATGGTTTTTTTGCTGCGCGCTTACGAAAAATTGCTTAATTAACGCTTCATTTACAAAAATGGTCGAAATTGTATTTGATTCAGCATAAATGGAGATGAAATTTTGGCGGTTGCGGTAAAAGCTCCTCAGGTAAAAGTGGCAGCCTGTATCGATACGATACAGAATATTATGCGGCGTTTATGGGTTGGACCATTGTTTCGTTGGCGGTTTTCAGGGTTTCGTCCTCATAAAATTTTAGCGCATCCCATGGATTTGCATGTAGCAGACCCTATGATGGCGCATGAATTTTATCATGGTCGTTTTGCTTTTGCTGGTCACATTGTTCATTCTGGTGCTGTTTCGCCGTTTGCATTGGTTCCACCAACGCTAGAATGGGAAGCAGCTCTACATGATTTTCATTGGTTGCGCCATATGGAGGCAGCAGGAAGTGATTTAGCTTCTGCACATGCACGCTCTCTTTTAGAAGATTGGTTTGACCATGCTGGAAAGAAGGTAAAAGGGCTTGCTTGGAGTGGTCCTGTTGTGGCGCGGCGCTTGATTTCATGGATTTGTCATTCGAAAATGTTGTTAGAAGGGGCAAGTGAACGGTTTGAAAAACGCTTTTTACGTGCGCTTGGTTTGCAATTTCGTTATTTGCGCGTAACAATTTGCAGTATGGAGCATGATGACCGACGTTTACAAGCAGCAGCGGCTTTGACGTTCGCATCTCTTGCTTTGCCTGTTTCTGTGGCAGTGAAAAAAAAGGTACAAACCACACTTATAAAAGAGCTTTCCCGTCAAATCCTAGTTGATGGTGGGCATATTTCTCGTAGTCCTGTTATTTTGCTGAATTTGTTATCGGATTTATTGTCGTTACGGCATCTTTTTATGCGTAGCAATGAAACAGCACCACGTATTTTGATTGATTCTGTTGAGCGTATGTTGCCAGCTTTACGATTCTTTATCCATGAGGATCAAACGTTGGCTCATTTTAATGGGGTTGGTCCCCTTGTGTCGGAACGGTTATCGTCCCTTTTGAAGCTTGATGAAACAGGAGGGCATCCTTTTAGTTATGCCCGTTATTCAGGATTTCAGCGCTTAAAAGCCAATCAAACAACAGTGCTTGCAGATACAGGAAAGTTTCCACCCCGCTTTGTAGCACAGCAGGCTTGTTCGGGGTGTTTGTCTTTTGAAATGTCTTCACAAGGGCACCGTTTTATTATCAATACTGGTGTTAATCCTGATGGTCGGGAAGATTATCGACATTTAGGGCGTGTTACTGCAGCACATTCAACAGCTACGCTTAATGATTGTTCAGTGGGTGCTTTTTATCATAAAAAGAAAAATGGCGCGCCATTTTTGTTTGATGGACCCAGGGAAGTTCAAGTGCGCCGTATAGAGGATTCAGAGAAGACGGGTTTTATTGCGAGTCATAATGGTTATGTGCGACCTTTTAATCTTATTCATGAGCGTGGTGTTATTTTGGCGACAAATGGAGATATGATCGAAGGTTTTGATCGCTTTTTTATGCCAAATAAAGGGGGAAAGAGACACAAGAGTGTGCAAAATGAACAAAATCATGTTGCTGTTCGGTTTCATCTTCATCCACAAGTTGAAGTTAACTATGATGGCAAACGTGTCTGTTTAGCCGTAAAGAACGAGAACGTGAAGAGCGAACAAGTATGGTATTTTATATCGCCTGATGCAGATATTTTTCTTGAAGATTCGATTGATTTTGCAGAATTAACAGGTCCACAACGGACACAACAGATTGTTTTATATTTTCGTCCTGCATTTCAGGAAAAAGTTCGTTGGCGTTTTATCCGTAAAGCGTTTGATAAAAAATCAGAACATTGTTCCAACCCATAGTATATTGCGTTTTATCTTCGTGTCGCAAAACATCATCGTTTATTGTGGTAATATTCTCAAAATTTGAAGATCATATAAATTTTATACATGAAGCATTTTGTTAGAGTATAGGTTGGATGTTTTTAGGCAAGGTTTGCTCATAGAATCTCATGAGGTGATGCTAAGAGAGAGGGATTGGCTCCCGAAAAAAGAGTTTTTAACAGACCATTGTTGACAGATGAGTACTGGTTAAGGATCTTCATTCTTTAAAGATGCGGAGAGAAAATAAAGCTGTTGCTTATCTTCGATAAGTTCTTAAGTGTGCTGTTGGGATCAATATTTCTCTCTGAGAGAGTTGCATTAATAGGGTTACGTTCCTCACAAAAAACAGAGCGCTATTTATTGCATATTCACGGACTTATATTAAAGAAAAATCCCTTAATACTTCCAAGCCTATTTCGCGACGATGTCTGTGATGGGTATAACGGTAAATCCATGAAGCACCTCATCTTTACGCAAGGAGCAATTCGGCACTATCACACTATTTATAGTGCCCAATATTTGTAACAAGCTCTTAGCATTAGAGATGGTTCATAAGAGGCATTTTTAGAATTTTCTTAATAGTTTTTATCCACACAGGACCCCCCGCTTGTAACGTGCAAGCGAATGGTTTTGGTTGATTCAACACACATAGATTTTGAATGGGAGAATCTTCGGTATTCGGGGTTCTAATTCAATATGAATAACGCTAAATTATTAATCAAATATTATACATCACAGAAGCACTGAAAATTCAAGAAACAATACATAGCAGCGCCCGAAAAAGACAGCCCCTCCGCTCTTTGTTATTATACTAAAAATGAAGTCATAATAACAAACCACAAAATGCGTGTTTTTTCATAGCAAAGCACTCTCTCAAATGCTTCAAATAACTTTTATAAAGATTTACGCGAATAACGCCGTGCAATCGAATCAATATCACCTCGACAAATTCCAAGATCGCTGAGTTCATATGTTGAAAGACAACTTAATGCATTAACGGTTCGACGATAACGGCGCCAATTACTATAAAAACGTAGAATATTCATATCCTCTACTCAAACTTTTCATTTCACTCTTTAGGTTTAAGAATAGAGCATATTACTAAAAAGAGTTGTGTTATAATATCATAACAGGTATGCATCTACATACAAAATAATACCCTTTTAACATTTTGCTCATGTGAAAGGGAAACCATTAAAAATATTAACAACGACAATATCGTATCCCTAAATAATGATTAAATTATGTGCATTTTCTGTGGTGATAAACTTCTTCACGAGTAGATTCTTTGGATTGAATAACTGCTTCCATTTCAACAGTTATCAATAGTCATATGATGATTATGAACAGTTCCTTGAAACATTTGTCTCATATGAAGAGGAAATTAGTAAAATTATTAATGGCGGAAGTGTCGTGTTCCTGTAAAAACCATCGCTAAACCCTGCGCATCAGCAGCCGTGATAACTTCTTCATCACGCATGGAGCCTCCTGGTTGAATAACTGCTGTTGCTCCTGCTTCAGCTGCTGCTAATAAACCATCTGCAAAAGGAAAAAATGCATCTGATGCAACAACCGATCCTTTTGTGAGATTTTCTGTTAAGCCTGCTCTTTGGGCACTTTCTGCTGCTTTACTTGCAGCAATTTTTGCTGAATCGATGCGGCTCATTTGTCCGGCTCCAATTCCAACTGTTGCGCTATTTTTCGCGTATACAATAGCATTTGATTTAACGTGTTTTGCTACACGAAAAGCAAATTGAAGATCACGCATTTCATCTTGAGTTGGTGCCCGCTTTGTCACTACTTGCAATTTAAGATCATCAACCACTACGTTATCACGCGATTGCACTAAAATGCCTCCTGCAAGTGTTTTCGCAAGAAGTCCTGCACAGCGTGGATCAGGAACTCCACCTGTAATGAGCAAACGAAGATTTTTTTTCTTGGCAATAATTTCACGTGCCGCCATTGTGGCATCAGGAGCAATAATCACTTCTGTGAAAATTTTAACAATCTCTTCAGCACATTCCTCATCAAGGGTTTGATTTAAAGCAACAATTCCACCAAATGCCGATACATTATCACACATAAGAGCTTTCAAATAAGCTTCTTTCAAATTTTCTCCTTCCGCAACACCACAAGGATTGGCATGTTTAATAAGAGCGACAGCAGCGGTTTTTTGCGGATCAAATTCTGCCACAAGTTCAAAGGCTGCGTCTGTATCATTCAGATTGTTATAAGAAAGCGCTTTGCCTTGTAAAAGTTTTGCTGTTGCAATACCAAAACGTTTTTCATTATTGCGATAAAATGCTGCCTGTTGATGTGGATTTTCTCCATAGCGCATAACACTTTCAAGATGACCAGAAAAACTCTGCCACGATGGAGTTTCAATTTTTAAATCCCGTGCAAACCACGATGCTATTGCCGTATCATAAGCAGCCGTGTGTGCATAAGCGCGCATTGCTAGCTGATGACGCATAGATAAGCTTAAACATCCATTATGCTGCTTTAATTCAGCTAGAATCGAATCATAATCTTTTATCGCTGTTACAACACCGGTATAAGCATAATTTTTTGCCGCGGCGCGAATCATCGCCGGTCCACCGATATCAATATTTTCAAGAATCGTTTGTCCATCGGCTCCCGATAGGATCGTCTCTTCAAAAGGATAAAGATTCACCACCAAAAGATCAATTCCATGAATGCTGTTCTTTTCCATAGCTTCCCTATGGCTAGGATCTTCTCTTACCCCTAACAAAGCACCATGAATCAAAGGATGGAGTGTTTTTACACGCCCATCCATTATTTCAGGAAATCCAGTAACTTCAGCAACATCTTTTACGGGTAAACCAGCCGCTATGAGGGTTTTGGCTGTTCCTCCTGTTGAGATTAATTCAACATTGTAAGTCGCATGGAGGGCTTGTGCAAAAGCAACCACACCCGTTTTATCAGACACAGAAAAGAGAACACGACGAACCCGATGAAGATCAGGTATGGGAAAATTTTTGGCAACAACACCCATAACAGAAGCCTTAAAAATTAAAGAGTTAAAATTCTAGTAAAACACGCTTATACATTTATAGCATAAGCCTTTAGCAAAATACACTGAAAGGATAAACTGTCTTTTTAGAATATAGGATGACTCATCTTTTTTATTATCCTGTAAAAACACTCTCATTTGAGGTGTGGTGGTGGGTGTAAAGTCTCATTGAGACATTAAATGTTTTTTTGTTGCTTATAACTCAACATCTCATCTTCATAGCAGTTTTGAAACAAAAAATGCATCCGTATATTCTCTGCTATATTAGCTTTTATACTAGATGAAGGCGAAAGTATTGCGTATATCAGTTGGAGTAATCTCTGAGATGGGAAACAATCTAATGAAGCAAGAATATAAAATTATAAAAGCAAAAATGAGTGCCTATCTTTCCTATCATTTTTAAATTTGGCTTTATGTTTTTCAAAAGCGTTTATGACAATGTTTTTTTAGAATGAATTTTTTTAAGAGTGGAGATAATGCGTTGTTTCACATTTTTGGGCATTACATTTTTAATGAATCATCCCTCGTTTTATGATGGTTTTTTAAAGAGTGTCGCGTAAATCTTTTGTGGATGGTATAAAGATCCATTGTATGCCTATGATCTTTATTTAACAAAGGCGCAAGTTAGTAGATTCTATTCTCTTTATCACTTGAGATAGAAGAGATCTTTTTTTAGTTTTTTTGCCGTAGCAGAAAAAGAAAAGCTCCTAACACACCAGCAGCTAAAATAAACCACGTGATTGCATAAACGAGATGATTATTTCGAAAATGGATAATCGTAAGACCAACGACAGGAAGGTTTGCTTGTGGAGATGTTTTTCTGGCATCAATGAAATAAGGGGCAACAGTGGACAAACCAAGTTTTTGTGCCATAGCGGGGAGATCGCGCGTATACCATAAATTTTTGTCCGGATTATTTTTACGCGGGAAAAAACCATTTTTTTCACTCATGCGTAATAAACCTATAATCGTTGTTTGTTCTGTGTCTGTGGTAGAATTTTGCTGAGATGAGGCATTTTTATGCGATTGCTCTGGGTTTTGAAAATTGTTACGTTCATCCATGGGGATAAAGCCACGGTTGATAAAGATTAGTGCATTATCAGTAGTCTGTAAAGGAGTCAAAACCCAATAGCCTGTAGTATTTTGAGCGGCTGCAGTGACTAAAATATTTTTGTCTGTTAAAAATTTTCCTGTTATAACAACAGGTTGATATTCATTTTTTTCAAAAGTAATATCTGACCATTGATTTTTTAGGGGGGCTTTTATGGGGGGCAAATGAATGCGCTGATTGGCACTGGTGATAAGATTTGTTTTCCAGTTTAACCGTTGTACTTGCCATATACCTAATGCGCTAAAGAGAAGAAAAAAACAAATACATAAAGTCCCAAACAAAAAAGAAGAAAAACAGCAAGAATTTCCCTGAAGCTTTGTCATGGGGGGCTCTTTTTTGCTCATGATTTATGCTTCCTTTCGGGACAATAGGCTTTTATTCTAACATGGTATGTATTTAAAAAAAACATTTTGTACCCTTTTTGGCAGAATTTGCACGCCTTAATTGAGAAAAAAGATGAAGAATGAGCCCGTAAGAGATGAAAAAGGTTTTATAAAAGACTTGACCTTTTGTTGTCGACCCCCTATTAGAAAGAAACTTCCCAATGATGCCCGTTTAAGGTTGCATTGTGCGTGTTTTGCGTTCATTGTGTCTTTTGGGTATGGGAATTTGAAAGTTTCTTAGAGTTTAAGGGTGAAGTTTATGTCTCGTGCATGTGAATTGACAGGGAAGACGGTTCTGTATGGTAATAATGTTAGCCATGCAAATAATAAGACTCGGCGTCGTTTTTTACCAAATCTTTGCAATGTGACATTGATTTCAGAAGTGTTACAGAAAAGTTACCGCTTGCGCATTTCAGCAAGTGCGTTGCGTTCTGTTGAGCATCGTGGTGGACTTGATGGTTTTTTGGTCAAAGCAGACGATAAAGAGTTGTCGCAACGTGCGCGTTTGCTAAAACGCCAAATCATTAAGAAAAAAGCTGAGCAAGAAGGTGAGCAAAAGGCTGAACAAGCAGCGTAATTGCTATCGTCATTCTTTTTTGTTTATTGACGCTTTTATTCCGGTTTTCTGTTCTAGACGTTAAGTTTTTTGCAGGTTGATCGTTTTATTTTATTGGTTCCGTATCCTAGGTTTAAAAAATGCCCTCAAGCAGTCTTTTACGAGAACAGCAAAAGAAAAGGTATATTGTTTTTTCTATTTTAGCAATGTGCCTTGCTGTCACTGCTTCTAATATTTTTGTTCAATATCCTGTTTATTGGTTTGATTTAAATGAGCTGTTGACTTATGGGGCTTTTACCTATCCATTTGCTTTTCTGATCAATGATTTGACCAATCGTTTTTATGGTCCATCTGCTGCGCGGCGTGTAGTTTATGCTGGTTTTTTTGCGGGGGTCTTTGTTTCTTGGATATTGGCGACGCCACGGCTTGCCCTTGCTTCTAGTTTTGCATTTTTATTTGGACAACTCCTTGATATTGTTGTTTTTACTCCTTTACGACGTAAAACATGGTGGAAAGCCCCTTTAGCAGCAGCGTTGGTTGGTTCGGCTTTGGATACAATGCTGTTTTTTGCTCTTGCTTTTTCTAGCTCTTTTGCTGTTCTTGATAAGATAACAGGGTACGCTGATAGTTCACTGGTGGAGAGTACTGTTTTGGGAGGAGTAGGCATGCCAGTTTGGCTCTCGCTTGCTTTTGGTGATTTTTCGGTAAAAATTATTATGAGCCTGTTTATGTTGATTCCCTATGGAACAATTCTTAATATTGTAAAGCTTCCTCTTTATCAAAGTCATTCAAAGAATGATTCTTCTTTTGTTTGTAACAAATAATGATCTTTGTCTTTTTGTTTTGCTAAAGAAGAGAAGGTTGTGCGTTATGCTTCTGCGAACAGAATTTGAGTGGATTCAAAAAAGGGATTTTGATTCTTTTCTCAAGTTGTATTTATCCATACATCATTTATGCTTATGATGTGTAAGGAAGTGCTTTTGACTGATTCAGTATGAGATAAGAGCATCTTATCAGTATTAAAAACAGATAATCAAGCTCTTATAAAGGATCAAAAATGTCTTGTTAAGAATTGTGATTTCTTACTTATGATTATTTGAGTTATAAGAAACTTGGTTCTTATAAAGGAAAAAACATTTCGATATACATTTGGGTAGTATATAAATAGAAAAATAAATACCAATGGTATCAAGTCCTTTTTGACAGTTTTAAAATTGGGTTATACTGGTATTTATCATTATTTTAGTAACAAATGTTTGTGCAGATATGTTAATGAATTTGCAATTTGTTATAATGCGATCTCTGTAGAATTTGGCAAACGCTTCGAGTATTTATTTTAGACAATTGTAGGTTAGAAAATGCGATACTTGGAGCTGATAGTATGAATAAAATGATAAATCAAACAGATCATACAGAGGCTTTATTTGATAATTTTGTATTAACTTCCTTGAAAAAACAGAGAGAGACTAGGGAGTTGCCTATTGTAAAATCACCTCTTCGTTATCCGGGAGGGAAAAATCGTGCTGTTCCTATAATTATTAATAACTATATAAGGAAATAAAAAACTTTATGTTCTCCTTTTGTAGGAGGGGGGACAATTGAATTAACCTTAGCAAAAAGAGGAACAAAGGTTTATGCTTATGATGCTTTTAAGCCGCTTGTTATTTTTTGGCAGATGCTTTTGAAAGCTGCTTCAGCTCTTGCAGAAAAAGTAAGAGAATATGAAGATATGACTCCCGTAATGTTTTATAATCTCCAAAAAACTTTTGGGAATATTAAAAATCAATTAGAGATTACTGCTGTTTTTTCTTACTCTTAATTGCTCTTTTTTCCGGAAAAATACTTTCTGGCGGTATGTCTCCAGGACATCCTCGATACAATTATCGTTCTATTGAATGGCTTAAAGATTTTAAGATTGAAAATTTCACAATGGAACACAGAGATTTTACAGAAAGTATTCCTAAACACTCTAACGATTTTCTTTATTGTGATCCTCCGTACCTTATTAATCAAAAACTTTATGGTCAAAAAGGCGATAAACATCATCCTTTTGATCATCAATCTCTTGCTGAGCTTTTAAGAAAGCGTCACAGATGGGGTTTTATCTTATAATGATTGTCTGGAAATTAGAGAACTTTATAAAGGACATACAATACTTAAATCCTGAATGGACTTACGGTATGGGAAACAATAAAAAATCAAATGAACTCGTAATTTTGAGTAAGGATCTTTAGGAAATTGCATGAATCAGGTAAGAAAATGGAAAAGCCTTTGAATATGCTTTGTCATGGGTTTTAAAAAAGCAATAAAGGCTTCTATAGAGTTTAACTCGTCCTTTCAAATAGCGGAGTCTTTTTATAATTTATTTAATGATACTGAAAAAAGGCTTTTAAATCTCGCTTCTATTGAAGCAGCTGTTTTCTTACAGTTACATGATAAAAATATTAGAAACACGAAAACTTTTGTTCTTTAGGAAGATTTTGTTGGGATCAAAGGAGATGTTCGTGATATCATTTTAAAAGTTCCTGAAAATCACATTGGTATTTCTGCAAAACATAATCATAGCGCTATCAAACATCCTCGCCTTTCTGGTAAAATAGATTTTGGTAAAGAATAGACGGGTTATTCTTGTAGCAGCGTTTATTTCAATGAAGTTAGGCCTATTTTTGATTATTTAGCAGAGCTTAGAGATAAGAAGATGTTCTTTAGAGATATAGAGGATAAAGACAGCAGAGTTTATCTTCCAATCCTAGAAGCTTTTTCTAAAGAACTTCAAAGGCTTTGTTTAGATTATCAAGATAAATTTGTGAAGCTATTGTTTCAGTATGTTATAGGTTCTTATGATTTTTATAAGATTATGATAGATACAAGATCTAAACAAAAACGGGTTATTATTCAGTCTTTTAATTTGAATGGCACTCTGGGATATGGTCGTAAATGGAAAATTCCAAGCAAAATTTTATCAGTTGCACTAAAACCAGAAAGTAAAAACAAACTTATTATAATTTTTGAAGATGGTTGGAGCATTTCTTTTAGAATTCATAATGCATCCAGTAAAGTAGAAGCTTCTTTAAAGTTCGATATTCAGTTTGTGGGATTATCTTCTCAGGTTGTTAGTCATCAAATTCCGATGGTTTAATGCCGATGGTTTAATGATGGAGATAATTTTTTAAGATGTAATTGTTGGCTGTTTCAAGGTAAGTTTATTTCTTATGAATATGAGGCTTTTTATCACTAAAAAGTATTTCTAATTGTTTTGTTATGGCGTCGGCGAGTTCTTCAGCATTCATAATTGTTACAGCACGTTGATAATAACGTGTGACGTCGTGACCAATTCCAATGGCAATGAGTTCGATGGGGGAGTGTGTTTGGATTTCTTGAATCACTGCGCGTAAGTGTTTTTCTAGATAATTGCTGGAGTTGACCGATAGTGTCGAATCATCAACAGGAGCACCATCAGAAATGACCATGAGGATGCGACGTTGTTCACGCCGCGATAAAAGACGTTGATGAGCCCAAATTAAAGCTTCTCCGTCGATATTTTCTTTTAATAATCCTTCTTGCATCATCAAACCTAAATTGCGTCGTGCGCGACGCCATGGGGTATCAGCACTTTTATAGATGATATGGCATAAATCATTGAGGCGTCCAGGATTGTGGGATTTGTTTTGGGTAAGCCATTGTTCTCGCGATTTTCCTCCTTTCCACGTTTTAGTGGTAAAACCTAAAATTTCAACTTTGACAGCACAACGTTCAAGAGTTTGTGCCAAAATATCAGCACAGCTTGCGGCAACGCTAATGGGGCGTCCGCGCATTGAGCCAGAATTATCAATGAGAAGTGAAACAACCGTGTCCCGAAATTTGGTGTTGCTTTCCATTTTAAAAGAAAGGGGTTGCATGGGATCAATAATTAGACGTGGAAGCCGTGCTGTATCAAGATACCCTTCTTCAAGGTCAAAGCTCCAGTTGCGATTTTGTTGCGCCATCAAGCGGCGCTGGAGACGGTTTGCTAAACGGCCAACGATGTTTTGAAGATGATTGATTTGCTTATCAAGATAACGGCGTAAGTGATCTAACTCGTTTTCAGAACAAAAATCTGTTGCTTCCAAAATTTCATCAAATTGACGGGTGAAGATTTTATAATCACCAAGTCTTTCCATTTGTTCCGAATCGGAAAAAAGGCGTTTGGGTCTGCTTGGCTTTTCTTGCCAAGGTTCATTTTTTTGTTCGCCGTCAGCTTGATCATTGTTGTTTGATTGTGTCGCTTGTGTTTTTCCGTCGTCTTGCACATCACTTTCTTGTTCAGTGCTGGTTTGTTCTTCACTTTGAGCGTGTTTTTTGTTTTTACTCTCTTCTTCTTCTTGGTCTTGAGGTTCACATTCGTTTTTTAATTTTTTATTGTTTTCACTGTTAGAAGCTTCAGCTTGTTGCACTGTCATTTTGAGTGTAGCAAGCATTTGGCGAACAATCTGTGCAAAAGTTTGTTGGTTGTAAATATGATGAGTGAGTTCATCGAGTTCTGCTGCTGCTTTTTGTTCGAGTTCTTGACGCCACAATTCTAAGACAGGACCTGCTTCTCTTGGAGCTGTGCGCTTTGTTATTTTTTCACGCAATAAAAGTGCAATCGCTTCTTGGATGGGGGCTTCACTTTGGTTGCTAATCTTATGATAATGGGCTCTTTTGTATTTATCGGCGAGCATGACATCAAGATTTTTTGCAAGCCCCTCCATGGCTAAAGTACCAATTGCTTCAACACGTGTTTGTTCGAGGGCATCAAAGACAGCACGTGCTTCTGATTCTAGTGGAGAAAATTGCATGTGAATGCGGTTATCATGCCATGCTTTGCGCAGAGCCATGGAATCACCTAATCCGCGGGTAATGGTGATGTCTTTATTCGTTGCGTATTGAGGTAATTCTGGTAAACGCGCACAACTTTCGCTTAAAGATGGTCGGTTATGACTAAAGGAAACTTCAAGGTTTTTTGTGCCTGCAATTGCACGCATACAGGTGGAAAGTGCTTTTTTAAACGCTTCAGCATTAAGAGTGTTGTTGGAAGAGTCCTTTGCCAGATTTTTGTTGTCGCCAATATCGGTAGCCATGAGTGACAGATTCCTTAAGGCGAAACACCATGAATGAGTGATTCGGGAAGCTCTTGTCCAAAGGCGCGTTGATAAAATTCTGCAACAGTGGCACGTTCGAGTTCATCACATTTATTGAGAAAGGTTAATCGGAAGGCAAAGCCGACATCTTGAAAAATTGTTGTATTTTCTGCCCAAGTAATGACGGTACGTGGACTCATGACAGTTGAAAGATCTCCATTGATAAAAGATTGGCGTACCATATCAGCAACATGAACCATTTGTGAAATTGTCTTTTTTCCCTCAGCCGTTTGAAAAGATTTGACCTTTGAACAAATGATATTAACCTCTTTATCATGGGGTAAATAATTGAGTATTGTAACAATAGACCAACGGTCCATTTGAGCTTGATTGATCTGTTGGGTACCATGATAGAGACCGGTTGTATCACCAAGACCAATGGTGTTTGCTGTTGCAAAAAGACGAAAGGCTGGATGTGGAGAGATGACACGGCTTTGATCAAGTAAGCTTAATTTTCCAGAGGTTTCAAGAACGCGTTGGATGACAAACATAACATCGGGACGCCCCGCGTCATATTCGTCGAAAACAAGAGCAATATTATTTTGATAAGCCCATGGCAAAATGCCTTCTTTAAATTCAGTGATTTGTAAGCCATCTTTTAAAACGATAGCGTCTTTTCCTACAAGATCGATACGACTTACATGACTATCGAGATTAATGCGGATACAAGGCCAGTTGAGGCGTGCAGCAACTTGTTCAATATGTGTTGATTTCCCTGTACCGTGATAGCCAGAAACCATTACACGACGGTTAAAGGTAAAACCTGCGAGAATCGCTAAAGTTGTTTGCTGATCAAAAAGATAATCAGGATCAATATCAGGGACATGGGGGGTTTTTGTGCTAAAAGCAGGAACTTTCAGATCTGTTTCAATATGAAATAGATCGCGAGCAAAAAGTGTAATATCGGGCAAATTTTCAACGGTAAGATTTGTCATTGTGTTTCTGGAAGGGAGAGGACGCTATTTATTCATTAGAAACGATACAAGAGTTAGAGTATTTATGCAATGCTCTATAATGAGAGCCTTAGATATTGAAGGAAGATTTTTTGCGTATTCTATAATGTTTTGAAAAAAAATAATATCTTGCGCAAATAATGGTGGTCTAAATGAAAATAGGCTCATATAAGCGCGTATTTTTAGCACAAACCAGACTTTTTTAGCAAATTATAAGCATGTAAAACATCACGAAAGCGCTCTTCTGAGGCACGATTACCACCATTGGAATCAGGATGGTGCTTTTTTACCAACTCTTTATATTTCATTTTGATGTCTTCTGCTGAAGCATTTGCCTGTAGTCCCAGTGTATCAAAAGCTTTTGCTTCTAAGGGCTTTAATTTTCGTGAGAAATTATTGCTTGAATGCCGCTCCGTAAGAAGCGTGAAGGGATCGCGCATGCGATTTTGATAGGCAGCTGTTCCAGAGCGAATCTTTGCATAATTAGAAGCTGTTTTTTTCGTTGTACCATTGCTCAGATCTGTAGGCCATGTCGGACGATGTCCTGTAAGAGCATCCTTTTGAAATTTTGCGATATCTTTATTGCTAAGACCAGAGAAGTAATTAAAATTTTTATTATAGGCGCGTACGTGTTCAATACAAAAATATAAATATTGTCCTTCGTGATTTCGACCTGCTGGTGCTTTATGGGATCCTGTTTTTTCACAACCTTCCCACTGGCACTGTTGCGCTTCTGGCTCAGCTTTTTGTTTTTTATTTGAGCTTATGCGAATTGAATCGAATAATTTAGATGTTATTGTCATATTCTTGGTTTATGCAAAATTGATTAATTTTACAAGAATTGACTTTTGAAAAATTTGTTTTCACACTTAATTTTATTATGAAAAAGGTGTATTTTTGCACGTTCATTTTGTTTGAGGAATGAAAAATGTTTATAGAAACAATAATCAAGAGAAAGCTTCAGGATGCTTTTCATCCGCAAAAGCTTGAAGTGATTAACGAAAGTCATCTTCATGAGGGGCATCCTCATAATGAACATGCTTTTGATGGTAAAGGAGAAACACATTTTCGAGTGAAAATTTTATCTTCTTCTTTTTCCAATATGACACGCGTAGAAATACATCGAGCGATTTATAAAGTTTTACAAGAAGAGTTAGCTACTTGTGTCCATGCTTTGGCACTTGAGGTTGAAACACTCTAATTTTTTGATGAGACGTTTTTAGGAACGGGGATGGGCCTTTTGATAAATTTTTAACAAATGGTCTGTATCGACATGGGTATAGATTTGTGTGGTGGAAAGACTAGCGTGCCCAAGAAGTTCTTGAATCGTGCGCAAATCTCCTCCCCGTGATAAAAGATGGGTGGCAAAAGAATGGCGCAGTGTGTGAGGCGTTGCAGTTTCTGGTAAACCAAGACTTGCTCGTAAGTTGCGTACAGTTTTCTGAATAATGGCGGGTTGTAGGGGACCGCCTCGTGCTCCGCGAAATATGGGTTGGTTATCTCTTAAAGGATATGGGCAACATTTGAGATAATCTTGTACAGCTTCGTAAACAATTTTGATGAGAGGAACAAGGCGTGTTTTTCCGCCTTTTCCTGTTATAAATAAACTTGTTTTTTCAGGATCAGAAAATTGTTCTGGTGTGAGACTTAAGGCTTCTGATATTCGCATTCCACAGCCATAGAGAAGCATGAGGACAGCCGCATTACGAGCGCTAATCCAAGGTTCATTTTCTAGCTGGTTTTCTTGTTTGACTATGTGAAGTGCTGATTTGATCGCTAAAGGTTTTGGGAGCGATTTTGGGTGTTTGGGGCTTCGGATAAGTTGAGCCGCAGGGACATTGACGATTCCTTCACGTGATAGGTACTTGAAAAAAGAACGTATGCCTGCCACTCCGCGGCTTAAAGAGCGAGCACTTACATTTTTTGTACGCCGATAAGCAAGATAAGCACGCAAGTCACTGATGCGTAAATGAGTAAGATCCGTAAGGGTTGGTGTATGGCTTAAGTGTTGACAGAGAAAAGACAAAAATTGCCGCGTATCACGTTCATAGGCTTGCACTGTTTGTGCCGACATACGACGTGTTTGGACGAGACACTCTAACCAATTTTTCCTTGCGTTTAAAATTGCATGGTCTGCTGGAATGAGAGGAATATTTTTATCTTTTCTCTTGTCGTTTTTTATAGGCATTATCTAGTTGAGAGTTTCTTTCTTTTTAGATTTTTCATCGTTAGAATGACCATTCTTGTTTTGGGGTTGCTCTTCACGATTGATAAGTTGCTTTTCACCTTTGAGAGAGAGTATTTTTAAGAGATTGTGTGTTGACATCAAATGCGCAAAAATTAATCCTAAAAAGCCATTTTTATGAAGTTTGGCAAGTTGGCTTGCTGATAATTTATTCAATTTTTCTTCATCAACAACCCAAAAATGTTCTAACTGCGCTGAGAGACCTTTATCGTTTTTCACATTGATGGATTTTTGGCTTAGAAGATCCATTTCCACAAGAGCATCAATAAACTCAGAGGTTTTTTCCATGGCTATTTTAAAACTTTCAAGAAAACGAATACGTTCTTCCATAAAAGGAGAAATAGAGCCGTCGGAATTAAAAAGTTCTGTTCCTGCAACTTCATTAAACATACCTGACTGTTGATCAAAGCAAACAGAAAGTTCTTTTTCATTGCTAATTTGCGCCAGAACAAAAGGATAGCGACGGACAAAAGCAGGGACATAAGTATTGGTTTTCCAACTTTTATCAGAAGCGATATAGTCATTTTCGTCATTAGAAAGACCGACAAGAGCCGCGGATGTGTAGTGCCGTTTTTTTTGTTCATCTTCGGCGCACATAAATAAAATAGGATAGTCTAGTGCTGCTTGAAAATATTCAGTACTTGCTAAAGGAACCCAGTGAGTATCCTTGGCAAAAGACATATCACTTGGAGGAGCAAATTTTAGATTTTTATGGGAAACTTTGTTGATTGGTGTGATATCTTTGTAAAATAGCATAATATTTGCCATAAGACTTTCTCCTTTATTAATTTGTTTTTTGTTACCAAGAAAGGTCTTTTAGAAGATTGTCTCATATGGCAACAAGATTGAATAGAAAACTATAAGATTGAAGGGTTCATTTTTGAGAGATAATATTTTCGCATGAAGTATAATAAAGAAAAGCTTAAAAATAAAGTCTATCTTGCCATTATTGGTATGCCTCATGGTATAAAAGGAGATGTTTTTGTTAAAATTCTAAGTGCTGAGCCACAGCGTTTCAAGTTTTACAGCACTCTTTATGATGATATGGGGCGTTCTTATGAAATTGTAACTCTTCGCATACAAAAAAATAAGGCGATTGTACGTTTTAAAGGGGTAGAAAATCGTAATGTTGCTGAGTCTTTAAAAGGTATTCGCCTTTATGTGATGCGTGATCAATTAATTGATGATCTGGATGAGGATGAGTTTTATCAAGTTGATTTAATAGGCTTTCGTGTTCAAGACTGTGGGGGAAAAGTCTTGGGGGAAGTGTGTGGTTTCTTTAATTTCGGGGCTGGTGATTTGCTTGAAATACGTTTGAATACGGGTAAAAGAGTTCTTATTCCCTTTAGTAAGGTGGCGGTACCAGAAATTTGTATGGATTCTGGTTTTCTTGTTGTTGATCCCATGGCAGCTGGTTTAAGTGATGGGGGAGACAATGATAAAAAGGAAATAGCTTGAATCTAAAAATAAAGATGAAGGTAAAAAATAACCGATTAATTTCGTCAATAAAAAGTGGAAAGTGTGGAAATATTAAAAATGCACTTTTGAGCAGATATTGTAAGCACTTTATCTCGAGACAGTCCTGAATTTTTAGAGTCTTTTTTTAGTGGAAATGTTTAGAAGGATTGTATTGAATATGGCGCAGATCAAGGAGATTTAGATTAACGCCAGGGCGTTAAATATTTTGTTTGTGCTATTTTTGCTATTAAGAGTCTGTTTAAGAAAATAAGGATGAGAAATAAAATGAAGTTTCAGGCGCGCGTTTTAACCCTTTATCCTGAAATGTTTCCTGGTTTTTTAGGGTATTCTTTAGCAGGGCAAGCTTTAGAGCGCGGAATTTGGTCACTGGAGACAGTACAGATTAGGGATTTTGCTATGGATAAACACCATAGCGTTGATGATACACCTGCTGGTGGGGGGGCTGGTATGGTAATGCGGGCGGATGTATTGGCGGCTGCTCTTGATTTTTGTCCACAGGATTCGCCAAGATTGTTGATGAGTCCACGTGGGCGCCCTTTTGACCAAGCTTACGCGCATAGCTTGGCTCGTGATACGGGTGTAACATTAGTTTGTGGACGTTTTGAAGGGGTTGATGAGCGAGTCATAGAAGCACGAGAATTAGAAGAAGTCTCTATTGGTGATTATATTCTTTCAGGGGGTGAAACAGCCGCATTGGTTATCTTAGATGCTGTTATACGTCTTCTTCCTGGAGTGATGGGGAATGCAGCTTCTGCAAAGTGTGAAAGTTTTGAAAATGGCTTACTGGAACATCCGCAATATACACGTCCTTCTCTTTTCGAAGGGCGGGGTATCCCGCCTGTGTTGCTCTCAGGTCATCACAAAGCGATCGCAGATTGGCGTCAAAGGCAAGCCGAATTGTTAACACGTCAACGTCGCCCTGATCTTTATGCGCGTTATGATAAAAATCATCAGAAAACTTGATTCATATGATAAGGTGGTGTATTGCATGGCTCTCTTTTTAGAGAGTTTTTTATAAAAGGTTTTCTGTAGTTCCAAAATTAAAATGAAGGAATGGTGTATTCGCTCCTGTGTAAGGCATAGCCTAAAGAGCTTCTTATTCTTAATAAAGGCTTTTTTGGTAAGAGTTGAGCGCTCTGACTGTTCGATAAAGAACATGAAGGATAAAAGAAATGAATATTATCGCACAACTTGAAGCTGAACAATGTGCAAAAATTGAAGAAAAACGCCAATTTCCAGCCTTTCAGCCAGGGGATACAGTCCGTGTCATGGTGCGTGTGACGGAAGGTACGCGAACGCGTGTTCAGGCTTACGAAGGTGTTTGTATTGCGCGTTCAGGCGGTGGGTTGAATGAGACCTTTACAGTACGCAAGATTTCTTATGGTGAAGGGGTGGAACGGGTATTTCCTGTTTATTCTCCGTTGATCGAAGGTGTTGAGCTGGTGCGCCGTGGTAAAGTGCGCCGTGCAAAACTCTATTATCTTCGTGGTTTGAGAGGTAAAGCTGCGCGTATCGCTGAAAAGAGAGATTATCGGAAAAAAGCTGAAAAGGTTGTTGAGAAAGTAGAAGCAGCAGCTGTAAGCATAGATGTTGAAAAGCAAGTTGCTGAGTAGAGATTATATCGGCTAAACTTTATGCAAAAGCGGCTTTTATGCCGCTTATTTGTGTCTTTCGTGATTCGTTTTGTCTTTTAAAAGGCTTGGAGGAGACATAAAAATGTTTAATCTATCAATTTTTGCCTCTTTTTATTCTTAATCATGGGGTCAATTTAAGATATCATTGCATATATCGTGGATCCTCAAAAAGATAAGTTTAATCTGGAAAAATTCCTATTTTATATTTGAGAAAAGATGTTAGACCTTTGACGTGAAGATAAAATTGTATTAGATTAAAGCAAGTTTTGCGGATCATATCCGTGGAGTAATCGGTTTTTTTATGCGTGACCTTTAATCCGTTATTTGAGACAACCGACCTGTAGTATCGGTATCTTGAGATGCCAAACAAGTAAAAACGAGATAATATATTTAGTCGTTTTATGCGGTTTTTCTCGTTCATTGCGGTTGCAGTAAAAACCAGGTCAGGATATTTTATGACAGAGACAACTAGGATAAAAGAGCGCCCTCGTTCCCCTCATATAAGTATTTATCGTTGGACAATTACTATGGCTATGTCCATTGCACACCGCATTACGGGTATGGTACTTTATGTTGGAATGGTCTTTCTTGCTGTTTGGTTAATTGCTATTGCTTGTGGGGAGGAGACATTCAGAACGGTTCACGAGATTTATAGTTCTTGGTTTGGATTGTGTATCTTGTTTCTTTATACTTTGGCAGGGGTTCATCACATGGTTGGTGGTATTCGCCACATTGTTTGGGATATGATGCCTTGCCTTTTGGCAAAAGAAAAGGCAACAGTCACTGCTTGGGCGACAGTGTTTATCTCTCTTATTGTTACTTTTGCGATTTGGATTATTGGATATACCGTTGTTTAGCTGGGGGTGAAAAGAGATATGAAAAAAGATTTTCGAACGGAACTTGGGAAAGTACGGGGGCGTGGGAGTGCTCATGAAGGAACAGAGCATTTTTGGCTAGAACGTTTGACAGGGTTTATCAATCTACCACTTTTGATATTTTTTATTGTTCTTATTCTTTCGCTTGTGGGAAAGGACTATAGCATTGTGCGTGCAAGACTTGCACATCCTATTGTTGCTATTTTGATGGGATTGAT
This sequence comes from Bartonella sp. LB28NMGDW, assembly GCF_042194435.1. Classification (NCBI taxonomy): domain Bacteria; kingdom Pseudomonadati; phylum Pseudomonadota; class Alphaproteobacteria; order Hyphomicrobiales; family Bartonellaceae; genus Bartonella; species Bartonella sp. LB28NMGDW. The sequence goes on from NZ_JBHIMX010000002.1 coordinate 319,190, forward strand.
GACTTTTTCGGTCCTTTATTATATGAAACTTGGTATGCAGGTGGTGATTGAAGATTATATTCCACGTGAAGGTTTCCGGATATTCTTTTTGACGTTAAATATTTCATTTTGTTTTCTCATAGGTGGTATCATTATTTTTTCTCTTTTGAAAATTGCATTAGGGGGTTAAACAAGTATGGCGGGTACAGGATCATCTCTGGGCGCTAAAGCAGGTAACGCCCCTTATCGCACTGTAGATCATAAATTTGATGTTGTTGTTGTTGGGGCAGGTGGTGCAGGATTACGTGCAACGCTTGGTATGGCGGAACAAGGATTAAAGACAGCTTGTATCACGAAGGTTTTTCCAACTCGCTCGCACACGGTTGCAGCACAAGGGGGGATTGCTGCATCGCTTTCAAATATGGGACCTGACAATTGGCAGTGGCATTTATATGATACCGTGAAAGGTTCTGATTGGTTGGGTGATACCGATGCAATGGAGTATTTGGTGCGTAATGCACCTGCTGCTGTCTATGAATTAGAACATTATGGCGTTCCTTTTTCGCGGACGCAAGAAGGCAAAATTTATCAACGTCCTTTTGGTGGACATACGACACAATTTGGTGAAGGTCCACCTGTTCAGCGTACTTGTGCAGCAGCTGATCGTACAGGCCATGCCATTTTGCATACGCTTTATGGACAAAGCTTAAAGCATAATGCGCAATTTTTTATTGAATATTTTGCACTCGATCTCATCATGACGGATGGGGTTTGTACGGGGGTTGTGGCATGGAATCTCGATGATGGTACAATACATCGTTTTTCTGCCAAAATGGTTGTTCTTGCAACCGGTGGTTATGGACGAGCTTATTTTTCCGCGACATCGGCGCATACCTGTACGGGTGATGGTGGTGGAATGATCGCACGCGCTGGATTGCCACTTCAGGATATGGAGTTTGTACAATTTCATCCTACAGGGATTTACGGTTCTGGCTGCTTAATTACAGAAGGAGCTCGTGGTGAAGGAGGCTATTTAATCAATTCTGAAGGTGAACGCTTTATGGAGCGCTATGCACCCTCCTTTAAGGATTTGGCTTCACGTGACTTGGTTTCACGTTGTATCACACTTGAAATTCGTGAAGGACGTGGCGTTGGACCTAAGAAGGACCATATTCATTTGGTTCTCAATCATATTGATCCTGCAATCTTGCACGAACGTTTACCGGGAATTTCGGAATCAGCACGGATTTTTGCAGGTGTGGATGTAACAAAAGAGCCTATCCCCATCTTGCCAACGGTTCATTATAATATGGGTGGGATTCCTACCAATTACTACGGGGAAGTTCTCAACCCAACGGCTGATTCGCCTGATCGTATTCAACCAGGGCTGATGGCGGTAGGAGAAGCAGGATGTGCTTCTGTTCATGGAGCTAATCGCTTGGGGTCAAATTCATTAATTGATCTGGTGGTGTTTGGTCGTGCTGCTGCCATTCGCGCGGGTGAAGTTATTGATCGGAATGCAGAAATTCCACCCATCAATGAAGAAGCTGTTGACGAAATTATAGGGCGTTTTGATCGTTTACGTTTTGCACAAGGGGCGATACCGACAGCTCTATTGCGTGAAAAAATGCAACGCACGATGCAAGAAGATGCGGCAGTATTTCGTACAGAAGATTCTTTGCAACAAGGATGTCAACGGATGAATAAAATCTGGGGGGAATTGTCTGACCTCAAAGTCACAGATCGTTCTCTGATATGGAATTCTGATTTGGTTGAAACATTAGAGCTTGAAAATCTCATGGCGAATGCAATCACGACTGTTCATTCTGCACAAGCCCGTTTAGAAAGCCGTGGCGCTCATGCTCGTGAAGATTATCCAGAGCGTGATGATAAAAACTGGCGTAAACATACGCTTTCACATTTGTCAAAAGAGGGTAAGGTGACGTTATCATATCGACCTGTCCATGTGGATCCGTTAACATCTGAAGCTGATGGTGGGATCGATTTAAAGCGCATTGCACCTAAAAAACGGGTTTATTAAGGGGAGACACGAATTATGGTACAAATTAAGCTTCCCAAAAACTCTCAAGTAAAACCGGGAAAGGTTTGGCCTAAACCTGAAGGTGCGACAAAACTGACAGAATTTCATGTTTACCGTTGGTCGCCTGATGATGAGAATAATCCTCGTCTGGATACTTATTATGTGGATCGTTCTGCTTGTGGTCCAATGATTCTTGATGGGCTTTTGTTTATTAAAAACCATATTGATCCAACTTTGACACTTCGTCGATCTTGCCGTGAAGGCATCTGTGGTTCATGTGCGATGAATATTGATGGAACCAATACATTGGCTTGTACCAAAGGAATGGATGATGTAAAACACCCCATTAAAGTCTATCCTTTGCCTTCCATGCCGGTTGTTAAAGACTTGGTTCCTGACTTGAAGCGCTTTTATGCGCAACATCGAGTCATTGAGCCTTGGTTGCAAACAGTTTCTCCTGAACCTGCAAAAGAATGGTTACAAAGTCACTCCGATCGCCAAAAAATCGATGGCCTTTATGAGTGTATTTTGTGTGCGTGTTGTCAGACTTCATGTCCAAGTTATTGGTGGAACGGTGATCGTTATTTGGGCCCCGCTGTTTTGCTTCAAGCTTATCGCTGGATTGCGGATTCACGTGATGAGATGTGTGGTGAACGTCTTGATAATTTAGAAGATCCTTTCCGCCTTTATCGGTGCCATACGATTATGAATTGTGCGCAAACTTGTCCAAAGGGATTAAATCCAGCGAAAGCGATTGCTGAAATTAAAAAACTCATGGTTGAACGCCGCCTTTGAAAATTTACTGATTGATGAAAATAAAGCGCAAGGTAGAAAATTGTATCTCCTTTTAGCAATTAAATCTCTAAAAGAAGATTGGCTGCTTATGGGGGCGCAGTAGCTATAATCATTCTAAAAGCGCAGTAATCTCTAAAAACTAACCAATCCTTGTAGGAGCAATCCTTGCAATGGCTGAGCAGAAAACTCATAGTTGAATATTACTTTGAAAATTGACCGATTAACGAACAGTAAAAAGAAAAATAGAAAATTGTGCGTGTTTTTCGTGCTTCTCGAAACTTAATCTCTAAAAATTTATTGGCTTCTATGAGGCGGTTAGCATAGTTATTATCACCTTTAATAAAGGCATTAGCCTTTCGGGTAGACGATACTTTAAATAGCGTTCTATATAAAAATAATAAAATCAATATGCCATGTGTTTTTATTTTTATTAAATTCGTATCAGAATTTGCACTTTAATGCAGATTCAATTAATCATTTTTTATAAAAAAGATAACTCTGTATAAATAGAGCACAAAAAATAAATGCTGATAAAAATATTATAACGCATGTAAATTATTCAAATGAAATACAAAGGAGTAGTCATTATGACAGTTCGTCATTTTACGATACGTTTATTATAATATCGAAAACATTGCTAATATTCAGGGATTAGGAATTTTTGATAACATCATTATATATTTAAAGGTCATATTTTTTCTTTTAAAGATTGGATTGTTAATCGCATTAAAAAACAAAATTTATAGTTCTCAAAATGGAGAACGAAAAATCCCTATCTATTGTAGAGATAGAGCATACAGTTAAAGGGGCAGTAATTTAAAACTATTGTAACATCATAGATTTAAATTCATTAAAGAGCAGATAAGACGTTTTAAAAAATATCAAATTTATAGTTTTTTCTAAAAATTTAGAAAACGGTAGTGAGAATTCTAAGAACACGTGTTGCGAATGTAGAATAAGGGATGTTTGTAGGTTCGTTTGAGTTGAATAAATTCAATCATCAAAGCAAATATGTTGTATTTTGACGAGTTTCGGAGGTTTTGATTTTATATGTTTTTATCTATAAAAACATAGAGATTTCTAGGTTTAGATCTTATTTATTATGTTTTGGTATTTATTCTGTTGTGCCATAAAACACTATCGTATTTAGGATGTGGTAATTAAAGTGGTTTGAAATCTGCTAGGCGAAGGGGCGGATTGTTTGCATATTAGTTTGTGTGTTAAGAGGCTTCGTCCTTTGAGGTGTGATAGGTGGAGTCTGTTAGCCAATTACGTAAACGAGAGAGAAATCTACGTGGACAGGTTTTTAGTCTAATCTCTCTTATATATTGTGATAGGAAATTCACCTTAATAAGGACCATGACCGGTTACAGAAAAAAGAAATCATTGCGAAAAAACAAGCGTGTTTGTTTTAAAATTTTTAATGCTTCTGATCATAAGGGCACGCGAAATCCCCTGTAGTATCACGCAGACCTTTCATATTCTCGAGCCAAGAATTGTCTATATATCCTCTTCAATCTGATCTTCACGAATTGATGTAAGAGATGGGTACGAGCACCTGTAAGAATAAGCAGACGCAAAGCCAGTTGTATCATTATTTTTGCTTTGCAGAGTGCTTGATAAAAATCTAGAACATTTCTCCAATTCATTGTCGGTTTATTAATGACTTTATGGCGTTGTTTCTCTAAAAGAGCTTTTGCTGTTGCAGCTTTTACCTATCAGATGGGAGTTAAGAGTATTACTTATCTCTCTGTTGGCATAATCTCTGAAACCGGTATACAGTCTCCTAATTTTGGGGGAATATGAAGCTGTAAAGGTGTAAACCAGTTTCCATTTTAGTTCAGTTTTATGACTTTCAAAAGCGTCTAGAGTAATGTCTTTTAAATAATAGAGATTACGCATTGCTTCACGCTTTTGTTTCTCTCGTTCTTTAAAAAGATCACAAATAAGATCACAACCCTTATGCAAAACAGAACGCCCCAAACCAAATACATTTGGCTTGTCAATTTATGCGCTTGTTTTAAAGAACCCTCTCTTTAAAGTTCCCAAGCTCATTTTGCGACAGGGCTTGTGGATGGTATAATGGTAAAGTCCCGATGAACAATATAAAATTTATAGAGCATCTCTATCTCCACACTTCATAAAAGAACAAGCTGGGCGCCGTTATACACTTTGCTAACTCCCAATGTTGCGACAGTTTTTGGCGTTTGCGACGGTTTATAAGAGGCATTTTTAGTTCTTTTTTATACAGTTTCATTCTATACGACTTTATTTACTTGTAATGTGCAAGAGACATAAAATGAGAGAATCTTACGGTACTAAGATCTTTTATCCAACATGCAAAACAATGAACACTCTTTATAAATTAATGTGATGCATCTTAAGAAGTGGGATTTTAGATCTGTGCTTTTAGGAGTTTTTGTTTTTTGAGGCGCAGAAAAGAGAACAGGAATATTCAGAGTAGAGCTTACCTTGTGTAATCTATGGATATCGTCTTTAGGATGGGGATATAAACCACGTGATATGGTTAGCAAAGCTTGTTTAAGAGAAACTTGATTGTTTACGAACAGCTGGAGGTTAAAAATCTTTCTTCGTCCGAAGAAGATGTTGATATGCAACTATACTTTTTATTACCAAATAGAATGTGGTTTATAGATGCTAAATCGAAATGATAGTTTATTTCGTATAAGCTTTTCCGTATCTGGAGATTTTTTGGTTAAAAAACATATTTATTAATCACTTGAAAATAGCACTTAGAATTTTTAAACGATAAGTTTTGGTCTTGATGACGATCATTATTTGTGATGATCGAAGTATCTATTTTACGAAGCTTTCATTGATAGGCGAATCAAAATTTATTCTTTTCTTTTGTTGAAATATTTATTTCGCAGCTATTTTTTTTGCATCAAACATACCTTTTCAAAAGATAAATGGAAAAAATGATCAAAGGTAAGAGAATAGAGAGAGCCTTATGTATATTTGGTTTTCTTGTAAAGTTGTTGTCTATTAACTTTTTTCTTCTTTTATTCATGAAGAGTGTAGAAAATCCATTGGAGAAGCAAAGAGAATAGGAAGAGTTAAATAAATAGCCGTAACAATTAGTTACGGCTATTTATTGTTTGCATCATATTATCGAGAGAGGAAGCTCCCCTTAAGCGATTTTTGATTTAGCAAAAATCGGGTCGTAAAAGACTTCAGAGAGTTTTCTATCTTTAAAAAACAACACGACGTCAACTGTTGTATAGAGAACGATTTTTATCATTTCTAACTCGAGTTGCCGGCCAACTTCTGATCTTTTAATCAAAGTGGCACATCGTTCAAATGTCTGCAAAGCGCTGTTGGCATGCGTCGTTGTAATCGATCCGGGATGACCCGTGTTTAGTGAATTGAGATATTCCCACGCTTCATTACCTCGCAATTCAGCGAGAAAAATTCGGTCGGGCGACTGACGCATACACGCATCTAGGCATTCTTCAGCTGAAACACGGCCTACATTGTTACCATAAATCATATGTACATGATTGGGATGATTGGGTAGAAAAAGCTCATGAACATCTTCAATTGTGATAATACGCTCCTCTACAGGGACCTTTTCAATTAAAGAGCGAGCAAATGTTGTTTTACCAGATCCTGTCTTGCCTGCAATAATAATGTTGCGTTTATGAAGGACGCATTCTTGTAAAAATTCAAGAATTTTTCCATCACGTTTATGTTGCAAGAGTTCAACTTCAAATGGTTCCAACCTTGTGAAGTCCTGCTTCGATAACAAGTCATTTGCTTCTTTTTTTGAAGGTTTGTTAAAACTTACATCAGAGAAATCATCAAATGCACCTTCTTCTTTGAGTTCTTCTAACGTCTTAACTATAAGAGAATGTTTGCGAATCACAAAGGAAAGAGCACCATCAACGACAGCTGGCGTTTGTATAATTGTACCACGTTGTCCACCAGGCAATAGCACATAATTAATACTTCTGGGAGCCATACCGTTATAAACGATAATAGCTGTAATGAGCGTTTGCAAAAAATTGGTTGTTAACTCTGGTACGCTATGTACTTGCCAACCCTTAAAGCTTTTCGTCCATACTTCGCAGGGGCGGCAAATCGATAATTCAGTGATCGATGGATCTTCTAAGAAACAATCAAGCGGTTGTAGAAGCTGAAAAACTGCTTGATCTTTCTGTATTGGGTTAACGTGTGACAAGACTGTAGACATCGCTGAAATCCAGATCACGAGCAACAAAAATATTTACTCGTTCGCCTTGGTTTTTGTAAAGTGTTGGTGTGATATTGATGGAATTTTGAAGGACATCGATTGCTATAGATTCAGCATTCTGATTACCTTTATTTTGTGAGTTCTCTTTATTTTCTTTGCTGATTTTACTAACTTTTCCTTTTACCCATTCTCCTAAATCACCGATAATGCTTACCATAATTGCACTACCAAATCTCTCCCAAAAGCGTCTGTCAACCCAGCCACCAATACCCGCTTCACCCAGAGGACCTGTGCCAGGTGAGTCAAGATTGACAACAACACCAGAAGGTGTTTCGATGCGTGACCATTGCACAAACACACGCGTTTGTCCTTGTTGTATGCCACTTTGGTAAAAACCAACGACTTTAGAACCACGGTCAAGCAAAACAACACGACCACTTGTGGAATAAATATCGCGTGTTAAATGACATGTCGTCATTCCGGGTTGTGATGTAATGATCTTTGTTTCTAACGTGCAATCTATTTGTGTTCCTTGCGTAATCAAAAAGTCACGGTTACGAAGTTGCGCCGCATGTGATTGACCTAAACGCACGGGCTGAAGGTTATCAAATAATCCGCCACTACCTCTATCATTATTCGATGCTTTACTATTGGTATCTGTAGATCCTTCGCTACCACCGCTGTTAAGGCTAGAACTGAGCATACGTTTGCGTGCTAATTCTTCAGAATCTTGGAGCATGTGTGGAGGAATGGCTGTTTGAAGAAGCTTACTCAAGGCCGGTGGAATATCTAGGTTTGAATCTTCAATTTGTGCTGGTTTTTCTGCTTCTTCTACAATCTTTGGCTCTTCTATAATCCGAGGGACGTAGTTTGGTATAATTTGCTGTACTATTTGTTGTGGGTTTTCTTCCTCAACTTCCACGGTATTACGCATTTTAAAAGCTTTCCAAGTCAAGGCAATCGGTATCGTTACTATGACAATAAGTCCTACCACTAACAATGCACGGGTACCTGGAATTGTCGGACGACGTTCAGAACCTAGTTCCGATCCTCCATAAGTACCTTCAATATGTTTTTGCTCGACGTTGTCCAGTTTTGTACCTTTTCCCTCTCCTTCCTTATTGTCAAACATCATTTTCCTCCTTTATTGATACGATAAACCACCGAAGATACTGTCCCTGTTGTGTTTGGTACGCCATTGGGGTCATAGGCTTCATTAAAAACAGCTAGAGCGCGTTTACCAAGCCGTATGAGCCATTTAGGATTGACCTTATGGACGGCGATAATATCATTAGAACTGCCGATAACGGTGCGTGGTATTAAGCTTTCATTGCCTTCAGCATCTACGACATAAATCGATGGCATATCCATGTTAGCGGGAAATTTGAAGTAAGTAATACGCCCATTGTCCCAAGCATTTATCGGAGCAATATCTTGGTGACCGCTCATGGTGTAACTGAGATTATAGCCATTGACGCTTTGGTGAAAACCACGTTCAATCGCAAGGCGCCGGTTGTTTTCTTCTGACTTTTCATCATTTGAATCGGGATAATGGAAAGCTAATTCATATGTTGATCCCGCACGGTCATTTCGAAATTGTAGTCGGAATTTGTAACTCCGTTTGTCAGTTACAACGATGAGATTGGTATTAGCAAGTTCTGCTTTTGGTTTAATAAAAATATGCCGCCCTTTATGAGCAAAGGCATAGGCTTCAGAATCGCCAAAGGCATGAGTGATATACTGTTCACCTTCTTCAAGAATAATATGTGTTGCCACACCAAGAACTGTTTCAATTTGAACCACATCAGCTTCGTTATATGTTATATAGCGAATGCGGTGGTCATATTGTGAATTTGATGGACTTTTGAGCGCCTGCACAGGTACTGTATAAAGAGAAGAAAACGAAGACAATAGAACAATGAACGCAAGTTTTTTCATAACAATCAATTCCTTAATCATTTAACAGTATTTCTGGGTCAGAACGGTAACTTGTTATTTGAAAACCAAGGGGGTTAAGCAATCGATCAGATGATTTCATGGGTGCACCGACATAGGTGTAACCAATTGTTGCAATCTGGTGCTGTTTTGGTCCAGTAGCAGCACCGTTGCTGTCAAGTTGCTGAGTCGTAAAACGTACAGTTGCTTGACCTAGTCCATTAAGCTGGATTGATCGTACTTTGACTGTGATACGTGCTTTATTGGAAAGCACTTTATCCCGTGCATTTTCTCCATCATAGATTTTATAATATTCTTGTTGAACAGATGCCGCACTTAAAAGTGCTGTTGTGTCATAGTTCAGTTGAATGGTATCGTAGTCGTAATTTTCACGGTTAAGCACATATTGGTTTAGCCAATATCTATCTACAACTTCACCATAGCTGGTCTCGTGTTCACGCATGATTGAGATAACATCAACCGCACCCGTCGTGTTATCAACGCGCAATACTAAGGGAGTTGGAGCTGGTTGAGAAAACCCAACGACTCCACATATCATACCGAACAAGCCAAAAAGACCAACAGTACTCGCTACACGCCATGCCGTTCTGCGCGACCTTATAAATTCATTTATAAGATCACGTTCTAAGCCACGGCTTTCTTCATAATAACTGCTAAGTTTTTCGGCTTTCACTGGTTTTACTTGTTTTGTTTTCATCTGTCTCCTCGCTTAATTTCGGCAGGGATTGTTTTATTAATAGGCACACGGTTCCTATCATTTGGCTGTTTTAGCTTTGGTGCTAATGCACAAGCCGATAAAAGGTTTGCAATCAAAATTACAAGAATGATCGACTTCATTTTAATATGACTCTTTTTATTGTTATATACATCCTGATATTTTTTGTCATTATTATTATTTTGAACATAAAGTAAAGTACGTTGTGTGTAATTATTTTACTTTTTTATTCTATTTTAATTTATGAAAACAGCTCAATTTCGGCGAATATTTTTTACTTTAGGATTGGATATCCTTGTTATTTTGTCATATGGATATTAAGGGCGTCTGTTACGGGAACCATTGCTTTTTATCTCATCTAGTTTCTATGTCTC